>VAZV01000128.1 GCA_005884765.1 Alphaproteobacteria bacterium
GAATACTGAGATCAAAACCTGCATCCAACGGCGCCATCTCGCTCATGCGCCGCCCTGGTCGTCATCGACCGGATCAAGTGGTCGCCATGCGTCGGAATCCATGGTCGCCTTCACCGGAATGCGCAGTGAGGAGCCTACTACTTCTTTCAGAACCGCGTTGGCGCCTCCGTAGATGCGCTGCACGCGACTATCGGCCCACATGAGCGCAATCGGCGATTCCTGCATATAACCATACCCGCCGTGTAGTTGTAACGGAATCGAGTCGACCATCGATAAATTGCTGAATGCAATTGTCCACAAATAGTCGTCCGTGAAGAACCCGGACTTCAGCTTGGGACGAACTGAAGTCGGAGGTTGAGCCGAACGAGGATTTGGCGCAACAAGAGCTGCAGCCAGCGGATGAGACGCCGGAAGTTGTAGCCAGCAGCGGCGAGGACGGCATTGATGGCGTCGCCTTGGCGGCGCCAGAGATAGTTTCGGCCCATTCGATGATCGGACTTGAGGTGGCCGATCACCGGTTCGTCGGCGCAGCTCGCGCTTGATCTGCGGGGTCACCCGCCGCTTCTGGCCTGATGTGAACACCCTGAACTTGTATTCTGGTGGTGCATTGTGGCCGCGGTAGCCTTTGTCGCCGAGGAGGCGCTCGATGATGTTGCCGATCAGCGCTTCCATCTCCGGGATGACGGTTTTGAGCGTATGGCCATCATAGGGATTGCCGGGCAGCGACTTCGCGTGGGTGACGAACTGACCACCCTTGGCGCGCGATAGCGTCGTGGCGACCGAGACCTTGACGCCGAACTCGTAGGGCCGGTGCGCCTTGCCCTTGCCGATGCATTCGACCTCGGGCGCATGCAGCGAATAGACCTTCGGTCCGCTCTGGTGCTGCTTCTGGTCGAGCACCCGTCGCGCCAGCGCCAGCATGCGCCAAGGACAATCTCACCAAGCAAGTCGGTACGGCCCTCGATCTTGCGGGCAATGTCGCGGATGACGCGGCCGAGATGGATTCGGAGCTTCTTCAAGGCACCGTTGGCATTGTGGGGCGCAAGCTCCATTTGCATAAGCCGGCGAACCGTCTTCCGAAAGAGGCTTGTCTCGTCGGTCATCTAGGGGAATTGTACCGTAGTGATGTCATGGTTCGGTCTCGAATTACAGCCGTGGCAGCTGAGCTTCCGACGATCTCGCACCAATCACAAAGGTAGCCCCCAGCGGAATCTCTGACGCACCCTCTCGGATGCTACGATGCCGCATCGCCAGCGCTTTTGGCAAGAGTACCTTTCCAACTTTCCGGTGGTCGGCACACTTGACTGCATGATAACACCATTTGCTTGCGCAATCTGGGTGGAGAAAGTGGACGCATAGAAGCGGCTGCACGCTCATCGCATTCCACTGCATAAAAACAGGATCAGGTTACGGTACGATGGCATTAGCTCACGACCAGGAACTTGGGCTCTCTCTACGTACCCTCGCGCCGCCCGGCATAATTATTGGCCATCGACTAATAACTGCCGGTGATGAGCATGCGCTGTTGCCCGAGGAGGCAAGTGCATTTGAGCGCAGCGCAGTTCGAGTACGACGCGCTAGCGGAGCCGCTCGTATAGTTGCACGGGCCCTCCTCCATCGGTTGGGACACGAAATGACGGCCCTGCCGAAGTCGCACGGAGGCGCGCCGATCTGGCCCACAGGTATTGTAGGCTCTCTTGCGCATGATTCCCGGGTCGCCGTTGCCGCGATTGGCACTTCTGAAAACCTGGAGGGCGTGGGTATAGATGTAGAGCCCGCCGAAATTCTATCAGCCGATTTGCTACACCTCGTGACAACGCCGCGAGAACGAGCAAGGATCGAATCTGATCCCTATCGAGGTCGATTGTTCTTCGTAGCGAAGGAGGCTGCCTACAAAGCAGTCTATCCGCTAGACCATGCGTTCCTTGGCCATCAAGACGTCGAAATCGATCTCACTGCTCAGGAGGCAACCTTGCGCAGCGGTCGGGTCGTTAAACTCAGATTTTGTATTTCCACACATCTGGTAGCGCTGGCCTTTCTTCCCTCCTAGTCGCTGATTGCCTTGATCAGGCCGTTCGATTGATTTCTCGATCCACCGGGAAATTGGCCGAAGAGCACTGGGCTCCGACCACAGCGGCGAACGGTGGCCATGATGCAGTTCTGTTGAGACGGCATGGCCCAACGGTCTTCCATCAATCAGGCTTGTTGTAAAAACAGATCAATGTATTGTATGAATATTTGCAAGGCTTGTTAATATTTAACGCGAGGCAGGATTAACTCCTATCAAAAAGAGCGACCTTTCGATGGTGGCCTTTAACGACCTAATGTGTTGATAAACAATAGGAAACCGGTTCAAATCCTTGGTTTCGTAGATAATGTCTAGTTCGGCGTAAATTAAATCGGAATGTTCGGCGGAGAAACTGCCGGTAATAATCAAAAGACAGCGAGGGATTGCTTTGTGCGGCTTTGTCGGGATTTTTGAGTTCGAGGAACCGCTCGAGTCTGTGCGCACCCGCGCGCTAGAAATGGCGAAGACGATCAGACATCGTGGACCGGACTGGAGCGGAATATACGCGAACGACTGCGCAGTACTCGCCCACGAGCGACTCTCCATTGTTGACGTGGAGCACGGTGCGCAACCCCTTCTCGATGTCACTGCTGGCCGCGCACTGGCGGTAAACGGCGAGATTTACAATCATGTTGCGCTGCGCGAAAAGCTGAAGCGGCCCCACGCATGGAAGACGAAATCAGATTGTGAGATTATTCTGTACCTCTACGATGAGTATGGGCCTGCGCTGTGCGAAATGCTCAGCGGGATTTTCGCATTCGCTCTCTTCGACGAGGAGACGCATGACTTCTTCATGGCACGAGACCACGTAGGCATCGTTCCTCTTTACATAGGATGGGGCAGCGACGGCACGACCTACGTGGCGAGCGAGATGAAGGCTCTAGACTGGGTATGCGAGTCAGTCCAAGAGTTTCCGCCGGGACACTATTATACGGGGAACGAAAAAAGGTTCGTCAAATGGTACGATCCTGCGTGGGCTCGCACCGTGCCTACGGAAAAAGTCTCCTTGAAAAGATTGCGATCTGCACTTGAGGCAGCAGTCAAGCAGCAATTGATGTGCGATGTCCCATATGGCGTGCTCATATCGGGCGGTCTCGACTCCTCGCTCATAGCTGCAATCGCAGCACAGCACCGGTTCAAAAGGATAGAATCGGGAGAGACCGAAGAAGCATGGTGGCCACGGTTGCACTCATTTTCGGTCGGGCTGGAGGGTTCGCCGGACATGAGGTATGCACGTAAAGTAGCGGCGCATATCGGTACGGTCCATCATGAGATCGTCTTCACGATACAGGAGGGACTCGACGCTGTAGGCGACGTCATTCGCCATCTAGAGACCTTTGACGTTACGTCTATCCGAGCGGCCACGCCGATGTACCTCATGGCGCGTAAGATAAAATCGATGGGCATCAAAATGGTGCTCTCGGGAGAAGGCGCGGATGAGGTGTTCGGGGGCTACCTGTATTTCCACATGGCTCCGACACCAAAGGAGTTTCACGAGGAGACCGTGCGAAAGCTCAGCGCACTCAGCAAGTATGATTGCTGTCGCGCAAATAAGGCGACAGCTGCCTGGGGACTCGAGACGCGCGTGCCCTTCTTGGACAAGGAGTTTCTTGACTACGCGATGTCAATAGACCCGGCATATAAGATGTGCCCGGGCAACAAGATCGAGAAGAGGATTTTACGCGAGGCTTTCCGAGATCTTCTCCCTGAGGAGATCCTGTGGCGTCAGAAAGAGCAATTTTCCGACGGCGTGGGATACGGCTGGGTCGACTGCTTGAAACATGATGCGGAGGAAAAGGTCACGGATGAGATGATGGCAGACGTTGCACAGCGATTTCCGCAGCAAACACCATCCTCGAAAGAAGGGTATTTGTATAGAACGATCTTTGATAGCATTTTCAAAAATCCGACCGCCTGTCTCACCGTTCCTGTCGGCCCTTCGATTGCATGTTCGACGCCGACGGCATTTCGCTGGTCGCTGGAGTTTGCGAGGATGGATGATCCATCAGGGAGAGCGGTAAAAGGAGTACACCTGTACGCCATCGATACAATCTAACTTTCCAACTGCGGCCTTAATGGCGTGGCGAACTCATACAAGTCTCTACGCTCCGCCTTGGCTTGAGCAGCACTTCCCGTCAACAGCGTTCCGAGATCTTGCGCAGGAAACCCCCGCCAGTTTTCAGGAATACCAGTTAGAGTCCTGCGGCCGCCCATAGCGCCCTGCTGAATGCCTATTTAGTCACGGCATGGCTTTGAGCTGAGGAACATTACGTCGAAAAGATCTCCGACACCTTGATATTGGAAGTTCGGGCATCGCGACATTCAGAGTCGGAGGCCGCTCCGAGCGTATTTCACCAAAGGTGAATTTCGTGGCACCTGAGCCACACCAAGCCACTTCGAAGTGCGCAGTTCGCCAGCATCGTTCATTAATTCAAAGGGCAGCTGCGGGATAAATCAGTTTGCCCCGGATCGTGGGGCGCAACTGTAGACCGCTCCGTCAATTGTCCGAATGACGTCGACGAGGTAATTTCCGTAGCCACTTTTCTCCAATGATTTGGCAAGGACCATCACCTGGTCACGATCGATGAACCCGAGCCGGAATGCGATCTCCTCAAGGCACGCAACCTTCATGCCCTGCCGCATTTCGAGCGTCTGGACGAAACTTGCGGCATCGATCAGCGATTCAAAGGTTCCGGTATCGAGCCACGCAAATCCTCGTCCCATGCGCTCCACACGAAGTTTGCCGGCGGACAGATAACACGTCTGCAAGTCGGTTATCTCCAGTTCGCCTCTCGCCGACGGCCTGACCTCTGACGCGTAGCGCACAACGTCGTTGTCAAAAAAATACAGGCCTGTGATTGCCCAGTTCGAACTCGGGCGCGTCGGTTTCTCTTCTATGCGCATAGGCCGGTCGTTCTCGTCGAACGTGACGACGCCGTACCGTTCGGGATCCCTGACATGATATGCGAATACCGTCGCTCCCTGCTGGTTCGTAGCGGCCCTGGAAAGGAGCTCGGATAGCCCGTGACCAAAGAAGATGTTGTCCCCCAGCACCATGGCCACCCGATCGCTTCCGATAAAGTCGGCCCCGATAATAAAGGCTTCGGCAAGCCCTCCGGGTTTGGGCTGCTCTACATAAGTGAGATGAATGCCCCATTGGTTGCCATCGCCGAGCAGCCGTTCGAACTGAGAACGATCCGCTGGCGTGGTGATAATGAGAATGTCGCGGATACCTGCCAACATCAAGGTCGACAGCGGATAATAAATCATCGGCTTGTCGTAAATCGGCAGCAACTGCTTGCTCACACCTCGTGTGATCGGGTAAAGCCTCGTTCCACTGCCTCCCGCGAGTACGATCCCTTTCAGCATGCGCGCAATTCCTTTGGCATTTCCAGCTGGTCGAGACACTTTTCAAGTGAAGGTCGCCAGGGAGGAAGCCGAACGCCAAAGACGCGCTCCGCCTTGGATGTGTCCAAGCAAGAATTTTTGGGACGCCGAGCTAGAGTTGGATATTCTACCGTGGTGACGGCTTGCAATCTCGGGATACGTCGGCCACGACGGGCGAGGCTCGCGAAGATAGCAGCCGCAAATCCATGCCAATTCGTTTCACCTTCACCGGCGAGGTGATAAATTCCGGCGTCTCCAGAGCCTTTGGCCGACCGAAGCCGCGCGACGATCGCCAGGACGGCAGCAGCCAGATCTACGGCGGACGTGGGCGTCCCCCGCTGGTCGTCCACAATCCGCACCACTGGTTGCGTTTCGGACAGCCGCAGCATCGTGCGTACGAAATTGTTGCCGTAGGGACTGTAGACCCACGAGGTGCGTATCACGACGGCGCCCGGACAGACCTTGAGTACTGCTGCTTCGCCCGCAAGTTTCGAAGAGCCATAAACGTTCAGTGGAGCCGGGGCGTCGTCCTCACGATACGGCGACTGTTTGCTGCCGTCGAAAACGTAGTCTGTCGAGATATGGATGAAGGGGATGCCACGTCGTGTTGCCGCATCGGCAAGCAGCGCCGCTCCACCGCAATTTACCCTGAACGAGCGTCCTGATTCCGCTTCAGCTTGGTCGACCGCCGTATAGGCCGCTGCATTGACGATTGCCGACGGTTCGACCGCGGCCATCACGCGATTGATCCCTTCTCCTTTTTCAAGATCAAGTTCGGGCCGGCCGACCACCACTATCGGCACGTTGTGCAGGATGGCTGAATCATGAAGACATCGAGCCAACTGACCGCTTTTGCCTGCGACGAGGACCGGCTGTTCCGCCATTTTCAACCTCAGTGCTGCATTTCAGGGAGCCCAAGCCGCGTTCCGCCATAGACATTGAAGCGCGGCACTTCCCACCACGCCCGGCTTTCGAGATACCATTGCACTGTCTGCGCTATACCCTCTTCGAAGGTCTTGGTCGGTTTCCACCCCAGTTCGTGATGCGCCTTTGATGCATCGATCGCGTACCGCAGATCGTGTCCGGGCCGATCGTTCACAAAGGTAATGAGCGATCGCGTGCTTGCCCTCCCTGGAACCAACTGGTCCAGAACGTCGCAAATGAGTTCGACGACGTCGAGATTACTTCGTTCGCTGTTGCCGCCGAAATTGTATTTCTCTCCAGGCTGCCCCTGCGTCAGCAGACTTACGAGAGCATCGGCGTGATCATCGACGTACAACCAGTCACGTACGTTGGAACCGCTGCCGTATACTGGCAGCGGTTTGCCCTCGATAGCGTTCAGGATGGTCAATGGAATGAGTTTCTCTGGAAATTGGTACGGACCGTAATTGTTCGAGCAATTCGAGATGATGACTGGCAAGTCGTATGTCTTGAACCAGGCATGCGCGAGATGGTCGGAAGCAGCCTTGCTGGCCGAATAAGGTGAACTCGGTCGGTAGGGCGTGTCTTCACAAAACAGACCGGTGGCACCAAGTGAGCCATAGACCTCATCGGTAGAGACATGGACAAAGCGAAACATGCGGCGTCTTTCGAACGTTAGGCGGTCGTAATATTTTCGCGCTGCCTCGAGTAAGTTATATGTCCCAACGATGTTCGTGTTGATGAAGGCCGACGGACCGGTAATCGAACGATCGACGTGACTTTCGGCCGCGAGATGAATAATTGCATCCGGCTCGTAATTCGCGAAGACACGCTCCACGCCCGCACGGTCGCAGATGTCCACCTGCTCGAATGCGTAGGCCGGCTCTCCAGCGAGCTCGTCCAGCGAATGAAGGTTGGCCGCATAAGTGAGCTTGTCGATATTGATGACGGCGCTCCTGTGAGCCAGCACGAGGCGACGGCAGACCGCCGAACCGATGAAGCCTGCCCCGCCTGTCACCAACACACGCATCAGGCCATTCTCCCCTGTTATTCGAAAACCAGGCCGAGATCAGCGAGCATCGGCAGTCCGCGATCTTTCTCAGACAAGATCGCTGCCGCTGAAGCAACGGGCCATTCAATCCCCAATGCGGAGTCGACCCAATTGACGCCGCCGTCATGAGCCTGCGAATAGACCTGATCGACCTTATAGAAAACGACCGTATTGGGCTCGAGCGTGCAAAAGCCGTGGGCAAAGCCGGCGGGAATGAGGAGTTGCTCGTTACCCTCACTGCTCAGCTCTACGGCAATATGCTTCCCAAAGCTTGGTGACGAACGGCGAAGGTCGACAGCCACATCGAAAATGCTCCCGCGCAGCACACGAACCAGCTTCGTCTGAGCGAAAGGCGGTCGTTGAAAGTGCATGCCGCGAATGGTTCCCGGCCGATCCGAGCTCGACTGGTTGTCCTGGAGAAAATTGTAATCAAGCCCTTTGGCGGCAAAGTCCGCCCGCTGGAATGTCTCGCAAAAGTATCCCCGCGCGTCGGAAAATCGCGGCGTCCTGATGAGCTTGACATCGGGAATTTCCAAGGAATGTACGTCCAGTTGCACGCGCGTTCCTTCATCAGTGGGAAAAACGTTGCCGTCGTCGGCGCGGGGGCGCGGGGAGATTTCAGACAACAAACTCATCGTCTAGCCTCGTTGGCGCAATTTCATCCGCAGCCGGCCTTTACCCATCCAGCAATAACCTTAATCAAAAATTGAATTAAACGCCTCGTCGCCTCCTGAAGAATCCACCGATCTACCCGCAGTAGCAAAAGCGACTGGAATATATCCTTACGAAAGGGGTAAATACTGGCGGATTTCAAGCCACTCGCTGAAAGTTCCGTCAGTATAACAATTCACGCCAATTTAAACCATCCTATTTAATTTGGGCAACCACTTTCTTTATCAATTGGATTGGTGTTAAATGCAAAATAATTCGTAATCTGCTTCAGGGCTCCGCCTGGTTCCAGCATGGCAACATGCATTTTGTCGTATTTCGGAAGTTTCGCCGGAGCTGTTCGGGAATTTCGCAATGCAGATGAGGCCGCTCGATGCTTCAGAGAAATATGCTGCAGAATGACAGAGCGCGCGCGCTGCTGGACAGCTCCATGCCATCGGTACGCGCTGAGGAAAACGGCTTTGGCGGACTCGTCAACCCCGCGCTGGGTTTTCTGAGGCGGCGGTATGCGCTAATTGTTCTCACTGCGGCGCTCGCGTTCACAGCGAGCGTGATCTATCTGCGTATCACCCCGCCGACATACACGGCGCAAGTCAACGTCCTGCTCGGGAATCCGAAGTCTCAATTCATTGAGCAGCAGTCCGTTCTGGCTGAAACGCCGATTGGCTCCCCCCAACTCGAGTCGCAGATCCAGGTGTTGAAGTCGAAGGCCATTGCGGCTTCGGTCATCAATCAGCTCAAGCTTGCCGATGATCCAGATTTCAAAGAGCCAGGTCCATCATGGCGTTCGGTCATCCGGAAATGGTTCGGCAGCACGCCATCGGGTCGTCAGGTCGACCCGACAGACCGGCTCGTTGCCGCATTTGACGAGCGATTGACGGCCGCCCGGGTTGGTTTCAGCATGGTGGTCGAGATCGGCTTCAGCGCCAGCAGCGCCGAGCGATCCGCGGAGATCGCGAATGCAGTTGCTAACACCTATATCGCTGACCAGCTTAACACGAAATTGGAGGCCAATCGCACCGCAACGGCTTGGCTGCAGGACCGTCTGAAGGAATTGGGGAACCAGGCCCTGACAGCCGAACGTGCAGTCAACGAGCTTAAGGCCAAGAACAATATTGTTGCCGCTGGCGGAAAGCTTATGGACGAGCAGCAGGTGACCGAGCTTACCACCCGTCTGGGCGCTGTCCGCGCCCAGACGTCGGAAGCGGCGGCGCGACTGAATCGGCTCGAAAAAGTACTTGCCTCGAATACGGCAGACTCGCTGTCGATCGGCAGCCTTGATGCACCCGGGTCGGACGGCCAGAACAATTCGGTCATCACTAACCTTCGCCAGCAGTATCTCGAATACGCGACACGAGAATACGAGTATACAACCAAGTATGGAGCAGATCATTTGGCTGTCGTCGCTATACGCACTACGATGAAAGGTATCCGGACATCGATGTTGGACGAAGTGCGTCGGCTCGCCGCGATCAGCAGGAGCGACTTCGAGGTGGCCAAGCAGCGACAGCAAGAAATCGAAAAGCAGGTAGCGCTGGCCGTATCACAGTCACGAACGACGAATTCTGCTGACCTGGGCATCCGCGAGCTTGAGAGCAGCGCCAAGGAGTATCGCGCCCTCTATGAGAGCTTCCTGCAGCGGTATATGGGGTCGCTTCAGCAGGAGTCATTTCCGATATCGGATGCCCGGGTGATCTCGCCTGCTGCGCCGCCGCAAGCCAAGAGCAAACCCAAGACCGGACTTATATTTGCGATAGGCATGTTTGGCGGGATTGCGCTGGGCACCGCCCTTGGATTTCTCAGAGACCTTATGGATCGTGGTTTTCGAACGACCGCGCAGATCGAAGCGACGTTGCAATTGCCGTGTTTGTCGCTGGTGCCCCTGCTGAGAGATTCCGGACTGAAAAAGTCATCGCCTCGCACCGCAGTTCAAGTCGACCAGGAATTCGGTCAAAGAACGCTTTCCAGAAGCTCGGCAATGTGCTGGGCCGCCACCGCCATGCCATTGTCCCGGTTCGCAGAATCGATTCGTTCGTTAAAGCTTGCGATCGATTTAGATCCAACGAAGACCTCAAATAAAGTTATCGGCATAACCTCGGCTCTTCCCAATGAGGGAAAATCCACCATCGCAGCTTCGCTGGCCCAGCTTATTGCTCATGCGGGCAAACGGGTCATCGTCGTTGACTGCGATCTCAGGAACCCGTCGCTGTCCTCCAATCTTGCACCGAACGCCAGCGCCGGCATCGTCGATGTCTTGTTTGGCACCAGTTCCTTGGAAGAAACGGTCTGGCGCGACCCAAAGATAAATCTGACCTTTCTGCCGGGAGCGAAGAGGGCGCCGCTTTTTCATACCAGCGAAATGCTCGGTGCCGAGCAAACCAGGACACTATTCGGCGAACTGCGCGCGACCTATGACTACGTTATTGTCGATCTTCCTCCACTCGTACCGATTGTCGATGCCCGTGTAATAACGCCGCTGATTGACCAATTCATTCTGGTCGTTGAATGGGGGCGAACTACAACCGATGTCGTCCGGCACGCGCTTCGCGCCGCTCCAGACGTATACGAGGCTTTGGCCGGTACAGTGCTCAACAAGACGGATATGAAGGCAATTAAACGCTACGATAACTATCATGGCGGCTATTATGACAACGAGCATTATGTCCACTACGGGCAGGTAGCGGCAGAATGAAAACGCCCGGGCTATCTCTCGGCGTCGTATGCGCTAAATGCCGGCGAGCCCGCCACCGCCCGTGAAAGCGCGCCCTCGCCCACAATCCCATGCGGTTAAATACTAGTAGCGATGGCGGGGCCGAACGTAGGGTTCGGCGATACCCGCAAGTTCCAGCATATTGCGGAGATAGATACCTCCGAGATAGCCCACCTGAATCGCGATCAGGCCCCCCACCGACCAAAGCCCGATCGAAAGGCCCAAGGCGATCGTCACCCCGACGCACTCGATCAAGACGAGGGCCACCAGGGTCAAAAGCGTCCGCACCGCAAAGATAGTTCCCGCAACCGACCCGGCGAGAAAGTGAAATACGACCACCGATATCAAGGCGTTTTCCTCCTCAGCTGCAGCTCCGGAGGCTAGGAGGGAAATGTTACCGACGCCTTAAATCTGGAAAATATAATCAAAATATTATATCTCTTGCAAAATTAACCAACGGCATCGTATATTGATTTAAATATTAACTCATTATTTCATTTTATTATGTTGCACACCCACGCACCTCCTATGACTTCCGTGAAACGGTCCGCAGGCGTTGACCTGTCGGACGGCGCGTTCGCTCGCAGTTTAGAGGGACAGCCGCAGGGAGGTCGCAAATGGCCGATCCGTTACGATTCCGTAGAACCGCTCGCGATCGTGACTGACCTCGCAACGATCGTTTTGGTCAGCGTGCTTTCCGGCATTTCATATCACCTTCAGGACTCAGGGACGCCTGGCGACGTCAGCAAGTATCTCGGTTCGGCAATTCTCGTCTCGGCCCTGTTCATTTCGTTGATGAAAATCCGCGGAATGTACAGACCTACCGAACTACTGCTGCTGCGCAATCAAATACGCGCGGTCTGCCTGACCTGGATGAGTGTATTCCTTCTGCTCGCCGGGACGGTATTCGCGCTGAAGATCGGAAGTGAAATCTCGCGCGGCACCAGCGTGCTCTTCGCCACGCTCGGTCTCATAGCCATGATCGCGCATCGGCGCATCCTGAGAAGTCTACTGGCAAGAGGCCTTGCCGGGAAACGATTCTCCGGTCGCAACATCGTCTTGATTACCGACGATTCGGAAGAGGGCGATGCCAGCTTGATTCAGTCTCTTACAGGCCTCGGCTTTTGTGTGAAGAGAAACTTTCTTTTTCCACGTCCAACTGCGGATTCCTGTGATCGGCAAAGCGTCGCCCCTAGCGTGGTCGAGTACGTTCGAGGCTCTGACGTCGAAGAAATTGTGGTTGGTGCGGATCCGCGCCGTTGGTCCGAATTACGCACTCTTGTCGCCGAGTTGAGGGTTCTGCCATTCCCGGTCAGCTTCGTTCCCCTCGGAACAGCCTCAGAGATATTCAGGCGACCTTACCGTGAGCTCGGTAATGCCATTTGTGTGGAGTTGCAGCGCGGCCCACTAACTTCAATCGAACAAGCCGCAAAGCGATGCATAGACGTCCTGTTTACTGGGATAGCCTTGACGGCCCTGCTGCCGCTGCTCGCGCTTGTGGCAGTTGCCATTAAACTTGACTCGCCAGGACCCGTCCTGTTCAGGCAGAAACGCTGCGGCTTTAACGGCAAATGCTTCCAGATTTACAAATTTCGAACGATGTCGGTCCTCGAGGACGGGCCTTCGATCATGCAAGCTCAGCTTGCCGACGAAAGGGTGACGCACCTGGGGGCGTTGCTGCGCAGGACAAGCATCGATGAGTTACCACAATTGCTCAACGTTCTGGAAGGCAGCATGTCTCTGGTGGGGCCACGCCCTCATGCGCTGGCCCATGACAATCAGTTTGACAAGATCGTTCGCAATTACGCGTTCCGGCGCCGTGTAAAGCCAGGACTGACCGGATGGGCGCAAGTGAACGGGTGCAGGGGACCAACTCCCACTGCTGAGTCGATCGAACAACGTGTCGGATTTGATCTTTGGTATATCGACAATTGGAGTCTCAAGCTTGACTTCACGATTCTGCTCCAGACGCCTCTTGAGATATTATACGGTCGTAATGCCTACTAGCGAGTGTCCGGTGTGGATCGGTGGCCAGACTACGCGCAGATGACTTAAATAGCGCATTTTCCTGCAGCAAACTGAATTCCACTTTGCCGGAAGATGCTCGTAGCCTCGATCACGGGTTGTTCATGGCGCGATGCCTTTCGTCGATATGCTTGGCGATGTTTGTCGGCGGGCTTTCCGCAGGCAGCAGCGCCGACACGCGCAGCCGATCTCCCCAAGATTCGAGCCTGCTGACGCCGATTATGGAAGCTTCGCCCACATTAGCTCCGTTCCAGCACGTTCGTTTTTGTCTTCGTTATCCTTCCGATTGCAAATCAGACCCGACGGAAAACGAACGTATCGAGCTCAACGCAAAGACCTGGGAATTGCTGAAGCGTGTCAATCACGGCGTCAACATGTCCATCATTCCGATACCCAAGAGCTATGGCCCGAATCTTGGGGATGGTTGGACGATCGCCCCGGAGATGGGAGACTGCAACGACTACGCCGTCACCAAGCGGCACGAGCTCCTTGAGAACGGTTTGCCCTCGCGAGCCTTGCGGCTGTCGGTGGTCAAGACCGCATCAGGAATTGGGCATCTCGTTCTTGTCGTTGTAACGACAAAGGGCGACCTCGTAATGGACGATCTAATTGAAGTGATCCGCCCTTGGCAGAGCACGGACTATCATTGGCTCAAGATACAGTCAGCCACCAACTCGAAATTCTGGTACGGGATCAAGTGGCCGGCGGTCGGCCCGTCCGGGTCACAAGCGGATCGAAGGGTTCGTTTGGTGGATCGATAATCGCAGTCGAGCTGCATAAATGTAAAAACTCGGCTAATGGCTAATAATCTCGATTAATTCATATTCCTCGCTGGTGCTGCCGGGGAATTAAATTGCAGAGCGGCGCCGTTCGCCAAGCAAAAAAGTCTTCCCGGAGACGTCCCCACCTGCCGCCGACTGCAAAGCGTACTTCTCGGCCTACTCGGTGGGACTGACCGTATGATCGGAACAATGCGCCCAGCCACGTCCGATTATTGCACGGCCGACGAAACATCAACGCGTAACATGGACGGCAACCGCCCCTCCTCCCATAGTCAGAATTCGATCGCGTTCTGGCGGAGTTGAGCACTAGATTATTGGAGGCAGAGCATCGGCGCCGATCAGCAATCGGCGCTATGCTCCAAGAAATGCAGCTCGTGCCGCGCCGCAGATCGCGAAGCAAACAAAAAACTGCACAAGATCCGACTTCACTTCCTCTGGCGCCGGCTCTTCGACCCGCCCGCTTCGCTAATCACAAAATCTTCCATCTTGCGACCGGTTTTTATCGCAGCGGCCAGCCAACGTGGTTGCTTCCCGCGGCCCGACCATGTTTCGTGCGGCGTCTGAGGATTGCGATATTTCGGAAAGACCTTCGGGTATTTACGTCGGGCCTCACCGTTAGCGTTATAGGATTGCACGGCATCCCCGCCCTCGATAACGCGCCGGCCACGATTGAGCACTGCCAAACGCTTTTCAAGTTCACGCTTTTCCGACGTGATCCTTGAGGACAGGATCCTGCTGACCTCTTCATGGAGCGACCAGAGATCATCAACAGACATCATTTCCAAATCGATCTTCTTCATCGACATACTGCCGCCTGACGTTTCCGGGTTTTGACAGATTAATCTCATATTACTCGATCAATTATTCCGCAAGTGGCCCAGATGCCCCTTCCTGCAACGGAAGATTGCATCGGAAGAAGAAAACTAAAGAAACGTCTATCGTTGTTTAGGAGCTGGTTCATAGCCAATTGAAGTATTTGACCTTTTTCTTTTGGCTATGCACATGCCCAAATAAGCCCTTTAGCCACATATGCTGGGGAAATCTCCCGGTTTGAAATCTGAATTTATTACCAAGAGCTGTTTGCCGAGCCGAGAACTTGCCGACGAACTGCCAAAGATTCGTGCAATGGTCCATTTAACCTTAAGCCCACTACGATGACCTATGTCTAAGGCAAACCGTGTCCTGCAGATTTAGGGCAACCGTTGAATGTCGATCAGTCCGACGATATCTTCCATGATCCGAAAATAATCCGACACGCGAGTGGCGATCGCGGTGGCAACCTTCAGGGTCTCATGGGTGCTGTAGAGGCTAAGACCGTGACACCATCAGAGCCATAAGAAATGGGCGCGCCCGGAATAAGCGCCAATTCAGCTTTACTTTCGATACCTGCTGCCGTATCGGCGATAATCATTTTGCGCGACGGCCAGGCTCACCACGCGCCCTCCATGCTTCTGCAGCTCCGCGCGCGATCTCAAAGCACCGCTCCGACGTAGCAAACCTTCCCGCCCCCGTAACGCCCGTCAACCCATTGTAAATACGAACATTTTTCTCTTTAAAAAGGATCAGGCCAGAAACAATATTAAATTCGATAAAAAGGCGGGCATAAATATGACAAACAATTAACAATGCTTTAATTTAAACACTAATCCCTATATATTGCATTCTAAGTGGTAGAAAATGATTCTGTGACTTTGACGAAGCTGCGCCAACCGGCGCTATCTTCGGATACGAACGATTGCTGGCGGGCATGACGGTATAGGGACTGGCCCATTTCCAGGTGCCGCCCCGACCTTGTGTCGAAAATAAATCTTAATCGTTTCCAGGCGAACAGCCACGAGAGCGCGATGCGCAAACCAGACCTAGCCGCAATGCCATTCGAAGAGCTGTGGCAGCTCCACGAGGAGATTACCAAAATACTGTCCGATAAAATCGTCGCGGAAAAGCGCTCGTTGGAGGACCGTTTAGCGAAATTAAATCGGGTCGAAATCATCAGAGAATCCGAAAGCTCCCGCCCATTATTGATGACAGATCGCGCGCCACGTCGCAAATACCCGAAGGTTCTACCCAAATACTTTAATCCGCAGGCTCCATCGGAAACATGGTCCGGTAGGGGAAAACGGCCACGATGGCTCGTTGCAGCCCTTGAGACCGGCCACAGACTGGACGAGTTTAAGATCAATAACATCGAAGAAGGGGCCCACAAGAAACGAGCTGCCCGCGGTCGACAAACTTGATGCTCCGTACCGCCAGCAACTGTTCAGAACGCGGCATCGGAAGTCGTCCGTTAATAAAGCCGGATTGTGGCGGTTTGGGTTGCGAAGGTGCGCCATAGAGCGATCAGTATGAGGCGCAAAAGATTCTCAGCCAGGCGAGGATGCGGCGGAAGTTGTAGCCGACGGCGGAGAGGATGACGTTTGCGGCATCGCCAGCGCGTCCCTCGGCCGAGGTGGCCTTCGGCCTTCAGGTGACCGATCACGGGCTCGATGGCGGATCGGCGTCGCAGCTCGCCCTTGATTATTCCGAAGACGCCGTCTTCGATGACATCGCGGAGGGTGTGGCCGTCGTAGGGATTGTCCGGCAGCGCCCGGGCATGCAGCACGAACTGGCCGCCGGGGGCGGGCCGATTGTTGGTGACGATGGAGGCTTTGACGCCGAACTCGTACGGCGCGGCGGCCTTGCCCTTGCCGATGCATTCGACCTCTGGAGCGTGGAAGGAATAGAGCTTCCAGCCGCGCTGGCGCTGCTGCTGCGAGCGGATCTGCGTGGCGCGGCCAAGCGGGAGTGCGAACGCCTCCTCAAGGACCGGCCGACCTTCGATCTTGCGGCGGATGTCGCGGATGATCCGGCCCAGCCGGCTGCGCAGGATGCGCAACTGCCGCTGATGCCGCTTGAACTGTTTGGTATAGGCGTAGCGGCCCGCCATCATCGCCGCGGCCTTGGCGACGCGAGAATAGGATTGCCGCAAGCTGACCCCGTGCTTGGTCGCCAGGCGGTTCAGCCCCTTGATGGCCGCATGCAGCAGCCTGGCATCGGTCGGAAAGGTGATGGCCTTCGGCTGCACCGTGGTGTCGACCGTCACCCGCTTGAGGTCTTGGCCGCGTAACGCGCCAACCTCGTGTGCCACCGCAGGCTCTCCGCTAACAGCCGATCCAGCTCGTCGCCGAGCCGCTTGCGCCAGTGGCTCAGGTCCGAGCGCTCGTGCGGGAACGCATGCTGGAAGAACTTATCGACAGATGCGGTCCTGGCGCCGTTCGCGAGCCGTGACGTGCCTTATCGGGGTCTAGCGACATCGCAGCGTGTTCATGCGGATCACGAGCCGTCGAGTACTATCTCGATTCTCTCGAACGATTTGACGGATCCCGTTACACGACCGGCAGATGCCTGCTGCCACGGCCGCCCCTGGCAACTGAACACCGACGTATCATGCGTCGGTACCTCATCCGTCTTTGAAGGCTGCAGCTAATTGCTCCAATTTCCCCCAATAGAACATCGCAAAGTCTAATTTGCGAAACCAATACGGTGGACGTCGGGCTACTCGCAGTGAACAAATGGAATTGTGTTTTTGCCGCCTGAATTGTGCTCAGCGAGTGCAGCAGCGCGTTGTTAAATTGCTCGGTTCGATGGATCTCCATGTTCAGCCTCCAGCTAACTGAATCCCCTGGGACAAATGCTTTTTCTATTTAGACAACAATTGAACAGTTTTTGTTCAAACTTCGGAAGCCCTTTTTTAATTTATTTAATTCGAAATAAATGTCGCGACGCCGCGGCTAGCGCGGTAACTAAATACCGATACTAATTCTTTCCCAAACGGAATTAAATTCGTGACTGCTTTTTTGCGTTAGGCTTCGTGGAGGCGCAGCGGCCTAATGTCGCCGGCTATCGCCACTTGCCCTCTTTCGTCCAGGGTAAGTTTGCGCTTCCATTTGTAGCTTCCGTGTTAGTTCTGGGGGTCTCAAATGAGCTCTCTTCAGCGACGCATCGCAGCCGTCACGGACACCACTGCCAATCTCATTGCTCAGTTGCGCGAATTGGACCAACTGCGCGATCAAGTCACGAAAGCCCTGCTCTCGAAACGGAAATTGCCGCAACCGAAACGGCGGAATGGAATTCACGCGAAGGTTCAGCTCAGACCGTAAGCGGTGCCTTCCATGACGGCGCGCGGTGCGACCGAAGCCGCGAGTAGCCTCGAATTCAACAACGACCGCGTTCGACGGGGCTGTGTTGACATTGACCTGTATCATGCCGGGGGTATTCGATCCTCGATGTATGGTGGCCCTCTGGCGGGCCGCCGAGGACGGCTGGATCGAGAAGCGGAAGCCGAGCTTTCGCTTCCTGCCGCCAGTGCTGAGACGCTGCCAGGATCGGCTTCCTCCAAAGCCAGCCATCAGCCATAGCCACCAGCGAAGCGCACATACCCTCGAGGTTTGCGTCGCCGGTCATCTGGCCATTGAGTCCGCGTTCTGTCAGCCGTACGCCCTCCGGCACCATAGCGTGGCGAAGGCGAATTGGCAGATGAGGGCGCGTTCGCTAATGCATGTTCGGCCGGCCGGGGGTGATGTTCGGCTGGCCGGCTTTGATCAGCGATGAATTCGCCACGAATCGTCCTTCGTCTATTCGGCCACGCCTCGGAGTAGTGTGCAGGGGGAAGTGGTCGGCCCCGGCGTGTGCCGTCCGGAATCGTCGCGCGTCGGGTCGTTCTCTTTCGATGGTTTGTCGACCGCGATTTCCGGTCCGATCGTTGTGCTTGATTGACCTCGTCGCGCAATCTTTTCAATTCGGATAATTGAAGATTGAGGTTGGCTGCGTCGCGGAAGAGGACTGCAAGGCGCATGGCGCCGCCAAGGCGCTGCTGAGAGGTACTCATTTTGAAAACCCCAACTTACCTAAAAATAGACGCTACAAGTACAGGGCAAAAAAATAACCTTAAACGTATGTCACTATGATGAACTGAAGGCTCAAATTGGTCCATCATTGGCAAGTGCCGTAGAACCACTGACTTCTAGTTTTTCTGACAAAGCAAACGCCGCCCGCGAGGAATATGATCGCTCGGCGGCATTGGTATTCGCGTGATCGGCTTCCGCGTCGCGCAGATTAATGGCCGGGTTTCTGGAGTTGGCTCGACAAAACGAGGGCGGCGCGGTGCGCCGCTGATTTAGAGGAGCGCAAGGGAAGGCTACGATGGCTCGCGCCGCGCTATACGTCCGCTATTCTTCTAAAATGCGCGGATCCGCGTCTTGCCGATCAGGAATCGAGATCGACATGATCACAGTCGGCCATGTTCGCAGCCGACCAACCGCCTCGGCTCTTAAGGCCGTGAACCCATAAAGTGAGGAG
Organism: Alphaproteobacteria bacterium; assembly: GCA_005884765.1. GTDB lineage: Bacteria > Pseudomonadota > Alphaproteobacteria > Rhizobiales > Xanthobacteraceae > Bradyrhizobium. The sequence goes on from VAZV01000128.1 coordinate 18,948, forward strand.
GACCGGCGCTGCATGATGCCGAGTATTCGACGAGCCTTGTGCATATCGTGTCCGAGCGAGCGGTATGTGTAGTAATCTCGCTCCTGCGAATTAAAGCACTTAAGCCAACGTAAGGACGCTCAATCATGCTCACTGTCTATGGCGAAGGTCGTGGGTTCCGTGTCGTTTGGTTGCTCGAGGAATTGGGAGTGGCTTATCGGCTGCGCCCGGTCGATCTGCTCGCTGTCGAGAATGATCCCGACTTTCTTGCGATCAACCCCGCCGGCTTTATCCCGGCGCTACAGGACGGCGAGACGATCATGGTCGAATCGATCGCGATCCTCGAATACCTGCTCGCCCGCCACGGCCCGAGCCCGCTCGCCGTCGCCCCGGATGATCCGGCTTTCGCCGCCTATCTGCAATTCCTCCATTTGGGAGAGGCTGGGCTCGCTGGGCCAATGAACGCCGTCTTCGTCGGTCGCGCACTCGCGCCAGAAGCAGAGCGAAACGCCCGGGTCACAAGCTGGGCACTAGAGACCTTTCATAGCCGGCTGGGATTGGTCGTCCAGCGTCTCTCAAATCGTCCATTTCTCGCCGGAGACCAGTTCACTGCTGCTGACATTTCAGTGAGCTACGCTCTCCTGCTTGGTCTGCGAACCAGCAACTATACCCCGGGTTCAGTCGAGCGTGCCTATCTCGCCCGCACGACGACGCGCCCCGCCTACGCCCGAGCGATGGAAATCTGCCAAGCCACCAAAGCTTGGGCGGAGGGATCGCGGACGTTGTAGAGCCAAGTCGTGAATCCATAGAAGGGATTCCCACGAGCGTGGTTTTCTGATTCAGGATTGGCATGAGCCGATATGACCTGACGGACTTCGAGTGGCGCGTGATCGAGCCACTGCTGCCCAATAAGCCGAGAGGCGTGCCTAGTTCGAAGAAGGTACAACCGTCTCGGCGCGGCCATTGAATATCGGGCCGAACAGCTGCCAATGCTCGCCAGTGAAGCGCATCATTTGCACCTGTTCGATCGGAAAGAAATCCGTCGGGGTCGTCTTTATTCGAATGCCTGGAATTAAGGTGTCGATCTCAAAGTCGAGACTGGCCACCACCTTCATAACGTTCTCGCGGGTGAGATTATCGCCGCAACGCATTAACACCTCCACGAGTGCGGTCGATGCGTTGAAGGCGATCAATGGACCGCCCTCTGAACGGTCTGCCTCAGAATAGTATTTGGCCATGAAGGCGTGGAAGCGCCGCATTCCCGGATGGCTCTCCCAGTGCGGATCCGTTACATCCATTTGAAAGCCGGCACTGAGAATACCCTTGGCGTTGTCGAGCCCCGCGGGTCTCAAGACTGCTCCGACGGATACCGATATGTTCGTCACGATATGGACAGGATGCCAATCGAGCTCGGCGATCTTCTTGATCGCCTGAGCGGCAAATTTCGGCGTAGCGATATTGAGGAAAATATCGGGGCGGGCCGCCCTGATCGTCACCACCTGCGAGTCCACCGTTGGTGTGCTGGTTTCATAGGGCGTACTGGCGACGACCATCCTTTCATAGTTGTCTCGCAGCCCGTCCTTCAATCCCAGAATATAGTCCCTTCCGAAATCATCGTTCTGGTAGAGCACACCTATCCTGGCGTTAGGATAATGCTCAAGGATATAGGCTGCGTAGACGCGCGCTTCAGCGCGGTAGTTCGGCTGCAACCCGATCGTCCACGGAAAATGCGAGGGGTCGCCCCAGCGTGAGGCGCCGCTCAGGACGAATATCTGCGGCACGCGCATGGTGTTCATATATTTCTGAATGGCGGCATTGGTTGCGGTGCCGAGCGGCGCAAAGATCAGAAGCACCTCATCGCTTTCAACCAACTTTCGCGCCTGCTCTACGGTTTTAGGAGGACTGTAGGCGTCATCGTAGGAGATGAAGGTGATCCTGCGGCCATTGATGCCGCCGTTGTCGTTGATCATGCGGAAGTAGGCACTCATCGTCTTGCCAACGATGCCGTAGGCGGATGCCGGACCGCTGTACGGCATGATGTTGCCGATCTTGATCTCGCGGTCGCTCACGCCCGGGCCGTATTGTTTTTCCGCGGACGCGCTGCCTGCGACCAGGCTGAAGGCTGCGAAAACCAGCATCAATAGCCTGGCGAGATCGAGCATCGGATATCCTCCTGGCAATGACAGTCACGGATTAGGTCGACGCAGCCATCAGCGCCGTGACCCGGCTGACGATCCCGGGATCGCGCAGGGCGCTGGACGGCTTCATGAGGTGGCTCACCTCGCTCATGACCTGATGCACCGTTGCATCCTCGCTCGCGAGGCGCTGCAGGGCGGCGTTGAAGTTCATGCGTTCGCGGAAATCATGCGGGCGCTGCCCGCGTGTCTTCTCGTAGATGAAGTCGCTCTCCGCCATTGCCCACGGCGCGGTCAAAAAGTCATCGATAGCCGCATAGAAAGATCGCGCGAGCCCCTTGAGCGGCTGTGCGTCCGAAACCCGTGCTTCGACAAGCCTTCTCAGGGCACTGGCTTGCTGCGCGGCGACACTCATCCCCTGGCCGATCGCCGGACTGAATCGGCAGATTGCGTCGCCGAGCGGCAAGAGATAATCCGGAAAACGCTCCAGCGCCTCGAAGCGCCGGCGAGCGCTGCAGGGAAAGACGAATCGGTAGATTGGACCGATAGGTACGGCGCCCTTGATCGCGGCATAAATCGTCTGGGTTCGCAACGTCCTGGCAAATGCGACGAAGTCCGCGACGTTTTCAGGCACGGCTCCGCCATGCATATGGTTGAGATTGACTTGCCAGCAGTTGTCCTCGACTGGAACAAGCAACCCGCCGCGGCCGCTCCGGGCGGAGGGTCGATGCAGCACCGTGCGCCAGTCTGGGGGCGCGGAAGATGGAATCCGGAACTTGGCCGCCGCATAGTGCAGGTCGATGCCGATTTGCCGCTCTTCCGGCCTCGGCAGGCGAATCCTATCCAGCAATTCGAGGGTTAGTGTGCCACGCGACGATGCATCGACGATAAAATCAGCCGCAAGCTCGGTGCCTCGTCCGTTTGCATCGTCGTAACGAACTCCTGTGACTGCGGTTCGCTCGGGCGATTCCAGGAGTTGAGTTACCCGGCAACGCGATATCAGTGAAATATTGCCCTGCTTTTCGATCAGGCGCCTCACCACGAATTCCAGAAGAGGCCGCGTCATTGACAGATAATCGAACCCGAGATCGCGGGGCGGAAACGGATCGAAGCCTGGCAATTCGAGCCGAGATTGAGAGCCGACCCGTACGCGGACGGCGCCGGCGCGCTCAAGCTCCGTTTCGAATTCCGGAAATAGGTCGATCAACGCTTCGAGGCCCCCTCTGAGCAGTACGTGAACTTGTCGCGCCTGGGGCGTGCCGATGCGCGCGATTGGCTCGGAAGGGAGCGCGTCACGCTCCAGCACGGTGACGGCTTCAAAGGACGACGACAAGGCCTTTGCTGCGGCGAGTCCGCCGATGCCGGCACCGACCACGATCGCGTGTCGGCCGAGTAATCCTGGCATATCCTTCCCGCCAAAGCGCGTTCGCTGGCAATGGACTAAGCCAGGATCGTCGAACAGTCTTGGACCTGAGGGAACGACGGCTTGGACTAAAGTGCCCCCGTCTGGTAGAGCTTTGCCCGGTGGACCGTGTCGGCCTTTGCAACAGGATGGCTGATGGTAACGTCGACGTCCGACTGCACAGTCGTTCGGTTCTCGAGCGGCGCCCTACCGGAAAACGGACGAGCGCTCGAAGAGCTGCATGAGCGCGGCCTGCTGCCGACCAGATTTATTCGCTACGGCAACGCCGCAGCTCGGGTTGATCTCGTTAACCGGACCATGCCCGGCCTCCGCATTCTGACGGCTAGCTATGCGAGCGTCCGCCGTGAGGGTGTGCGGCAAGAAGGCGACCTCCTCTACCTCTGCATGACCCTGACCGGGACGACCGTGGGAAGCCGGGGCGGGCGCGAGATGGTCCTCAGCGACGGGGACGCCGTGCTGATGACGAACGAGGAGGCCGCATGGACCATGACCTCGCCCTCATCCGTGAACATCGCTGGAATACGCCTGCCCCGGTCGGCCATTGCGCCGCTTGTTCCCAAGCTCGAAAACATAACGATGCAACGCATCGCGAGGGATACAGGCGGGCTGAGACTCCTGAGAAAATATCTCGACGTTGTCGCCGACGATGAGGCGTTAGCGGTTGGCGCCTCGCAGCGCCTCATCGTCAGCCACTTCTACGATCTCGTCGCGCTGGCACTTGGGGCGAATGGCGACGCCAAGGCGCTTGCCGCGGCCAGAACGGTGGGCGCGGTCCGCCTGGCAGCGATCAAGGCCGATATCGTCGCCAACCTCGATGATGGCAATCTGAACGCGACGATGGTCGCGACCCGCAATCGCGTGACGGTGCGCTATCTGCACAAGCTGTTCGAGAGCGAGGGCATCACCTACTCCGAATTCGTACTCGGCCAACGCCTGGCGCGGGCCTATCACCATTTGAGAAACCCCCTCCATTCGCGGCAGGCGATCAGCACGATCGCTTTCAACCTCGGGTTCAATGACCTATCGTACTTCAACAGGGCGTTTCGCCGACGCTACAACGCCACGCCATCCGAGATCAGGAACGGCGCGGGGGCGAAATAAGGTCGTCCCCCGGGACCGGCTCGACTGTTGACCGCAGACCGCACCAGTTTCGCACCAGAAACGACCTCATCATCAAAAGCGCAACGAACGCGATCGAACTCGAACGGAAATGCAGGAAAATCAACGAATCCGATCGATATCCTCCCGCTCATAAGGTCTGGCTCCTGGTTCGAATCCAGGCACGTGCCAACAGATCAATGGCTTATTGGGTTTTCGTTTTCTCACTGTTGGGGTACCGCACCAGAAACGCTTGGTTGCTCATTGCTCTACTTCAACGGCCATCAAATTATCGCTCCACGATGAGCAGTCAGTCGCTCAACCTGTTCCTGGTCGCGCGAAGAATGTCATCCGACAGCTTGGGATCGTTCACAGCCCGGGCGAGCACGAGCGCCCCGACCAGCGAGGCCACGGTCGCCAGCGCTTTTTCCTCGCGCTGCCGTGGCTTCAGCCTGGACTCCATACGGCCGCTCAGGAGCGCGATCACGCCCCGCACTCCGGCCGTGAAGCGCTCTCTCACGCCTCCGCTTTGACGCGACATTTCGCAACACAGCGCTGCGAACGGGCAGCCGCTTCCTGGCTCGTCGCGGTGCGCCGCCGAGAGGTATTCTGAAACGTAGTCGCTGAGAGCAAAGACCTCGGGCACTTCTTGCCCTTTGGCGGCGATCGCATAGGCCACCGCTTCTTCGACGAGCCGTTCCTTGGAACCGAACTGACTGTACAGGCTGCCATGGGTCATCCCGGCCGCCTCCGTCAGCGCGTCAACACCCACGCCGGAGATGCCGCGCTCTCGCATGAGGCGGGAGGCGGCATCGAGAATGCGCTCGCGATTCTTGGCCGCCTGTTCTTTTGAAACGCGCATGTTCGGAGGTCCTGAGTCACGGGTCTTGACAAATATAATGGCGATCGTCATCTATATCAATAATTACGATCGTAATCAAATTGGTTCAGGACCGGCCCCCGCCGTCAGGAGAATCTCATGAACAGCACCAAAACAAAGATAGCGCTCGTTACCGGCGCTTCGTCAGGCATCGGCCAAGCCACGGCGGAGCGGCTCGCGAAAGCCGGCTACAAGGTCTACGGCACCAGCAGACGGGGAGCCCGGGCAAACAAGCAATTGTTCGAGATGCTGTCCCTTGATGTGACCAGCGATGACTCCGTGGAAGCCGCCGTCAGCGAGGTGATACGACGCGACGGCCGCATCGATCTGCTCGTGAACAACGCCGGCTTCGGTGTTGCCCCTGCGGGAGCGGAAGAGAGCTCGATCGATCAGGCCCGATCGATTTTCGAGACGAACTTTTTCGGACTGATCCGGATGACGCGCGCCGTCGTGCCTCACATGCGACGCCAGGGGATTGGCCGCATCATCAACATCGGCTCCGTGCTCGGCTTTCTGCCGATGCCTTATGGCGCGCTCTATGCCGCAACCAAGCACGCAGTGGAAGGCTATTCGGAATCGCTCGACCATGAGCTGCGCACGAGGGGCATCCGGGTCTCGGTCATCGAGCCCGCGTACACGAAGACGCCGTTCGACGCGAACTTCATGGAGCCGGATGCCAAGCTCGATGCGTATCGCGAGGCGCGCGAGGGCGTGACCAAGAGAGTGAACGAGGTGATGGCAACGGCCGAACAGCCTGGCGTCGTGGCCGACACCGTCCTGAAGGCGGCCAGCGCGGCGCACCCGAAAATCCGATACGCGGCCGGCAAACTCGCGAACCGCCTGCGATTGCTTCGCCGATTTGCGCCCGCTGGCCTGGTGGATGCCGGGATTCGCAAGGACCTGCGGCTTGACGCACTACCGGCGGCGCAGCCTGCCCGCACCGCCCGAGCTTTCTGACTGCGTGCGGCGGATCCAAGCGCCGCCTGCCGTACATTGCCCCGCTGAGGCACCGCACCAGAAACATGTTGGATTGACGTAGTTCGGGTGCCCAGCAGCAGGCTAATGTTCGCCGTCAGGAATTTGCGATTGACTTTATAGACGACCGGTCGTATTCCGAATGTGACCGGTCGTATTGACGGAAAATCCAGTTGCGAGGAGAATCGTATGAAGCTGATTGGCACCTATCTGTCGCCCTACGCGAGGCGGGTCGCAGCGGCCCTGATCTCTCGCGGCATGCCTTTCGAGCATGAGGCCGTGAACGGCTACCGGGAATTCGAGATCGCGAGCCGGTATAATCCCGTGGCGAAGGTACCTTCGCTCGTGCTCGACGATGGCGAGGTCCTGATCGACAGCACGGCCATCCTCGACTACCTCAATGAACTGACGCCTTCGGCGCCGCTGATCCCCGCCGGGTCGAGCGCGCGCCGCACGACGCTCAAGCTCGCGGCGATTGGCTACGGCGTCTATGAACAGGCCACCAGCCTCTCGTTCCGCGGACGCGAGGTACCCGAGATCGAGGCCAAGCGCTGGAAGGCGCAGATCTTCGGAGGCTTGCGCGCGCTCGACGAGGCCGCGCGCGACGGCGGACCGCTCAGGGCGACGCCAATGGACGCGGCAGCGATCACCGCTATCGTAGCGGTGGAATACCTTGCGCGGACGAATCCCGATTTGGAGGCCCTTCCCGCAATCCCCGCCCTGGCCGCGCTTGCGGCCGAGTATCGCGACGCACCGCCTTTCGCGCTGACAAGGGCAGCAGCTTGAGGCGCATGGAGGCAAGCATGACTGATCGGATCGCTCTCATCGCAGGTGTCGGCGGCGCCACCGGCGCCGCGCTCTCGCGGCGCTTCGCGCAAGGCGGGTATCGTGTGGCGATGATCGCCCGCAATGCCGAGCGGCTCGCGGAGCTCGAGACCCAGATACCTCGTGCGCGCGGCTATCCTTGCGACGTCACCAACCTTGACCGGCTCGGCGAAATTGTCGAGCGCGTGCAGACCGAGCTGGGGGCACCCCATGTGCTCGTCCATAACGCCGTCGCGGCGACATTCGCTGGGATCCTCGATGCGTCGGTCGAGGATCTCGAGCGCAATTTCCAGGTGAACACCACGTCGCTCTTCTTTCTAGTGCAGAAGCTCGCGCCGGCGATGATCGACCGCGGCGAGGGAGCCATCATGGTCACCGGAAACACGTCGTCCTTCCGCGGCATTCCGCTGCGCCCGGCCTTCGCGCCGACCAAGGCCGCCCAGCGCATCCTCGCCCAGTCCCTCGCAAAGGATTTGGGCCCGAAGCGCGTGCATGTGGGATACATCACCATTGATGCCGCGATCGACGCCCCGTGGAGGAGGGACACCTCGCCGCTCCCGGATTGGCAAGATAAACCGGGCGACTATTTCGCGCATCCCGACGCGATTGCCGACGAGGTTTACCACATCGCGCATCAACACCCCTCGACCTGGTCGTTCGATCACGTCATCCGGCCTTTCGCTGAGAACTGGACCCTGAACTGACCATGCCGAAACCCAATCACAAGGAAGCACTACTCGACGCGGGCCTCGCGGCGTTTCATCGCCGCGGCTATCATGCGACCGGGGTTCAGGAGATCGTCTCGTCGGCTGGCGTGCCGAAGGGCTCCTTCTACAGCCATTTCGAAAGCAAGGACGCGCTCGGCCTGGCGGCGCTCGCGCGCTACTGGGAGGACCGCGCCAAGGCGCGCGCCCTGCTGCGGGACGCGAGCCTTCCCGGGCTCGAACGGCTTGACCGCTACTTCGCGGCGCTCGGCTATAGCGAGGATGGCTGCCTGATCGGCAATTTCACGGCCGAACTCGCGCAACTCGACGCCTTCCGCCAAGATTTGTCGCGCCTGTGGCGCCAGTGGACGGATACGCTTTCCCAGTGCCTTGCGGATGGGCAGCGCGACGGCAGCGTGCGAACCGACGTGCCCGTCACCGAGCTCGCGCGCACGGTTCTGGCGCTTTGGGAAGGCGCTGTGCTTTCAGCGAAGGTCGAGCGCGGCCCCAAGCCACTCAACATAGCGCGCCGCACGCTGCGGCGTTTGCTGGCGCGGTGACGCATAACCCACCGCACCAGTTTCGCACCAGAAGCGAGCTTGCCGAAACGCGACGAACGCGATCGAACTCGAACGAAAATCGCAGGAAAATCAACGAAGCTGAACGACATCCTCCCGCGCATAACGGTCTGATTCCCGGTTCAAGTCCAGGCAGGCCCACCAATCTTCGTGCGCCAGCGAGCAAGGCTGCCCTGCCGAAGCCGCCCCTAGCGGTCGACGCGCACCAGCACGTCATTGAGGATGAATGGCGCCGCGGCCGCCGCGTCGCAGCCGCCGCTTCGCGTGAAGATACACGTATCGGCCCCTCCGACGCCGGCGCAATCGCGTCGCGAAAAGCCCGCCGGTAGATTCGATGCCTGGTCCGCTCGCGAGAGGATGCGGTTGAATGCCGGCGCCGCCTTCCGTGCCGCGGCCGCGAGGTCGCCGCCGGCGGCCACATCGGCAGGATGAAACGCGTAGAGCGGCGACCCGCCGACCAATCGATTCCGCCCCGGCAGCAGATGGAAAGGCGTGTCGTAAAGCGCAAGACCGCAGAGCGCGGGATCGCTGTGTAATTCCGCCGCCAGGTGCGCCGCACCTGTGCCGCGCATCCAGTTGTCCGGCATCGTGCCGGTCGCCGCAAGCGTTCCCGAGAGCAGCGTCCACCCCAAAGCGACTGATGGCAGCGCCCACCGCCAGCCGCGTTTCGCACGCAGCCACTGGATCCAATCCGCCGAGCCCAGCGCCGCTATGACAGTGAGCAGGACGACTGAAAGGAATATAAAGCGGTACTCCTTGTGTCCGATCAGGCTGTGAAAGACGATGTTCGTCACGGCCATCGCCAACAGCAGCGGCGCGTGTCGCCATCCCTGTGAGATCGCGAACGACAGCGGCACGATGGCGACCGACCACATCATCCAGAAACTATAGAGATAGGTTATTGCCGGTGTCACGCCGAACTCGGCCGCGCGATCATGCAGCAGGTTCTGCTGCACGTTCGCGATCAGCCAGGCGAAAGGCATCACCCCGTGCACGGCATCGGCCACGCCGGCGAACACCAGTGCAATAAATCCGCCGACGGCCAGCGGAATCAGGTTGCGCCAATGGTTCCAACATACGCCGAGCACGAGGACCGCAATTGCCGGCGCATATTGAAAGCGAAAAACAAATGCGATCGCAAGCAAGGCACCGGCGATGGCGAGATGTCTTCGCGACAACGAGGCCTGGGTCAACAACAATGCCGCCGGCAGAATGATCGCGGTCGCCAATGGTTCGCTTAGCGTATGCGGCGCAAAGCAAACGAATTCGAACCAGATTGCAGCCACGAATGCCGCAACGACTGCGTGGGTTCGCGAGATCCGAGCGCCGAAAGACCATGCGCTGGCGACGATCGATAGCGATACCAGCGCCGCCACCACACGGGGCACGACAAACGCGCCGCTGCCGCCCGGCGCGATCCAGTCGCCCAATCCCACCGGCCCCGCCATCAAGCTCGGCAACAACCAGCCGCGCATGCCGTAGCGCCATTCCCAAGAGACGATGCCGTCGTGGCCAAGCATGCGCCAGGCCGGCTCGAGGTACTGGAAGATCTCGTCGGGATGAAGGACGTTGGGCCAGAACGCGAGCGGAAGACGGATCGCCGCCGCCAACAACAGCAGCGCGGCCAGCGGTTGGGACCGCACGATCGATGTTGTCGATTTGCCGGCCCAGCCGTGCGACGGACCGGCGCTCGTTTTCGTCATCTCCCGCCGACCATCGCCGTTTTGGGCCCGGCATTGCTCGGAGCCGCATATTCGAGCGATTTATAGGGCCGAAGCCGTTAAAGACGCGTAACCGGAGCCGCGTTCGCACGTTGCCGGCGATCGCACACGGCCAGTCAGACCCGCGACCGTATCGCCGCGACCAAATCGAAACCGTTTGACGGCGAGGCGATGATCCGCTTCAGCTACGGGACAAGATTTGATGAACAGGGAGAGGACCCATGGAGGATATCGCGGCCCGGCGCGCAGCCGACGCGCTGCTCGCAGCGCACGAGTCCAACCTACGGTTCAAGCCCCTTGGTCCGCCGCACCGGCCGGCCACGATCTCGGACGCCTACGATATCCAGGACAGGTACGTGGCGCTTCTCCGGGATAAGCACGGCGATGTGGTGGGCTATAAGGTCGGACTTACATCGGCTCCGATGCAGGTGTTTTGCGGGATTGACCACCCGATCGCGGGCATCGTGCTCGCAAGACGCGTGCATCAATCGGGAGCGACCATCCGGCGCTCGGATTTCGGCCGGCTGGGCCTCGAGTTCGAGATCGCCGTCCGCATTAAATCAGACGTCCCAATCACAGGTACGGCGTGGACCGCCGAAACGATCCGGCCTCACATCGACGGCGTTTGCGCGGCAATTGAACTCGTGGACGATCGGAGCGCCGACTATACCAACCTCGATGTTCTTTCGCTCGTTGCGGATAATTCCTGGAACGGCGGGATTGTGCTGTCGGAATTTGCGACCAGATGGCCCGATCTGGAAAGCGTCCTCGGGCGCGCGGCGAAGGATCAGGTTGCGATCGGCGAAGGCCACGGCCGCGATATCCTCGGACATCCCTTCAATTCAGTCGGATGGCTTGCCAGTGAGCTGGCTTCGCGCGGCGCGGGGTTGAAGGCAGGCCAGGTCGTGATGACCGGAAGCGTCATGAAAACCGTATTTCCGGCGGAGGAGGCAATCTACGGTTTCGAGATTTCGAAGATCGGCCGCGTTGAGGTGGTTCTAAGGAACTAACTCACCCGCGAGTGCTTATAGCTGCAATCTCGCTTAGCGATGGGCATTTGGATTTGCCCAGCAAGACCCGAGAGGCGCCAATCGAAACAGCTGAGATCTTCATGTCGACTTCTTTGCTGCCGGACTCTCCAAATTTCGAAACTGAACAACCAGAAAGCGGAACGCACAGGATGCTCATGCCGCCGCGCAGAAGGCTGCTTGTGACCGGATGGGCTGTTGCCGCGGGCATTGCGACCTTTGGCTGGCTCTACTTCGTGGCGCGAGCGACGTGGTCGTTCCTCGGCTGGTTGCTCTAGAACGGGCGCTGGGCCGACGCCGCCAGCTCAATCTTCAAATCCATAACGCTCAAAATACCGGTTCTCGTGAGTGTCGCCCGCGCCGCGGGAATAATGACGCATCGCCTCCAAATCGGCCTTGTTGAGAACAACACCCATTAGATTTTCATAGATCAGCGGCGCAGATCCCAAAGCGCGCTCTACGGCGTCGACGCTGGTTCGTCCCCATTCAACGACCAAGAGATAGGAATCGACAATTTGATTTGTGGAACGCACGTCAACCACGGGGACGAGCGGCGGCAGGTCGATGAAAACGTAATCATAGACCTCGCGCAGCGAGTCCATGAGCTTCTTCATACTGGGAGAGGCCAGGATCTCGTTGGTATGAGACAAGCGCGTCTTGGTGACCATGGGAACAAACGGCAGTGCCGTCGCAGCATCTTGCAACACGACGTCCTTAAACGAGGCCCTTCCCGACACGATGTCGAGCAATCCCAGCTCGGCTCCCGGTGCGAGCGCACGAGACAACGAGGGATTGCGCAGATCGCAATCGAGCAGGATCGCTTTCCCGCCCGCATGCGAGACTAGGCGCGCCAGGTTGGCGGCGATCGTCGACTTGCCCTCGCCGGGTTGGGTGGATGTGATCCCGATGGCTTTGTTTGGCTTGGTCAGCGAAAACAGGTCAATACCGACCTTGATGCTCCGGAACGCTTCGGCAAACCGCGAAAATGGATTGGCGATCACGCCGCACAGAATTCCCGCCTGTTTGGTCCGCCCAAAGCGGCTGTCATCTCGCTTCGCAGAATAGGCCGGTAACGGCGTTTCCGGCTCGGCCCCGACGGTTGGAACGACGGCGAGACAACTCGCATTCAACTCTTGTTCAACCTGTTCGCTGGTCCGAAACCCACGCTCCGAAATATCGATCAGGATAGCCACGCCAAATGCCAGCAGCAGCCCTCCGGCACCGGCCGAGGCCATGACCAACATCGAATTCGGCTGCGTCTTGGCGAGCGGCCTGACCGCATGGGTGATCACGCGTGCGTCCGTGAACGGAAACGACTGCTGTTGCAGTGATTCCATATAGCGTTGCACAAAAGCATCGTGCAGCGCCCGATAGGTTTGCGCGTTGCTGTCAAGGTCCTTCAATTTGATCTGCGCCTGATTTGTCGCCTGGCTTTGCGACACGGTCTCTGCCAGACTCTTTTCGACACTCTGCTCACGCGCGATCGCAATCTCGTAATCGCTTTTGAAGGTCTCGGCGATCCGCTTCAATTCATCCATAATCGAACGACGAATTTCGAACATCTGATTGCGCAGATTGACGACAAAAAGATGATTATGGCCCAGCCTAGCCGAATAGACCTGCTCCCGGTTGGCAAGGTCCAGGAACTCACTTCGCAGCTTGTTGATGACCTCGTTATGCAGTGCGTCGGCTACCGCGGGATCCGGTGCCTTCAAGATGTTGTCGATATCGGAAACGTCTCGCTTGGTGATCTCGGTGATCCGATTGAGGCGCGCGCGCGCCTCGGCTGTGTTGGCGCGAGCAATAACGAGTTGGCTATTCAGCTCCGCTAGCTGCTGTTCGCCGATAAGTCGACCGCCGGCATCGACGATATTGTTCGCCTTCTTGAAATCCAGCACAGCGTTTTCCGCGGTCGAAGCTTGCTGACGCAGTTCATGGATTCTATCCTGAAGCCAGCTGCTTGCCCGACGGGTCGCCTCATATTTCGCTTCAAGCTGGTCGACGATGTAGGCGTCTGCCGCCGCGTTCGCGATTTGGGCGGCGCGCTCCGGGTTAAGCGAGAGGAAGCCGACTTCAATGACGTAGGTTGTTCCGATTCGCCGCGCGATAAGTCCTCTCTCAAAGGCCTTATGTGCCCTCTGTTGGACTTCAAATTCCGACGGAGGACCGCCGCTGGGGGCGAGATACCCGAGGATCGTTCCAAGGATGCCGGGCGTGGATCCGATAAATTCCGGATCATTCGTCAAATTCAGCTCTTTGATGACGGCCGACGCGACGTTCTCCGACTTCAACACCTGAATTTGACTGTCGACGGCGGCCGAGTCCATCGCAAGGTCTGTGGCCGACGATTGCTGCTGCGGAAACGGTTGGGCTTTCTTGGTGTCGATCAAGAGCTCAGCCTGCGCCGAGAATCTCGGCGGCGCTACGTAGAGATAGACGACGCCGCAAAGCAGGCCCACGCTGAAAATCAGAATGAGAATGCCGAGCCGTCGGCGCGCAAGGCTGACGAACGAAGCAACGAGATCACCGGGCGACATTGCAGTCGACCGGGGGATCTTGAATTCAGCTAGCGGTTTGGCACGAGGTATTTGTAGCATCGCGGGCGATCGGTGCCTTCAGAACAAGTCGCAAGTTTTTTGGCTCAATGAAGCCGGCTCCATGCAGCTATCGGGTAGGACCTACAATTACGAGCTTCGCCATCCGCGCAAAAACCATGCCACCAAGCCTCCTTTTTTACGTCATCGCCTTCCCGCGGGATGCCTGCCCGAGCCCCAGTCCGAGCACAAGAATGTCCGGCTCGCTCCGAAGTTCCTAGGACCGAGAAACTAACGTGCCGCCTAAAACTGCTCTTTGACCTGATACTTAAACAGCTGCAACTGGGGGAACACGCCGAGGGTTTGCTCCTTGCGGGACCGACCGGGCACCTCGACGTCCATGCAGTCATCTGTTTTGTAATAGCAGAGTTTCAATTTAATCAGATCGATACAGCGATTGTTGAGGGTGACCAAATGGCTCTGTATCTTTGGATTGGAAGCGAGCGGAACCGCGCGGCCGCTGGTCTCGATGCAGGGCTTGCCGGTAAGATCGAGATGCTTTCGGTCCGCAACATCACTGCTGCTAAAGCCTTGCGCGAACACGACTCTTGAACAGAGCACGGTGACCACGGCTATTGCTGGACCATACCAACGCATTTTTTGCTCATCTTTTGGGCTTTTGCCACAAGCATATCCGAAAGCACGATAGGTCAGCACGTCGCACCGAAATTGTGCTTTTTAGCGAATACACCCCCGCACGTTTCAGTGTTCGCTTCAATTTCTCGTCAAGCCACCTAGGAAATCGGTGTCTTCTCCCAAGTTCCCGCTCGGCCGCTCAATTCCGCCGACCTGCCGCCATGAATTTTTCCAGAACGGCCATTTGCGGGCGGTCCGCGCCGCCGTCAGGCTCGATGTTGGTGAAATAGTCTTTTGCCCAAGGGCCTGCGGCCCAATAAGTCCAGCCGATCCAGACGTCTCGATTGTCCTGCATAAATTGCAGCACGCGCCGGAGCGCCTCCAGACAGTTGGAGTCGGCGCCGGCGCCAAACTCACCAAGGAAGGCCTTGTGGCCGTTCTTGCGCGCCCATTCGGTAAATGGGGCAATGGTCGCGGTCGCCGATGCAGCATCGATGCAGTTGGGGTGAGTTCCCGAAGCGCCTGGGTCGAAATACTGATGCACCTCGTAGACGAAGTTGTTTCGCGGATCGCGCGTCCGCAGCATGACCGCCGCATTTGGAGAGCCATAGGAAGAGCTGAGCCAATTACGCGCGGAAGACCAACCGTTGCCAGGGACCATGATCATATTATCGGCGCCGGCCGTCCGGATTGCCTCGATCGCAGCATTTGCCGCATCCAACCAGGTTTCCGTGGCCAATTGGACGGGCTCGTTCATCAGCCCGAATATGACGCTGTGGTCGTCTCGGTACCTTGCAGCAATGCGTCGCCAAAGGTCCGCAAAGTCCTGGACCGAGACTTTGTCACTTCCGATCCTGCTGTCTTCGAAGGCTGCATAATTGTGTATGTCGAGCAGTACCCGTATCCCCTTGCTGTGAGCTTCGGCAATGACGGCGTCGATTTGCTTCATCTCGGACTCGTTCAGGTCCGACCCCAACCGGGTTTGAAGGCGCTCCCACAGCACACACAACCGAACGACGTTCGCGCCTTTGCCGGCGAAGTACCCGATAGCGGCGATGTCAGGATAGAAGTAATCCCACCCTATTCGACCCGGTAATTTCTCCGCTCCGAAAGATGCTCCAGCAAAATTTACGCCTATAAGCGGGAGCGGTTCGATAGGTTGCTGCGCGGATGCGTTGTGGCAACAGAACGTCAGCAGCGCGACGATCGCGTGCATCGCGGCGGTTTTTCCATGGTGAACCAAGACCTCCGTCCTCCATTCGTTTCAGTTCACCCACCGGCCAAAACTTTACCGGTCCGCGGATTGGAACCAATGCCTTGGCTCGGCGATATCGCTTGTGGTGAACCCTTGCGCAAGTGACCAGCTTGAAAACCGCACAACCGAGCACCGATCCAAGGCAGACGCGGCCTCTCGCTGCAACTCGCGAATTGCCTTATAGTTTCGTGCGCCCTTCCGACGCACGGTGGGGTCAATTTGCACGCGCAGAGCGCTCAGCATGAGTTCGTTCCTTCCGGCATTTATTCTGATTTGTGCGGTCTCCTTCAATGCCATCCTTGCGGTGATCAATGGTCACGTCATAACGCTGGCACGCGGTCACGTGATTATGGCTGAGGTCGCCGTATATGCCGGCGCGTTCGCGATTATCGTATCTCGCGCCGATTGCAGAATGTTGCCGTGGTTGCTGCTGATATTCTTCATCGTTCTGATGGGCATGTTTGTCTCGGTTGGAAACGGCGAATTTAATGCGAAGTACGTCAGAGACGTTCTGGTTATCCCCGTCTTCATCATGTTGGGAATGACGTATCAGGCCAACACCTTCTCGAGGTCGTTCCTCGTTCTTCACACGATCATATTCCTGGTTGCTGTTCTGGAGATCGTCAGTCCGGATACCTACGCGACAATTTTCAAGATCCTGGATTACTACATCAACACACGTGATTTCACCGCGAACTCGTTCTGGAACACTGAATCAACGTTATTTGTCAGCGCGACGCGCCCGGGCGAACGCTTCTTTGGCTTCGTCGACTGGCACCGTGCGTCCTCGATCTTCCTGGAGCCGGTTTCCCTCGGCAATTACTGCGTGATCGCGGCGATCCTGATCGTCGCGTGCTGGCGTGAGCTAGGCATGGCGGCCAGATTCTATCTGATCGGGTCGACGCTTTTTCTTCTCGTCGCCTGCGACGGCAGGCTTGCCTCGGTCTCCATTGTGATCGTCCTGCTTTCGGTGATCGTGCTGCACAACGTCTCAAGTCGAGTGTCGACATTTTACCTCCCGGTCATTGTGCTCCTCTCGGCGGGATACGTCCGCCTCACTCACAACTACGGGGGATACGACAACTTCGTCGGCCGGGTCGCCGGTACGATCAATGCACTATCCCAGCTCGACCTGTTCGAGCTTATGGGCCTTAATGCCAGGGCTGCCGAAAATGCAGCGGATTACGGCATCGTATATTTTATCCTGTCGCAGTCCTTGATCGGCGTGGTGGTTATTTGGCTCACGGTTTGCCTGCTTGCGCCGGGACGAACGTCCACTTCGCGCGCCTACGTTCATGCTATCGCGATATTCATCCCGCTGAACCTGATGGTGAGCTACTCGTTCTTCTCGATCAAGGTGGCGTCCCTGATTTGGTTTTTGTACGGGTACTTTCACGTTCGGGATCTGGCATACGAGGCGGAATACTCCGGCGATCGAGATGTCATTTCTCCCATTGTGATGCGTCCTGCCGCCTAAGTCGCACGGACCGCCCGTCGAGATCCACCGGAGAATATACGGAGGTCCGAATGCTAAAACGATGGCTTAGTGCAACCGCTCGAACAGCAGGGTTCGATATTTACAAAGCGAATCGCGGGCTATCGCCATGGAGCAATACGGTCCATGATTTTTATCCTGTTCAGCCAAAACCTCGCTGGAAAAAGGGAAGCCAAACGTTCGAACATCTTTGGAAGGTTCTGAATGAAAATCGGAACGAATATGAAGGATTCCTAGAGACATTGGGCCGCAATAGCGACGTTCTTCACTCGATTAACCGGGAACAGAGGTCTGCAACGGGTCCGTTTTGGAATAACACTTGGTTTACCGCCCTCGACGCCGCAGCTCTGGTGAACTTCATAGGCTGGAAGAAACCCTCGCGATATATTGAAGTTGGATCGGGAAATTCTACAAACTTCGCACGCTTTGCCATCGATTTTTGGCGTCTCGACACCGAGATGTTGTCGATTGATCCGAAGCCACGGCGCGAAATCGATCAGCTTTGTCCCAAGGTCATTCGGAAACCATTGGAAGAATGCGATCTAGACGTCTTTGACGTCCTTGATCGTAACGATATTCTTTTTTTTGATGGGTCGCATCGCGTATTTTCGAACTCTGACGTTACTGTTTTTTTCTTTGAGGTGCTTCCACGACTCAAGCGAGGAGTAATTGTGCATATCCATGATATTTTCTTTCCAAACGATTATCCTGAGGAGTGGAACA
Source organism: Alphaproteobacteria bacterium (assembly GCA_005884765.1). Taxonomy (GTDB): domain Bacteria; phylum Pseudomonadota; class Alphaproteobacteria; order Rhizobiales; family Xanthobacteraceae; genus Bradyrhizobium. The sequence continues at coordinate 36,937 of VAZV01000128.1, forward strand.
ACAGGCTGTACAATGAACAATATTTACTGGCTGCGATGCTTATGTGCGAAAAACCGCCATTCAAAGTGATCGCTCCCATTCAATTCATCTGCTGCGATGACGATCTTGCGCGGAGGGTGAAACGTATCTTCGCGGCATCGAGCAATGAGATTCCGTTTTACTATCCAGACAGCCCGCGCAAGCCGGGAGCGTCATTCTGGCTAGAAATCACTTAGTTGAGACATCTCGGCTTTTGCCACTGATCTTGAACTGTTTCCTGGGGATATTCGTGTAGTGTCGACAATGAACTCCAATAACTTTTGACCTAACCGCACCGGATCGAACAAATCTGCCTCTTCGGCCAAATTGGCTCTCCAAGTTTCCAAGATCTTAGGCTCTATCAAAACGCCTTCCAACGCCCTGCGCCATGCGTCCGTATCCCCGGCACGCACCAACAACCCATTGCGCTCATGATTTACAAGCTCAGGGATCCCGCCCTTATCGCTTCCAATAACTGGAAGCCCCTGGCTTAGGGCGTGAATTACGACCCCTGGTGAGTTCTCCCGCCAGATGGAAGGAACGCAAAGGACGTCGCTTCCCTGCATAAAATTGCTCACTTGCTGCTGTGTCACATGCCCATGAAACCGGCACCATCCGCGGTCTCCAAATCGCTCGCGTAGCAGATTTGCTTCCTGACCACCGCCAAGGATATTCAATTCGAACTCGAACGACTTTGCCACCTCATCGAGCGCGTTCAAGAGAACATCCACTCCTTTTGCAGCATGCAAGCGCCCCACGTACAAGAATCTTACTTTCGTGCCGGCTGCGCGGATAGCGGTGGGTTCCGGATACGTGTTCGCATTCAGCAAAACAGCATTGAGATATTTTTTCACCGAAATGTATTCGGCCGCAGCTTCCAGGTTAGCTCTTGAAGGCGAGCAAAATGCCAGCCGTGCGATGCTGGAGACCGCGGAGAAACGAAGCCTTCCAATCACCTTGCATGCTGTGCAGCGCCTGACGCACTCTTTACCGTTGCTGAACATACCTCCTTTGAAGCAAACGAGGTTAAGGTCGTGCATGAAATAGACGGTTGGTATATCGCGACGTCCAATTTCGTAGAGGCTGTTATAACCGAGACCCGCGATAACATGCACCATGGTGCAATCAGGTTGAAATTCATCGAGGACCGCGGACATTTTTCGCCTGTTGTCGGGATCAAGGTGATCCTGCAAATACCACAATGGCTTTTGCCATTTGGGTGCATTCGCATGCGTGCTGTAGGTGTATTGCCGGCGATACCTCAAGCGCCACACTTCTAGTCCATCAATCGTTTCACCTTGAAGCTCTTGTTGGCCCTTCTCGGCAGCCGTCAAGACCCCCATCTGGTGACCTTGCGAGGCCAGCCACTTGGTCAAATTCAGAGCCGAATCTTCTCCGCCTCCATAGACGTACGGAGGGAACGTGGAAAAGATCGAAAGAATCTTCATCTGATCGAGAGCTCTAATTGTGGACCGGCCTTAGCTCGATTTGACGACCCGGCTTGGCGTCGCATGCCACTTCCGCGGACATAGTGAAAAGCTTTGAAGCACGGCTATGCGTAAGGGATACCTCGTCGACCGGTGGCTTTTCTAACCATCGGAGAGAGAAGGCGCCGGCTGCCGGTCTTCAGGGCTTGGGCAATCCCGGTCGGGGTCAGGACGTGGCTGCCAAGATTGCGCCTGGAATCAACATCGGGGTGGTACTGATCTTGAACGCAGGGAGCTGGGTCGAGCTGAAACACGCTTAAGGCCGGGGCCACCACGGATTCAGGGTGGAACAAGAACCAATCGACAGGCCCAAAGGTGCGAGGCGGACTAGAGGCAAGCCAACTCGCGACTTCCCGCTTGATGACGTATCCCGCGGCACCCCAGGCGCCCGAATAAACTCGAAAGACCTTCATTTGGCCTGCCTGGGAAATGGGCTTTCGCGCCAGTTTCATTCCTTGAAGCGTTGTTTCGAACCTTACGATATCTGCGGAGTTGTGGATCCAGGAGGAGTCTTTCAGAAGCGTTGCTATTTCATCCGAAACGTGAACGTCGTCTTCAAAGACTGCAGCGTATTGATCATCGCCGGATGCGATCGTCGACCAGGCCAATTTGTGACTCAAAAAAATCCCGATCTCCGACGGCATCCATTGATAAGGACGCTCGCCATTCTCGGCCAAGGTTCGAAAACTCAGCAGCTCTCGATCGCTCAGCGACGTACCATCGACCGCTGCTATGCGAACAAACGAAATACCAAGCTGATCGAATTGTCTCCTCATATGCGCCAAGCGCTCTGCTGCTCGATCCAAATTGATGACATAAGTGCGCATGAGTTTACATCGTACTCCCGAGCAGCATCAGAACTTCGTCAGTCCAGCTTGAGTGATCTGTCATGATCAGACATCATGTCGCCGTCCTTAAGCCCCAGCGATCGAATTGGTTCCAATCCGGGCGCGATCATGAGTAGCGGAAGCGAGTTCGCAGGGTCCCCTGCCAATCAGCCAGTGCTGGCCCATCGTGCCACGTCGGGCGCCATGTGGATCGCGCTCGAAATGGGCAGCACCCAGGCAACGTCGCTGGCGGTGTTTGCGGTCATGGCCCGCTTCGTTACCCCTGCCGATTTCGGCCTGATTAGCATCAGCTATCTGGCGATCTATACTTTCAAAACCCTGGTGATCGACAACGTCGTGTTGGCCGTGAGCCGAAAGACGCAGCCATCGGATCTCGAATATACCACCAGTTTTTGGCTAACCCTTGCACTCGCGGCTATCGCGTCACTTGCCACCTTCCTGTCGGGGGGAATGGCCGAGCGGCTGATGAATGCGCCTCACCTCAAGGACGTGATGTCCGCCATGAGCGTAATCGTCTTGTTTATGGGATTAGCCCGCACCCACGAAATGCGCTTAATTCGACTGTTTCAGTTTCGCACCCTGGCATTCCGTGGCATCGTTGGAACAGCCTTGGGGGGTGCAATTGGCGTCGCTCTTGCCGCGCGCGGCTATGGGCTCGTCGCATTGGTCATCCAGCAAATTTCAACCAGCGCAATATCGCTGGCTCTTCTTTGGGCATCCTCCTCTTGGACTCCCTCCTTTCGTATCTCGAAAGAAACAGCCCTCGAAACCCTGTTCTTTATGCGAACGATGGCGCCTTCAAGCATCCTGAACGTCGCCAGCCAAAACTGCGATACGTTCCTCGTCGCCTATTTCTTCGGACCCGCCAACGCAGGCATCTATGCCATTGCGAAACGCCTGCGGCTGGCCCTGCAACTGGTTGCGGCTACGCCAATCAGTGGCGTCGTTTTTCCCACGCTCGCCGAAGTCCAGGCCGACGGTGAGCGATTGAAAAACGTGTCACAACGAATGATAGTTCTGATTTCCTTCATTTGTGTGCCGGTCTTTGTGGGCTCGTCGAGCATCGCCCGTGAAGCCATTTCTGTGGGCTTTGGGCAGCAATGGGCGGCCGCGGGCCCTATCTTTTCGGTGCTTGCACTGGGAGGAATCTTCGCCATCTTGCAAAATGTCAGCGATACAATGTTCATTGTGAGAAACCGGCAAATCTGGTCGCTCTATATCGTGCTCATCCAGACCGCACTTGCGGTTCTGCTGTTTTTTCCAATAAAAATTCTGGGGCCGGCCTACCTGGCAGTTCCTTTCATTTTGCCTTACGCGGTGACGTTTCCCCTTTCGGCCTTCCTGGTTTCACGGCTAACAGGCCTTACTTTCTCTGAATGGCTGACCTCCATAATGCCATCCCTGGCTTCATCTGCCTTGATGTTCGGCGCGGTCAAGCTGATCGATTCCAGCGTAACCTTTCCGAATAACCTGTCGCAAGCAGCGCTCTGTTCGGTTTTAGGCGCAGTCGTTTATTTATTCGTGATGCTGATTGTTAGCCGAAGAACAGTGGTATCAACGTTCGGCCTCGTCTTGGATCTGGTCCACTCGCGCCCGTTGCATGCGAAACTCGCGCGGCACGGATGAACGTTCCACCCCGTCCAGCAAATCGACAAACTCGTTGCTTTGGATATGTTTGTTGTGGATTTCCAGATACCGCTCGCAATCACCAGACCTATCATCGGACGATGCGAGAAATTTGCGAATAGTCCTTTGATCCAACGGAAAAACACACGTCTCGAAGCCAGGAATAAGCCCTTCGCACGCCTGCAATGACGCAAATACCGGCCGCGCATATTGAAGGGATTCAATAATCTTGGTCTTTGTTCCCCCGCCGCTAACCGGGCAGATCGACGCACGAGACTTCGAATAGAGCTCGTGCAAGTTATCGACATATCCGAGAATGAACACGCAACTTGTCGTGCTCGCAATATCCCTGACAATCTCCGCATCGCCGACGGAGCCTGCAATCGCAAGCCTGCAGTTAATTCCGGCGGAGATGAAGTCGATCAAGAATTCGCGGAGGCCGATCACATTGAAATGGTGCTTGGTGCCGACAAACAGAAGGTCGTAGGCAAAATCGCAAACCGGCGGCGTTCGAACAACTGAGTGATCGCCGAAATCGTTCAAATAGGGGAAGAGCACAAGCTTTGGTCGATCAATAAGCGATCGGCCGATCAGCCATTCTGCGTAAGAATTGCTGAGTACCATCGTTGAGGCCTCTAAGATTCCCAGTTCGCGGCGCGCACGCAATAGAACTGAAAGATGATAGGTGGGGCGCCCCGAGACCCGTCTGTTCAATAAAAATTCAATATCGTTCTGATCGATGATCCAATCCTCGCCAACCAACCCGTTGAAGTAAGTTACCGTATGGGCATAGCCCACGATCAAGAGCCGCGGTTTGCCGTCCTTGATCTGCTTCCACTTTGGAGCGATTCCGGGAACGCGAATTTTCAGCAGGCGCTTGGTCAGTTTGGGAAAACATGTGATCAGCAGGTTCTTGCATAACCGAAGGGGCTCATCGAAGACCGACCAGGCTTCAATTTTCAGGTTGAATTCCGGGAATTGCTCCGCGAACACGGCCTCGTCGATTGCTCGCCAGTTGTTCTTTCCGGCTTTGGAACTGGAGCGGTAATTCTTCGAATAGACGGTCACACGGTGGCCCCGTCGTCGTAGGAAACGAAGCAATTGTAGCGCTCGGTTAGCACTCCCTTCGGTCATCCCCATGAAATTATAGGCATAGGCAAAAACAATGCCTTCCGATCCTTCCGATGTCGGCGCTGGCTTTGCCAATGAACTACACCCTCGCTCCGGACCACCACTGACCAAGCACCCGCATCAGAAACACCGGATTGCCCAACAGGTAGCGACGCCATAGCCGCCCGGGCTCGCGCAACAGCCGATACAGCCATTCCAGTCGCGCCGCGCGCACCCACGGCGGCGCCCGCGAGACGTCTCCTGCGAGAAAATCGAATAGTGCGCCGACGCCGAAGCCCAGGCGGCAGCCAGTGGCCTCGAGATTTTCGGCAAGCCACATCTCCTGCATCGGGTTGCCCATGGCCACCAGCACGACATCGGCCTGTGATGCGATGATCTTGGCTCGGATTGCCACGGTGTCGCCGGTACGGGAGTAGCCATTCTGACAACCTGCGATCCGGTGCCGACCGCCGCAGATCGCGATCAGCCTCGCGGCCGCACGTTCGGCGACCCCGGAAGAGCTTCCAAGAAAAAATATTCGATAACTGTTCCGCGTATTCCTGAAGTAGTACGGCGTAAAATCGGTGCCATTCAGATTTTGCGGAAAGCTTGACCCGAACAGGATGCGGCTTGCGGCGTCGACGCCAACGCCATCGTTCATCACCAGGCATCGCTTCAAGACGGCGCAGAACCTGTCGTCGCTCGAAGCAACGTTGAGCGCGTTGGCGTTGGCAAAAGCGACGATCGTCGAGGTGGCCTGGTCGTATTCCGCATCGATCTTGTCGACCGCCTCGGCCCGGGTGCCGACAAAGACGGGCACGTCGAGAATGGTACGGCGCCTCGCACCGAGCACGTCGTCATAGAATGACTGATAGCGCCGCGACACATGCTCCCAGCTGTGGCGTGAAGCAGCCGCCATCGATTTTTTCCGAGACGACGAATAGTCGTCCGCGGCTTCCTGCCATCGCTGCAAAAAAGCCGCAGCAGCGCCATCGGCCTCGTCAAAATTCACGTTCAAGCCAACGCCGCTGTCTGCGATTAACCGCTCGAACGGCGCAATTTTGCTCAACAGCGGAAACAGGCCCGCCGACATACCCTCGATCGCAGCGATCCCGAATCCCTCGTATTCGGAGCAGGACACAATGATCGAACAGCTCCCGATCAGCTTCCTGATCTGTGCATCCCCAGGCGATTCGACGATCGTGAGCGCGTCGCCGACGCCGCAGGCATGGGCCAACCCATGCAGTTGCCGCACGCCAAGATCCCACGGCTGCCCCGCGATGGTCAGTCTCCAGTCAGCATCACGCCGCAGCAGCGCGGCAAGGAAGAGGATCAGCCGGTCGAGCCGCTTGTTGTCCGAGAACCTGCCGATCCAGATCATCGACTTGACAGGATGCCGCGACGCGGCGTCCTTAAATTTCGAGATGTTCACGCCGTTCTCGATGCAGACCAGGCCGCGCGCCCTGATCCGGCTAAACTGGCTCTGGTCGATCAAGCTCACTGCGGCGACACCGTCGTACCAAACCATCGATACCCGTGTGACCGTGGCAAAGTAGATTTGCTTGAGCCGCGCGGCGAAAGACGTATGGAAAAATCCGCCGTGGGTGGAGACGACAAGCTTCTTGTGGTGCAGCAGCTTGGTCCAGGCCAGAAAGTCGAAGAAGAAATCGATCGCATGCACGTGAACGACGTCGGCATCTCCGATGTGCCGCAAGGCCGCCGGGGCGATCGGATAACGCGAAGATCCGACAAATGGTATCCTGATAATTTCGATCCCGGCGATCGTCTCGCGCGCCGCGAGCTTCGCGGGTTTGTCGGTTTTGAACAACCTGTCCAGCGTTATGACTCGCACCGTGTGGCCCTCGCCAGCCTGTCGCGTGGCGAGCTCCCAGACGACGCTCTCGAATCCACCGATGGCCGGATAAAACTGGCGAACCACGTGCACGATACGCATGCCGACGTGCCTCAATACGCGTTTCTATGGCGCAGCACTTCGGCAAACGTTCGAAGCAGGATCAGCAAGTCGAGCCCAACGCTCCAGTTGTTGATGTACCAGAGATCGAAGTCGATGCGCTTCTTCATCAACTCGACTTGCTCCGTCCTGCCCCGAGCGCCTTGAATTTGCGCCCAACCGGTTATTCCGGGTTTGACGTGATGCCGGAATGCGTATTCCGACAGCAATCTGCTGTAGTAGCCATCGTGAGCGAGCGCGTGCGGACGCGGACCGATCAAAGACATGTCGCCGAGCAGAACGTTGAATAGCTGCGGCAGCTCATCGATACTGGTGGCTCGCAATATTGCGCCGAACCTGCTGACGCGTGGATCATGTTGTGTCGCTTGGATCACGTTGTTGCCGTCTTCCATCACCGTCATGGTGCGGAATTTGAAGATCAGGAACCGTTTGGCGTTGAACCCGCTCCGCTGTTGCCGGAAAAACACCGGCCCGGGCGAGTCGAGCTTGATTGCCAGCGCTGTCAGCAGCAACAGCGGCAACAGCAGCACCAGCGCGATTCCGGCGGTCGCGATGTCGAACACGCGCTTTGCGAATTGCTCGGATTTCGAAAGCGGTGCCCGCTGGATGCCGACTGCGAACGAACGACCGACCGAGAAGCTGGGGTTTACGATCAGATTGCGAACCTTCTGATCGGGCAAAAGCTGAACCGGCAGCGGTGAACTGCGAAGCCTTTCGCGGACGAGCTCGATACTCCTTGTATCGTTCCAACAGAGCGCCAGAACGATTTCTTCGGCTTCGCGGTCACGGGCCAGCGCCAACGCCGCGTCCAGTGATTCCAGGATGCCCTTGTTGGCCGCCAACGACCAACTTCCGCATTTGGGGAACGCGACACGGGCCACTTCCGTCAATCCGAACCGGAGCAGTAGCTCCGTCTGACTGATGACCGCCAATTCGTCGCGCAGTCCAACCAAGACCACGCGGCGGCCCTGCACCCGACCCCGCCGCACAGCCGATGCCAGCGCCCCCTTCATGAGACTGCGCGAGGCGAACAGCAGCGGAAGCGCCACAAGGGTAAAGCAAATGATCGAGCCTCGCGAAAATTCGATGCCGATCCGGAACAGAAACGCCAACAGCGCCAGCAGAAGAGCGGTAAAGAACAGCTGCCAGACGATGCTCGACGTATTTCGTCGAACAGAGAAGATATCGGAGATCAGATAGAAACCCGACGATCGTCCGATGAGCCCGTAAAGCAGCGCCGCGGTAAGTCCCGCCCCGACATGGAAGTTCAGATTCCACGGCACATGCGAGATGAACTGCTGGTAGCCGCCTGCTCCCAGCAAGCTTGCCAGCGTAATCGCGGCAGCATCGGCGGTGGCGAACAGGGCTCCGATAGCCGCGCAGGGAATCTGCAGCCTCTGGGCCGGCCGGGCTTGATCCAGCAGATCGCCGGCCTCGTCGTTCGCGGCATACTGCCTTGCAGTTTTTTCCCGTTGTCGTGCCGCCGACACTGCGCGTGGAGCCGTCGCGGCCTGATCATCCGAGGCGTCGCCCTGGAATTTTCGTTCAGCGAGAGGCACCATGATCGCCTCCGCTGGTCCACAGAATTGATAGCTGACTGCTACGTTTGCTTCGGGGTGAATCCTTTCGGGGTGAACCTTGATGACAACTCTTTCGGAATTCCAATTGAGTTTTCATGCGCGCATGGACCCATTCGTTATGTCTTCGCGGTTGCCCCCGATGCCCCTTCGCAGGTTGGAATGATGCTAAGAAAAAATTAATGGCCGAATTGGTGCGGCGCAACGACAAAGATTGTGCAGAGCAAAAGCTCGCGCAGTGTTGAACTGATTTGATGCATGATCGTCCGGTTGTATACAGGCGTGTCCCCCCGTCGCGGTTCCTAACAAGAATTAAAAATTCGGTGCTCACGTGAAATGGCAACGAGCGTTGACGATGGGAATTTTCCTTCTGTGGTTTCCGCCGGTTTCGATCGGATGCGCAAAGTTCCTTGCAGCGCTCATGATATTTTCGTGAACAAAACTCACAGCCTCATCCTGCAGTTTGGATTGCTCTTTGCGGTAATCGCTGCGACGCCGGTGCTCGCCATCAAACCGGGATGGCTTGGGCCGCAGTTGCTGACGCTGGTCGTCGCGTTGTTGCTGGTGCTGTTGCCGAGCGCGCCGGAAGCCGACGTTCAGCGCAGCCTTGAGATCACCAAGCCGCTTGCCGCCACGGCTCTGCTGCCGGCATTGTGGATGGCCGTGCAGATGATCCCGATCCCGCTCGGATCCATTGACCATCCGATTTGGCGCAGCGCCGCCGCGGCCGTCTCCGAATCACTGTCCGGCCATATCAGTATCGATCTCGGGTTTACGTTGAGAGCCCTGTTTGGATATTTGAGCCTGGCCGCACTGGCGTTCGTAACGGCGGTCCTGACCAGAGACCGCGTACGCGCCGAGCGTCTCCTGTTCGGGATCTGTACGATCACCACGTTTGCCGCGATCGAGTTGACCCTGCTTAGCGAATTGCCCGCTCTCAAATCTGCATATGCGCCACGCGACGTCGTCCGTCCTCTATTGGCGCTCGCCGCGTTTGGCTCGATTTTAAACGTTGCATTCGTCGTGCGCACCAACGAACGCTATAAGACGCGTGGGTCCCGGGAGCCGCATTCCCTGCACGAGCATATTGGCATGATGCTGGCCGGCATTGGCGGCGAAGTCATTTGCCTGATCGCCCTTGTCCATTTGGCGTCTCCTGACACGCTCCTGGCGGCTGCTTTTGGCGTGACGGCCTTTGGTCTCGTCGTGTTGATCCGCCGTCTCAACTTCAGTCGCTGGACTGCTGCAACCGTTTGCACTGCAGTCGCCGTAGCATGCGCGGGCGGGGTCGCGTTGCGTTTTGCGGCAAATCCTGGCCTCAGTCCACTGTTTCGGTTCGCGAATGTCGTCTCGACGGACGATGCCACGGCGGCGTTGCGCATGGTCTCAGATGCAACGTGGGCCGGCGCCGGCGTGGGTACCTACGGGGCGGTTGCCGCAATTTATCGCGATGCCACCGGCGCCCCCGGCGAGACCGCCATTAACACCGTGATGTTGCTGATCCTGGAATGGGGATACGTCGGGCTGCTCGCAACTATCGCCCTGCTCCTTCAACTCATCGCGACGTTGTTTCGAGGCGCATTGGCGCGAGGCAGGGATTCCTTCTACGCGGCCGGCGCTGCGGGCTGCCTTGTCACGGCCTCTTTCGAGGCCCTTTGCGATGCCAGCTTCACCGAGCTGGCGGTTCAGATGATGGCAGCAATCATTATCGGCCTGGGGCTTTCGCAGTCCATCGGCAGGCGTCCTGCCTGAGGTTCAACGACAGGTTCAGCTGAGCTAAAGTAAAGCTGCAAGGTAAACGTGAAACGCCAAGGATGTCGGGCCCGAGGCTTTTGAGCTCGTTCAGAGCATCAGAACATGGAGCTGTGACATGCGCGAATTCAAACCGAACCGCAGATTCAGACCGAAACTGCCTGACGGAATTTGCATTTTTGCGATCAGCGATATCCACGGTTGCGCACGTCAGCTTCAGGACGTATTCGCCGCAATCGACCTTCATCTGTCGCGCACGGCACCGGCGCGAGCCCTGCACGTTTTTCTCGGCGATTACATCGATCGCGGTCCAGCCTCGCGCCAAACTATCGACTTATTGATCGAGCGCAGCCGGACACACGAGTCCGTTTTTCTCAAGGGCAACCACGAAGCATTTCTACTGGAAGTGCTGCAGGACGCGAGCCGCCTTGAAGCATGGAGGGAGTTCGGCGGGTTTCAGACCTTGATGTCATATGGGTTAGCGCCGTCAATGAGGCCGGATCGCGACGAACAATACGAACTTGTGCATGCGCTGCGGCATGGCATGCCGGAGCATCATCGGCGATTCTTCGACAATCTGAAACTGAGCTTTTTGTGTGGAGACTTCTTTTTCGTCCATGCCGGCGTCAGACCCGGCGTCCCGCTGCCAAAGCAACGTGAAGAAGACTTGCTGTGGATCCGCGACGACTTTCTCCTGAGCGAGGAGGATTTCGGCAAGTTTGTCGTGCATGGCCACACGCCCGTTCCGAAACCTGATATTCGGTCGAACCGGATCAACATCGACACTGGCGCCTACGCCACGGGCGTTCTAACCTTATTGACGATCCAGGGAGAACAGATGTTGACGATCTAGCCAATGCCGATGAAGTATCACTCCACCTGGTTTAGGATCGCAACGTCGCAGGCGGCCGTGATCTTATGTTGGTTCTCGACAGTTACGATTTTCGCGGAGGCCACGACACCCCGAACGCCAGGTCTCACCGAAGCCCTCGCGGCGCGCGACACAAGGCCCGATGCGTGGCTTTTGGATCAGCCCGCAGCCGCCTCCTTGAGGGGGGATCTGCTCTCCGATATTGCCTTTGCGCGTGCCGCACCCATCCTCAAATCGGGCAAGGCAGCGACGTCGTCAGAGATGAGGGAGGCGCAACAACTTGCCCTGACCTTGGCCCGGCGGTCGGTATTGCTGGCTCCACATTCGTCGCGCACGTGGCTGCTGATCGCGATACTTCAAGGACGCGAGTCTATCGGCGACCGCGGCGCTGGAGCGCTCAAGATGTCGTATCTTACCTCGCCCGCCGCCGCCGACGTGGCCGCGGCGCGTCTCAGCACCTTCGCCGTCTCGGCCGCCATCGCCGATCCCGAACTGAAAGACCTGGCTCGCGGCGATATTCGTCTGATCCTGACCCGTCGTCCCGATATGAAGGACGCCATCGTCCGCGCCTATCGTCGCGGCTCAGCAGACGGAAAGACTTACATCCAGGAAGTCGTGCGACCGCTTGATCCGGAGTTCGCAGCTTCGCTTCAGTAAGAACTACACTGGTTTGACCGCTCCGATCAGGGGAGATGATCTTGCGGTATTGCTAACCCGCCAGCGGCAAGTTGTCCTTATCGGTCGCGGGGAATAATCCATGGTAGCGCCAAAACGCGACGGGACTGGTCTCGTTGCATTGCTCACAAGTTAGCTCTTCCTGTGCAAGCAAGTAGCGTCCGCGTTTAAAGGTCTCCAGCGAGGAGGGTCTCTTACAATGCGGACAGGTCAATTTCAGATTTCGTTCGATCCACCGCAGCGCAAGATTCCGCAGAAACATTACATCCCCCTTCCTGCCTCGCAGAACATCTTATGCCATCCGGTATTGGCTTGAAAATAAAGATGCCGCGACAAACTCCGAAATTTGTCGGCCGGACCAGAAAGGATCGTCCGCTCAGAGCAACCGGCCCACCACCCACGTGGACCGACGGAGCGCCTATCCGTCCCGAACTGGCACATCGACGATTGACTCAATCACCGCGGGAGGATTGGAATAGGTATGGGCCCAAGATGCTTATGTTCTTAACTTGATCATTTGAAGCGCTAAGAGATGGACTACCTGCTGGGACTCGACCTGTCGCTGTACCGGGCGTTGAACCATTTTTGTGGTTCGAGCCCAGTGCTTGACCGCCTCGCCTCCGACAGTACGTCTGTGATTGGCCCATTCTTTATGGGGATCGTCGGCGCGTTGTGGTTTTCGTCCGAGAAGGACACGACGCGTCGGCACCAAACTCTCATCATTATGTTGCTCGCGGTGGCGCTGTCGCTTGTCCTCAATCGCGTCTTGTCCACCTTCCTGCCATTTCGTTATCGACCCATGTTCAGCGTCGGAGCCAATGCGCCGGGCTTTGAGTGGCACGCAGATCTGGAGAACTGGAGTAGTTTCCCAAGCGATAACGCCACGTATCTTTTTGCGATTGCCGCCTGTTTCTGGCTGATATCCTGGCGGGCGGGTTTACTGTTTGCAGTATTTGCGGCGTACGTCGCCATATCGCGCGTCTATTTAGGAATACACTATCCGAGCGACATCTTGGCCGGCGCCATGCTCGGCGTCACCGTGGCTTTTGCGGTTAATAGCGAAATCGTGGGGAAGCTTGTCGCCGGACGTGTTCTCGTTCTGGAATCGCGATATCGAACGTACTTTTATTGTCTATTTTTTATCGCGCTCGCCGAGGTGTCGGGCGGATTTCAAGTCACTCGGCACGTTGGCGTCGCCATTGTGCATCTCTTTGTGCCGTACGGCGACACACGGCATCATAGCAACCCGCGGCCCATCAGTTCGCTCCCCAATGCGCGCTAGAAGACATCGTATCAATTCGAGCTGAAGGCGTTGGGTAGGAGGGCTAGCGATGGTGCCCGGAGGGCGGTAGGCTAAACGCAATGCGGCATAACCGTTGATTCAAAATGGAGGGACGCATGGGGGAGCTGACGCCGGAAACGATTACAGACGCGGTGCTTGATCAGATGGCGATGACGCCTGATCCGCGGATGAGGGAAGTGATGGCATCCGCGGTGAAGCACTTGCATGCCTTTGCCCGAGAGGTGAACCTGACCCCGGCGGAATGGATCAAGGGCATAGAATTCATGACCGCGGTCGGCAAAATCTGTACGCCCGCGCGGCAGGAATGCATTCTGCTTTCGGATACCCTTGGCCTGTCGGCTCTCGTCAACGGCCTGCACGACAATACGGCGGTCGAAGAAGGCACCCATACAAGCTTGCTCGGCCCGTTCTACCGCGAGGCTTCGCCAAGCCTGTCGGCGGGCAGCCACATCGCCAGGACCGTGAAGCCCGGAAGCGAGTGCGTACTCTACGGCCGTGTGAGCGACGTCAATGGCAAGCCGCTCGCCAACGCGACCGTTTCGATCTGGCAAACCGGCGCCGACGGCCTCTACGACATTCAGGAAAATGCCGCTTCAACCGACTATCGCGGCGTGTTCACCACGGATGCGGATGGTGTCTATGTGCTGCGGACGGTCAAACCGATCGGGTACTCGATTCCGATGGATGGCCCCGTGGGCGCCATGGTCAGGGCACAAGGGCGTCATGGCATGAGGCCAGCCCATATTCACTTCCTCGTCGGTGCACCCGGTTACCGTGAATTGGTGACGGCTCTCTACCTGCGCGACGATCCGTATATTGCGGACGACGTCGTATTCGGCCCGTCGGGTGACCTCGCCGTCGAAATCGAGACCAACGATCCGAGCTGTCCCATCAAGGGACTGCCGAGCATCCGCTTCGACATGCGGCTGTCGCGCGAAGGAGCGGCCGACAAGACCAGCGGACGCGTCGGCTCCGATCCGGCCGCGATTTTGAAGCCGACGGCAAGGACCGGGCAATCGCCCGCATCGGCCGCCGGCTAGCGTGGCGGACTTGATGCCCGCATCGGCCTCGCCGGAGGTTAACCGCACCAACGTTAAGCCCCAAAACCATCCTAGAGTCCTATTGTGGCTTGTGGCCGGTCTGCCTTTAGTTCTAACGTTCCTATAAGGGCGCTTAAGACCTGGACACCAGTTTCGACGCGGCACCGTACTGTCGGCAATCCGGCGAAGAACCCGGACGCGGGCAGGCAATCAAAAAAGAGACGTAAGGGGAGAATCAATGAAACGCAGGACGCTTTTCGGCGGAGTGATCGCCGTTGCCATGGTCGGGCTGACTTCTGGCGTGGTCGCTCAACAGCCGCCGATCAAAATCGGCATGAGCATGCCGCAAACCGGCGGCCTCGCCGGCGGCGGCAAGGCCTCGCTGCTCGGCATCGAGATCTGGCGGGACGATGTCAACGCCAAGGGGGGCCTGCTGGGCCGCAAAGTCGAACTTGTCGTCTATGACGACAAGTCGAGCGCTTCAGAGACGCCTGCGATCTATTCGAAGCTGCTGGATGTCGACAAGGTCGATCTCCTGTTCGCCCCCTATGCGACCGTGCCGACGGCGCCGCTCATGCCGATGGTCAAGCAGCGCGGCCTGTTGCTGATGGGGAACTTCTCGTTTCAGGTCAACAGCAAAGTCCAGCACGACATGTGGTTCAACAATGCGCCGTGGGGGCCGCCGGACAGCTGGCCGGATTCGTTCCTCGATATCGCCCAGAAGGCCGGCGCCAAGAGTGTTGCGTTTCTGTCAGCCGACCAGGAATTCGCCCAGAATCTGGTGGTGATCGCGCGCGAGGTCGCAAAGAAGCGCAACATGCCGATTGTCTTCGATCAGGCCTATCCGCCAAACACGGTGGAATTCTCAAGCATCGTTCGCGCGCTGAAGGCGGCAAAACCCGACGTGGTTTATGTTTCGTCGTACCCGCCGGATTCGGCTGGCATCCTGCGCGCCGTCAACGAGGTTGGGATCGGCGACAACGTCAAGGTTTTTGGCGGCGGCATGGTCGGCCTGCAATTCGGCGCGGTGATGGAGAATATGGGCTCGCTGCTCAATGGCGTCGTCAACTACAACTCATGGCTCCCGGAACCGAAAATGTATTACGAGGGCACCAAGGAGTTCTTCGACAAATATACAAAGCGCGCGGTGGAAGCCAAGGTCGATCCGCTCGGCTACTATCTTGCGCCGTTCGGCTACGCCAGCGGCCAGCTCGTCGAGGCGGCGGTCAAGGCGGTCGGGTCGCTCGACCAGAAGGCGATGGCAAAATATCTGCATGAGCATGAGATGCAGACCATCGTCGGCCCGATGACCTTTGGGCCCGACGGCGAGCGCAAGGAAAACGCGGTGCTGCAGGCCCAATTCCGCGGCATCACGGACAAGAACATCGAGCAGTTCCGCTCTTCGGGCAAGCAGGTGATCCTGTTCCCGGAGAAATTGAAATCTGGCGATCTGGTCACTCCGTTTGAAGCCGCGCGGAACTAGCAGCTTCGAGGCCATCGCGTGGCTGCCCGGGGTCAGTGCAAACAATCCCGGGCAGGGAGTTGAATAGCCGGCAGCCACCGATCGGGAAGGCGGGCCCAAGCCGGTCAAGGGGGACCTCAATTGTTTTCAATGGACCTGCTGCTCGATGCGGTGGTGACCGGCGTGCTGCTTGGCTGTTTCTATGCTGCGGTCAGTCTCGGATTGTCCGTCGCGTTCGGTCTGCTTGACGTTCCCCACGTCGCGCATCCGGCCTTCCTGGTGCTGGCGTCCTACGCGGTGTTCTTCCTCAACGAGCGTTATGGGGTTGATCCTCTGCTGGCCGGGCTCCTGATCACGCCGTTATTCTTTCTGTTCGGCCTCGCCGCCTATCGCCTCTATTACGAGACCTTTGAAAGGCGGGGCAGCGACGCCGGCGTCCGCGGCATTGCATTCTTTTTCGGCATCGCATTCATCATCGAAGTTCTGATCATCCTGCAATTCGGTGTGGATCAGCGCTCGGTCACGGCGACCTATGTCGGCAAGGCCTGGCGGATCGCCGATACGCGGATTCCGTTCCGGCTGCTGGTCGCGTTCGCCGTCGCCGCTGCGCTGACGATCCTGCTGACGCTGTACCTGTCGCGAACGTTCATGGGACGCGCGATCCGCGCGGTCGCACAAGATCAGGAGGCGCTGCGGTTGATGGGCGTCAACCCGATCCGGATCAAGCAATGGGCGTTCGGTATTGCAACCGCCGTGCTCGGGATCGCCGGCGCCTTGCTCATTATCGTCGCTCCCGTCGAGCCGACGCTCGACCGCACCTATATCGGGCGGACATTCTGTGTCGTGGTCATGGCGGGGCTCGGCAGCATGACCGGCACGCTCGTCGCCGCCATCATCCTCGGCGTCGCCGAAACGATCGTCCTGACGCTGTTCGGCGCCTCCTGGGCGCCGGCCATTTCGTTCGCGATGCTGCTCGGCGTTCTCGCCGTCCGGCCGCAGGGCCTGTTCGGCAGGCGATCATGAAGCGTAACGGTATCTTCTTCTGGATCGGAGCTACCCTGTTTCTCGCCGCCGCGCTGCTGATGACGCAGGTGATCGGCAACCAATATCCGTTCTTTGCCTGCTACGTGATCCTGCAGTTCATCGTGCTGGCCGTCGCATGGAGCATCCTCGGCGGCTATGCCGGTTACGTGAATTTCGGCACTAGCGCGTTTTTCGGCATGGGCGTCTACACGGCCGTATTCCTGCTCAAGGCTTTTGACGCGCCGCTTGCCGCGCAGATCGCGGCCGCAGCTGCCGTCGGCGCCCTGATGGGGTTCGCCCTCGGCCTCCTAACCTTGCGCATGCAGGGCATCTTCTTCTCGATCGCGACGATTGCGGCCACGATTGTGATCGAGACATCGATAACCAATTGGCGGTATGTCGGCGGCTCGGCTGGCATTCAGTTGCAGCGGCCGATGGTGACGGAGCCGTTCAACAACTACGTGCAGATGCTGTTTTTCATCCAGGCGCTCCTCGTGGTGCTGGCGGTCGCGATCTCGCGCTACATTCAAAATTCATGGATTGGCCGCGGCTTGCAGGCGATCAAGGACGACGAGCTCGCCGCGGAATGCACGGGCGTGCCGACACTGCGGCTGAAGCTCCTGGCGTGCGTCATCTCCGGGGCGCTGATGTGCGCGGCCGGCGCCCCTGCCGCGATGTACCTGCAATATGCTGATCCCTCGTCCGCGTTCAATCTCAACTACTCCGTTTCAGTGCTCGCGATGTCGCTGATCGGCGGCACCGCCCATTGGGCCGGCCCGGTCGTCGGCGCGATCCTGCTGGGCGCGACGCAACAATTGCTGACTGTCACCATCTCGTCGGAAGTCAACGTGCTGGTACTCGGGGTGATGCTGGTGTTGTTCGTGGTGGCAGCACCTGAGGGCATCATTGGTCTGATCCGAAGGGTCTTGCGCAATCGCAGCGAGGGCAAGGAATGACGGCCCCCGAAACCCAGGCACCGTTGCTGCGGGTCGCCGCGCTAACCAAACGTTTCGGCGGCTTCACCGCGCTTGACAATGTCAGTGTCGAGATTCGTCCGGGAGAGCGCTTCGGCCTCATCGGCCCGAACGGCTCGGGAAAGACCACGCTGATCAACTGTATTTCCGGTGCATTCCGTACCGAGACCGGCACCGTGGTGTTCCGCGAGGAGGATATCACGCGGTTGCAGCCGCATGTACGCACGCGCCGCGGCATTGCGCGCAGCTTCCAGATCCCGCGGCCGTTCAAAAGCATGACGGTTGCCGAAAACCTCTTGGTGGCGCTCGACTTCGCGAGCGTTGGCGGCGACTTCATCCTGGCCGCGCAGCGGCGCGACACCGTGATGTCCATCCTGACGCAGATGGGGCTCGCCTCGAAGGCGGACGTCTCGGCCACCAGGCTTAGCCAGGTGGAATTGCGCAAGATGGAGCTCGCCCGCGCGATGGCGACGCACCCGAAACTGCTGATTTCCGACGAGGCCATGGCCGGCCTTTCCAGCTCGGAAGTCGACGAGGTGCTTGATCTGCTCATGAGCCTCGCGAGCAGGGACATCACCATCATCATGATCGAGCACATCATGCAGGCGGTGATGCGGTTTTCGGACCGCGTGATGTGTCTCGACGCCGGCCGGATCATAGCAATCGGGACGCCGTCCGAAGTGATGGCTAACCAGCGCGTGCAGGAGGCCTATCTTGGCACTTAGCCTTGCCATCAATGACCTTGATGCGGGTTACGGCGCCGTTAAAGCGCTGCGCGGTGTCACGCTCCATGTCGAGGCTGGCGAAACCGTCGCATTGCTCGGCACCAACGGCAACGGCAAGAGCACGCTGATGAAGTGCGTCGCCGGCCTGGTTCGGCCGCAGCGTGGCAGCATGTCGCTGACAATCGACGGAATGGCGCATGATCTGACTAGGCTGTCGACCGAGGCCATCGTCGATCTCGGCGTCGCGCTGGTTCCCGAGGGGCGGCGGCTGTTTCCCAAGCTGACCGTGTTGGAAAATCTGATGCTCGGCGCCTTCCGCAAGGCCGCCCGGCGCAACATCGATCGCAATCTTGCGCTTGCCTTCGAGACATTTCCGGCTCTCGCGGAACGAAAGAGCCAGCTCGCCGGCACCATGTCGGGCGGGCAGCAGCAGATGCTTGCCATTGCGCGCGCGCTGATGTCGTCGCCACGCCTGCTGTTGATCGACGAGCCTTCGGTAGGCCTGTCGCCGCTCCTGGTCTCGCAAACCATCGCCAAGATCGGCGAACTCAATCGGCACCTCGGCCTGACCGTGCTCATGGCGGAGCAAAACTTCAATCAGGCGATCCGGATCGCCGATCGCGGTTACATCATCGTCCATGGTGAAATTGTCGTAGCCGCCGATTCCGTCGACGAATTGAGAGGCAACGACATCGTCAAGCGGCTCTATCTCGGTGGGATCGCATGACCAAGTCCATGCGCATCGTCGTACTGCTGCTCGCAGCTCTCCTGGGCCTCATCGCCCCTGCCCTAGCCGCGGACGATGTCGCCACGGCCCAGGGCGTGATCAGCTCCCAGGTCGAGGCCTTCGGCCGCGACGACGCGGCGGCGGCCTATTCCTACGCTGCGCCCGCGATCCGCGAGATGTTCCCGCAGGCCGACATCTTCATGTCGATGGTCCAGAATTCTTACGCGCCGGTCTACCGCCACAAGAGTTTCAAGTTCGGCGAGGCGCGGGTCGCCGGCGACACGGTGGCGCAGCGCGTTCATATCGTCGATGCCAATGGCGAAGCGTGGGAAGCCCTCTATACGCTGGAGCGCGAGGCCGACGGCAGCCTGAAGATCATCGGCTGCGTTCTGCTCAAGACCGGGCACGCGGTATAAGAAACGCTTTGAGGCGCTGGCTCAGCTCGCGCGCATTCGCGCCGCAAAGCGGGTATCCGCTTTTTCCGAATTTGCACGCGCTCGCAGCAGCAGCGCCGCCATCAGCGTAATGTTGAGCGCGTTCCAGGCGAGCCCGTTGATGAAGGCGGCCGCATAGGAGCCGGTGGCATCGAAGATCACGCCGGAGACCCAGCCGCCGAACGACATGCCTAGCACCGAGGCAAAGATCACGATGCCGACGCGGGTGGCGGCTTCGGCCGCCGGCATCGCCTCGCGCACGATGATGGCATAGCTCGGCACGATGCCGCCCTGGAACAGGCCGAACAGCGCTGAGATGAGGTAAAGCGAGGCAAGGCTGTCGAAGAACACATAGAGCAACAGCGCCGTGCCTTGCGCGATCGAACCGATCAACAGGGTGCGAATACCACCGATCCGATCGGCCAAAAATCCCGATCCGATGCGGCTGACGATGCCGAAACCCAGCATCAGCGACAGCATCTCCGCGCCGCGCGCAACGCCATAGCCGAGATCGCCGCAATAGGCGACGATATGGACCTGCGGCATCGACATCGCCACGCAGCAGGCAATGCTCGCCAGCGACAGGATCGCCGTCAGTGTGTTGGTGGAGAGCCGCAAGTCGACACGCGGCGGCGGCGCGTTGACATGGCTGCGCCGCTCCGCCGCCCCCATCAGCATCCGCAGCACCACCAGAGCGACCGACATGGCGAGCATCGTGAAGATGCCGACAGCGATGTGCGTGCTGCGCCAGCCGACCGACTGGATCGCAAGATTCACCACCGGCGGCCAGATCGCGCCGCCGATATAATTGCCGCTTGCGGCAATCGCGACGGCAAGGCCCCGATAGCGCTCGAACCAGTGCGAGGCCTCCGCCATCAGCGGGCCGAAGGTGGCCGACGAGCCGAGGCCGATGGCAAAGTTCACCAGGATGAATTGCCAGATCGACGATGACATTCCGGCGCCGATGAAGCCGAGGCCGAGGATGCCGATGCCCAGCCCAATCGCGGCGACGATGCCGTAGCGATCAGTGATCTTTCCAGTCACTACACCGCCGAAACCGAAGCCGAGCATCACCATGGTGTAGGCGAGCGAGGCGGTGCCGCGCGTGGCGCCAAATTCGCCCTGGACCACCGGCAGCGCCACCACCACCGACCACATGCCGACGCTGCCGAGCGAGCCGATCACCACGGCCACGGCAAGACGAATCCACGCCCGAGGCGAGTCGGGCATGAATGAGGCTGAAACTGGCGGGAGTTCAGAAGCAATTTCCACGGCAGCCGCAATTTCGGCGGCTCGGGCCTCCGGGTCAACCCACAATGCCGCAATATTGGGCATGCAGATGCGCTGGGGCGCGGCGGAATTGTCGTTCCGGGACGGGCCGGTACCTTATCATAATCCGAGGGTCGCCAATGTTGGCAGAGCGAAGGTTCGAAACACGTCATTGACATTTCTTGGCGACAGTCGGCTTCGGCTCTCAACCCACCAATTGAGCACAAGAATGAACGTTGAGGAGACGTATTCGACCAGAAGGTCCGGCGGAACCTGACCAGACGCCTTTTGCTGGCCAGGAAAGCACTTTCCTACGTCGTCGGCGATCAATTCGGCGAGCGCCCCTCGAAGATGATCACGAAGTAGAGCGCGACTTTTGGTGCCCATCCTGGCGTCACCCGCATGCCGATGATGGTCGATGTGTTCGAAGATCGGCAAGCTGAAGCTGATGATCCGTTCGGACCGTTTTGCCGACGATGGCGGCTTGGCTTTTTGAATCGAGCGAAGCAGGTCATGAATGCTGCTGACCAGCAACTCATCCTTGTCGCTAAAGTGCGTGTAGAAAGTCGATCTTCCAACATTGGCACGATCGAGAATTTCTTTCACCGAAATCGAATCATAGGGCTTCTCGTGGATCAAGGCAGCGAGGGAGCGGTGCAGCAGGTCCCGCGTTTTTTGTATCCGCCGATCCTTAACCGGTATTTCCGAAGGCCTCATGGCGTCCTCGCTGCGCAAATTGGGAGGAGATAACGGACAAGTAACGCTCCGCTGTCCACTTCGGCACGGATCCGTACGGTGTGTTCTTCGGGCAGCGGACTGCTCAGCTTACACCAATTCCGCGCCAACCCTCCCGTTTTGTCCGATGCTCCACAACGTGGAGGTCAGCTGACGCGGTCGCCAAGGAGCACAATATGACCGAGACGACGGATCGGCATCCACCGCCGCGCACGCACGGCCTGCTCGTCCACGCGGCCGCGCGTTACGATTTTCTAGTCTGGCTGCTCACGCTGGGGCGCGAGCGAGCCTTTCGCGAGAAGATTCTCAGCTTCGCCAATCTTAAATCGGGTGAAGCTGTCCTTGACGTCGGCTGCGGTACCGGAAGCCTCGCCATCGCAGCCAGGCGGCACGTTGGCTCGACCGGCACTGTCTACGGAATTGATGCCTCGCCGCAGATGCTTGCGAGAGCAGAGAAGAAGGCGAGCAAGGCCGGCCTTGAGGTCATCTTCAAAAACGGCGCAGCCCAGGCGTTGCCGTTTCCGGACGCTCAATTCGATGCGGTGATGAGCACGCTCATGCTCCATCACTTGCCGCGCAAAGGCCGCGAACAATGCGCCCGCGAAATCTGTCGGGTTCTGAAACCCTGTGGACGCGCGCTGGTGGTCGATTTTGGAGGCTCTCGCAATCGAGGAGGGCTTCTCGCGCATTTTCATCGCCATGGCCAAGTCAAGCTCGACGAGATCGTCGCTTTGCTCGGCGAAGCAGGGTTGACAATTGTCGATAGTGGCGCGGTCGTCTTCAGAGACTTGCAATTTGTACGCGCGAGCGCTCCATGTTAATCTCGAGCATGGTCCTCACCAGAGGAAGATCAGCATCATGAAACCACAGGCCCGACGACTGGCGCACCGTTTGATATTGCTTGCGGCGATCGGCCTGTTCGTGGCCGCTCACGGGGCGATCCTTTACTATGTGTCGTCGCACGCGACGATATCGATTGCGGCAGCCGTCGTGATTCTCGTGGTGATCAAGCATCTCGGCATCCTCCGCCCGCTTTTCGCGTGGTTTCGGCGTCGTCGTCCGCCTTGCATCCAATAAGTTGGTTCCGCCGCCGCGGTTCGGATTAGTACATGGAAAATACGTGTCGAAGCTGAAATCAACATCCGCAGTTGCCCTTATCGTGGCTAGCCTTTCAGGCAATGCTGCGGTCGCTCATCCGGAACTGCGATCGGCCGAGCCCGCTGCCGGATCGGCCGCAACGACCTCGCCCAAGCAGATACGGATCACCTTCAACGAGGCGGTGGTCCCGCGGTTCTCCGGCGTGGAGGTGAAGGATCAAGGCGGAAGACTGATCGCGACAGGCAAGGCGGCGGTCGACCCAGCCAACAAGAATGTACTGGTTGTGCCGATCGGCGAGGAGTTGCCACCTGGAGCCTACAAGGTCGAATGGCATGCCGTGTCCGAAGATACCCATCGCGAGAAAGGTACCTACGCATTCAGCGTGGGGCGCTAACGGTCGATCTGGGGCTGATCGCTGTGCGCTCTTACACGATAGAGCGACGCAACACATTCGCGCAGTGGGTCGATCACGGCGTCGTTAGCCAGGCAGACTATCAATCTGAACCGTTTTGTGGGATTTTGTGGAGGTGAACCGCCAGACCACCATACGCCGGCTGCTCGCGATCGCTGTGATCGCCGGGCTCGTGTTGGCTCCGCTTTCCCGACCTGTCATGGCCGGTATGGCATCGGATGTCTCGATGGCGGCCGTAGTGGACGATATGTCGATGTCGGCGACGTCGGACGAGATGACGGCCGACATGCCGTGCTGCCCCTCAAAGGCCCCCGCGCCGGTTGATTGCGACAAGTGCGTCTACATGGCGGCCTGCATGAGCCAAGTCCTGGCCGGTCAATCAGCAGCCACATTCCGTCCGCCATTTGCGGTTTCGGGCAAGGCCACGCCCCTGCAAAATGATTCCTGGCCGGACGGCCTGGGCCATCCGCCCCCGGAAGATCCTCCTCGAATCCTGGTCTGATCGGCGCGTCCAGCGCCGGCGCTGCCGCGTGGTCTTAAAGCCGCGCGGACAAACGCACGCCGCTTTGCGGCAGACCAACGAAATAGAGGAATCTGAAATGAAGACGTCTCGCTACGCGCGCGGCTTGCAGGCTGCGTTTACCGGCATTGCGTTGCTTGGTTCGGTCACCATCGCCCGCGCCGACATCAAGGACTACAAGTTCGAACTCGTCGATCAGGCTGTGCAGGCCGGGCCGGACAAGGTCATCACCGTCAGGCTGATGAACACCAGGACCGGCAAGCCCGTGCCCGACGCCGTCATTTTCGCGACCCGTCTGGATATGGCGCCTGATGGCATGCAGGAGATGGTGACCAAGGTCACGCCGATGCCAGGTACGGAGCCGGGCACCTATCGCTTCAAAGCTACCTTAAGCATGGCCGGGCGATGGCAGCTTTCGCTCGGCGCCAAGGTGCAGGGCGAAACCGGCACGGTCGAGAACAAAATCGTCGTCACGGCGCAGAAATGAGCAGCGCCGTATTCACCAGCGCCACCGTCGCCGCGTTGATCGCGGCGGCGGCAGGCGGGTTCATCGCCGGTCGCGCGCATCCCCAGGCCGAAACGTCTTTGGCCGTGGTGACACAGGCGGCCGCGCAGAGCGATGGCACACCGGTCTATTATCAGGACCCCGATGGCAAGCCATCTTATTCGTTGACGCCGATGAAGACGCCGGACGGGCGCGACTATCGCGGCGTGCCGGCCGACGCTGATATCAGTTTCGAAGAAGCCTCGGCTCCCGAAGCCGCACCGGCCGATCGAAAAATCAAATATTACCGCAACCCGATGGGGTTGCCGGATTTCTCGCCGACACCAAAGAAAGATTCGATGGGGATGGACTACCTCCCCGTCTACGAGGGCGAGGACAGCGACGACGGCTCAATCAAACTGTCGGCCGGAAAGATTCAGCGCACCGGTGTCAAATCCGAGGCAGCGGCACCACGCGTGATCCGGACGATCATCCGAGCGCCTGGCACCATACAACTCGACGAGCGCCGTGCATCGATCGTGTCGCTGCGGTTCGAAGGCTTCGTTGACTTAGTCGAAAACGTTACCACCGGCGACCACGTGCACAAGGGTCAGGCCTTGATGCAAGTCTACGGCCCGAGCCTGTCGGCCGCCGCCGCGGAGTATTTGTCGGTCCTCAACGGCTCGTTGGGCAGTCAGGCCTTGAAAGGCGCGCGGCGGCGATTGGAGAATCTAAACGTCCCCGAAAAGGTCATTGGCGAGATCGAGCGCACGCGCGAACTCCCGCCATCGGTGCCATGGCTGGCGCCGCAGGATGGCGAGATCATCGAGCGCGCAGCGGTGAACGGAATGCGCGCCGGCCCGGGCGACGTGCTGTTCCGCATCGTCGACCATCGGGTAGTTTGGGTTCTGGTCGATGTCGCCGAGCGTGATCTGGATCGGATTGCCATCGGACAGACGGTTGACGTGCACCCGCGCGCGTTCGCACATCGCACTTTCAGCGGGAAAGTAGCCCTGATCTATCCGCATCTGAACGCGCAGACGCGTACCGGTCGCGTTCGCATCGAACTTCCGAATCCGGATGAGCTATTGCGCCCTGAGATGTACGTGGATGCCGAGATCAACACCGGGAGCTCGGAGCCCGTGCTCGCCGTGCCGGACAGCTCCATCCTCGATACCGGGAGCAGGCAGGCGGTCTTTGTCGACAAAGGCGATGGTCGACTTGAGCCGCGCGACGTCAAGCTCGGGCAGCGCGGCGACGGCTACGTCGAAATCCGCGAGGGCGTTACCGTAGGCGAGCCGGTCGTCGTCTCCGCCAACTTCCTGATCGATGCGGAAAGCAACCTGAAGGCGGCGCTAAAGGGATTTTCGCAAGCGGGAGGGCAACCATGATCGCTCGCCTGATCGACTGGTCGGCCCGTAACCTGCTGCTGGTCATCTTCGGTGCCGGATTCGCGGCTGCGGCCGGAATCTACGCACTGGTCCATCTGCCGCTGGATGCGATCCCGGACCTTTCGGATACGCAGGTGATCGTCTACACCGAATATCCCGGCCAGGCGCCGCAGGTGATCGAGGACCAGGTCACCTATCCCTTGACCACGGCCATGCTGACGGTGCCCAAATCGAAAGTGGTGCGCGGGTTCTCGTTCTTCGGCGTGTCCTTTGTCTACGTCATCTTCGAAGACGGTACCGACATCTATTGGGCGCGTTCGCGGGTGCTCGAATTCCTCAACGGCGCGACCTCGCGATTGCCTGCCGGCGTGACGCCGACCATCGGCCCGGACGCCACCGGCGTGGGATGGGTTTACCAATATGCCGTGATATCGAAGGAACTGAATCTTTCCGACACCCGCACCATCCAGGACTGGAATTTGAAATTCGCGCTCGCCAAGGCCGAAGGCGTGGCGGACGTCGCAAGCGTCGGCGGTTTCGTCAAGCAGTACAACGTCGTCCTCGACCCCCAGCGGATGCGCGACCTCGGCATCACCATGCAAAGGATGCGGGATGCGATCCGTGCCAGCAATGCCGACGTCGGCGGGCGCACGGTCGAACTTTCGGAGTTCGAATATGTCATTCGCGGCAAGGGCTATCTGACGAGCATCAACGACCTCGGCAACGTCGTGCTCAAGACCGATGGCGGCACGCCGGTGCTGCTGCGTGACGTTGCCCGCGTCGAGCTCGGTCCGGACGAACGGCGCGGCATCACCGAACTGAATGGCGAGGGCGAGGTCGCCAGCGGCATCGTGTTGCAGCGCTTCGGCGTCAACGCGCTCGACGTGATCGAGAACGTCAAAAAGCGCTTCAAGGAGATCGCGAGCAGCCTGCCGAAATCCGTCGAGATCGTGCCGGTCTACGACCGCTCGAACCTGATCTATGCCGCCATCGATACCCTCAAGCACACGTTGGTCGAGGAGAGCATCGTCGTTGCGCTGGTCTGCATCGTGTTCCTCTTGCATTTCCGCAGCGCGCTGGTCGCGATCCTGATGCTGCCGGTCGGCGTACTAATGGCGTTCGGCGCAATGAAGCTATTGGGGTTAGGCTCCAACATCATGAGCCTGGGCGGCATCGCGATTGCGATCGGCGCCATGGTCGATGCGGCAATCGTGATGATCGAGAATGCGCACAAGCACCTGGAGCGCGCCGAGCCGGGCCGTTCGCGGATCGATATCCTGATTGCGGCGGCGTCTCAAGTCGGGCCGGCGCTGTTCTTCAGCCTGCTGATCATCACCGTGTCGTTCATGCCGATCTTCACGCTGGAATCGCAGGAAGGACGCCTGTTCAGCCCGTTGGCGTTCACCAAGACATTCTCGATGGCAGCGGCTGCGCTGTTGTCGGTCACGCTGGTGCCCGCGCTGATGGTGATTTTCGTGCGCGGCCGGATCATTCCGGAGCATAAGAATCCGATCAACCGTTTCCTGATCTGGATCTATCGCCCGCTCATCAAGACGGTGATGCGTGCCAAGATGCTGGTGATCCTGCTTTCGCTGGTTGTGCTGGCGGTGACCATCTGGCCGGCGCGCCAGCTCGGCACCGAATTCATGCCGAACCTCAACGAAGGCACGCTGCTTTACATGCCGACAACATTGCCCGGCATCTCCGTCACCAAGGCCGGTGAATTGATGCAGATCCAGGACAAGATCATCCGGTCGTTTCCGGAAGTGGCTTCGGTCTATGGCAAAGCGGGTCGCGCCGCGACTGCGACCGATCCGGCGCCGCCCGAGATGTTCGAGACCGTCGTCAACCTCAAGCCGAAAGAAGCATGGCGTCCGGGTATCACGGTCGATGGCCTGATCGCGGAAATGGACAAGGCCCTGCAGTTTCCTGGCCTGTCCAACGCCTGGACCATGCCGATCAAGGCACGCATCGACATGCTGTCGACGGGAATCCGTACCCCCATCGGCGTCAAGGTGATCGGCACTGATTTGATCGAGATCGACAAGCTTGCCAAGCAGATCGAACACGTCCTGAAGAGCGTGCCCGGCACCTCGTCCGCCTATGCTGAACGCGGGATCGGCGGCTACTATCTCGAAGTGACCCCGGACCGCGCGGCGCTGGCGCGCTACGGCATCATGGTCCAGGACGTTCAGGACACGATCGCAACGGCGCTGGGCGGACAAACCGTGACCACGACGGTGGAAGGCCGGCAGCGCTTCACCGTCAACATGCGCTACCCCCGCGATCTCCGCGAAAATCCGCAGGCCATCGCTAGCGAAGTGCTGGTGCCGATGCCGGCCGGCGGAGCGGTGCCGCTCGGCGAGGTCGCGAAGGTGGCGCCGGCGCGCGGGCCGAATTCGATCCGGACCGAAAATGGACAATTGGCGAACTATATCTATGTCGACATCCGTGACCGTGACCTCGGCGGCTATGTCGCAGAGGCGCAGCGCGCAGTGCAAGCCAGCATCCAGTTTCCGCCTGGCTACTACGTGATGTGGAGCGGCCAGTACGAATATCTCGAGCGCGCGACCGCGCGCTTGAAGATCGTGGTGCCGGTGACGCTTCTGATCATCTTCCTGCTGCTCTACCTCAACTTCCGCTCCATCACCGAGACGATGATCGTGATGGCCTCGGTGCCGTTCGCGCTGGTCGGCGGGCTCTGGCTGATGTGGTGGCTCGGCTTCAACCTGTCGGTCGCCGTCGCGGTCGGCTTCATCGCCCTTGCCGGTGTCGCGGCGGAGACCGGCGTGGTGATGCTGATCTACCTCAATCAGGCTCTCGCGGAGATCAAGGCGGTTCGCGAGATCGAAGGCCGCGCGCTGACGCGGAGCGATCTCTACGACGCCATCCTGGAGGGCGCGGTCGAGCGGGTGCGGCCGAAGATGATGACCGTTGTTGCCATCATGGCTGGATTGCTCCCGATCATGTGGAGCACCGGCACCGGATCGGAGATCATGCAACGCATTGCGGTGCCGATGATCGGCGGCATGATTTCGTCAACACTGCTGACGCTGATCGTGATCCCCGCGATCTTCGGGCTGGTGAAGGGATTGCGGTTGCCGAACGAAGATCGCCTCGAGGCGGTGCCGTCACCGTCCGAAGGTGAGCCGATCAAGCCTCGTCGGCGCGTTCCGGAACCCGCCGAATGAAAGAGGCATTCCCGGGAGCCAGTTCGCCGCAGACGCGAGGCAGGCTCTGGCTTCACCTTGTCTCCGCGCTTCCGGCGCCTGCGTGGACCGGTCGTGCCCGCCAATCTTGAGCGGCCATGATTTTTTCGGCAAGAACTGTAACCGAAACCAGTCCGGCCACGAATAACCAGGGATACGCCTAGTGGCGAGCGAAGCGGAACTCAAGGCGCTGATGGCCGCAAGCCTCGACGGTGACGCAGCGTCATATCGGACGCTTCTCGATCGGCTTAGCCGCAGGCTCCGGGCTTATTACAAGGGCAAGCTCGCCCGCATCGGACGCAGCGCGACAGAAGCTGAGGATTTGGTGCAGGAAGTGTTACTTGCCGTTCACCTCAAGCGCCACACCTACGACACGCGCGAGCTCTTCACGCCGTGGGTGCATACGATCGCCCGGTACAAGCTCATCGACTATCTGCGCCGGACCCGATCGGCTGCGAGCGTTCCGATCGACGAAGGCGCCGAGATCATGGCGCAAGACGACAACGCCGACGCCGAAAGCTCCCATGACGTCAGAAAGCTGCTGGAACGGCTGCCGGAAAAAATGCGCTGCGCTATCGAACGCGTGAAGCTGGAAGGGCGAAGCGTGGCGGAAGCAGCCGTGCTGTGCGGCATCTCGGAGTCGGGCGTCAAGATCAACATCCATCGCGGATTGCAGTCGCTAGCGGCTTTTATTGCGCAGGTGGACCAGAAATGAAGACGGATGATCTGGTGGTGATGCTCAGCACAAACGTCGAACCGATCCGGCATGGACGGGTTGGAAGGACAATCTCCATCGCCGTCGTCGTCGGAGCGGTCATCGCGCTCGCCATCATGCTGGTTGGATTGGGCGTCCGCGCCGACGTCACGACAAGCCGTGCCGCGCTCTTCCTGTCATTGAAACTTGCATTCGCCTTTGCGGTGGTCGGTGTGGCGTTGCGCTATCTCATCATGCTCGCGCGTCCCGGCAGCGAAAGCGGCATATCGCCTCTCGCAGTTGCCGTGCCGTTTGCCGCAATCGCATTACTGGGCCTGCTCAGCCTTACGGATACGCCAAGCGGGCACTGGAACAGGATGGTCGCGGGCGGCGAGTGGCTAGAATGCCTTTTATCGATTCCAATCATCGCCATCGTCCCCTTTGCGGTGACTATCTTTGCGGTGCGAAGAGCTGCGCCCACCAACCTTGTTCGCGCCGGTGCATTCGCCGGCCTTGTTGCTGGCGGCGTCAGCGCAATGGCTTACGCCTTTCATTGCACAGACGATTCATTGCCGTTTGTCGCGGTGTGGTACGGCGGAACGATTGTGCTGTGCACCTTGGCAGGGGCATCCCTGGGACCTCGGCTCTTGCGTTGGTAATCGCGTTGCTTTCACGTCGCAGTGAGCTTGTAACCGGCCGATGGTCTGCTCCGAATTCATCATCAGAAGCGCATATCACGCGCTTCCAACAATGATGGAGCTGGACCATGTTAACAAGACGCCTTCTTGCGATTTCACTGTCGCTGCCGCTAATGGCAATATCTGCATCGGCCTACGCGGGCTCGACGATCTCGGACAAGAGCTATTGGCCGAGCGAAGCCAAGCGGAGCGCACAAGAGCGAATTGTCGCGCCAGGCGACGTAAATTCTGCGTTCGCATATGACCGCGCAGCGCCGCGCTTGCAGCCTCAGATGTCTACCAACAACGCTGCGGCCGGCTGGCGGTATCAGGGCGGTCCGAAATCCCACTAATGCCCACGGGCGCGCAACGACATACGCGATTGTGATCGCGCGCGGTTCTTTGGCTGTTAAGTGATCGGCCGAAAGCCGAGGGGTTGCGGTAGACTTATTTTCGCAACCCTTCCCAATCTTCCTCCATCAAAATTGAAGGAGCATTCGGATGGTTTTGGATCTGAGCAATCTCGCGATCGCCCGTGGCCCGTGGCATGAATTCGCCGGGCGATAGTTTGAGAAGTTACCTCGTTCGGTATCGCGTCGCGCTGTATCTGCTGCCGATAGCGGTTGCCACCGCAGGCATCTCCCTGCAGTGGCACTGGCTGACCGCATCCACGCTGCTTCGCCTTGCAGCGGCGCTTCCGTGCATGTTGATGATGTTCAGGTGCGTGAGCTGCGTCACGCGAGGCTCGACCGAAGGCGCAGCAACAGCCGACAAGACCCCGCGGTCCTCTACATCCTAAATCGAAGCGAGGTGAGCCATGATGAACGATATGATGCCTGGAATGATGTGGGGTATGGCGATCTTCTGGCTACTGGTCGTTGTTGTGTTGGTCCTGTCGGCAGCAGCGCTGATCAAATATCTCCGTTCCTGAAGCGATGGAGGCTGAGAATGAGCAGGTACGTAATGATCGGGCTCGCGGCGATCGCATTAGTCTCGCCGGCTTTCGCCCAGAAAGGCGACGTACCTCGCGGCCAGCAGGATTTCCGGGCTTGCGCGCCATGTCATTCGCTCGAGCCCGATCGAAACATGACGGGGCCAAGCCTGGCAAATCTTTGGGGCCGCAAGGCCGGTGGACTATTAAGCTTCGAGCGTTATTCCGATGCGCTTAAATCGTCAGGAATTATCTGGGACGACCGTTCGCTCAACGGCTGGTTGACCGATCCGCAGCGCATGGTGCCGGACAACGACATGCCCTTCCAAGGCATCAAGGATACCCGCGTTCGTGCGGACCTGCTCGCCTTCCTTAAAGAGGCCACCAAGCCGGGAGCGCCGCAACAGATGGTGCAACAGGGAGGGATGGGAGGAATGGGCGGGATGATGGGAGGCATGACGGGCGGTGGACGCGAGCCAGATCTGAAAAAACTCGAACCGAGCCAACAGGTCAAGGCCATCACCTATTGCCACGACACCTATCGCGTGACGACTGCCGACGGCAAGACTCGCGCCTTCTGGGAACGCAACCTGCGATTCAAGACCGACTCCGGTCGGGACGGGCCCGAAAAAGGCTCGCCCGCGATCACGGCGGCCGGGATGATGGGCGATCGGGCCTCGGTGATCTTTGCCCTCCCCGAGGAAATCACCAAGATGATCGAACCACGATGCTAACGCGTGGCCCCGCCTGTACGCTGCGGACGTTGGCTGATATGCTCTCATTTTCAAGCCGCAATCCGCTGCTCCGTGGATGCGGTGCGGCTTTTGCTCGCATTGACCGGTATTCTAACGCTGAAGAGGATATTCAACGGACTGCATCGTAACCTGACAACGCAATGGGAGGAGTGCCATGGCTGCATCTGACTGGCGTCTCGAAGGGGAATGGATCAAGAACTGCAATTGCGCATTCGGCTGTCCCTGCGATTTCAATGCTCTGCCGACTCACGGCGCCTGCAAAGGGCTGCTTGGCATGAGGATTACCAAGGGGCATTTCGAGAGCACCAAGCTCGATGACCTCGTGTTCATGGTGATGGTTGATTTTCCCGGAGCGTTGCACGAGGGCAATGGGCAGATTGAGCCGATCATCGATGCGCGCGCCACGCCGGAACAGCGCCAGGCGCTCTTCAACATCATGTCGGGCAAGAATTCGGCAGAGGGTACGATATTCCACATCCTCAGCCTGATCGTAACCAAGGTGCATGATCCTGTGTTCGCGCCCTTCGAGTTCTCCTTCGACAAGAACGGACGCGTCGCACGCGTGGTCGCCAAGGGCGTTCTGGAGACGGACGTCGAGCCAATCAAGAACCCGATAACGGGCGCGCCGCATCGCATTCAGGTGGTGATGCCCGAGGGCTTCGAGCACAGGTCGGCCGAAGTTGCCTCAGCCAACATCCACTCGACCGGCGCAATCAAGCTCGACACCAAGGGCACGCACAGTTCGCTCGCCCATGTGGTGCAGACGCCTCAGGGGGTCGCGGCTTGAGGCTCCTCTAAAGTCCAAATTTGCGGCGGCGGCTGAAGTGAGACCCATGAGCGACACATCCGCGCTCGAAAAGGTGCTGCGGCACGACCGCCTGATCATGGCTGTCGGCCTTGCCGCAGCAGTGGCGCTGGCCTGGGCTTACCTCGCCGCCGGCGCCGGGATCGACATGAGCATGGCCGGCATGGAGATGGAGCCGATGCCGTGGTCGGCTTTCGACGCTGCGCTCATGTTCACCATGTGGTGGGTCATGATGATTGCCATGATGGTGCCGAGTGCTACGCCCACGGTCCTGCTGTTCACGGCAATCAAGCGCAAGCAGCAGGCGTCGGTCAGTCCAGCGGCGGAAGCCTGGGTTTTTGTCAGTGGCTATCTCCTGACCTGGGCAGGTTTCAGCGCGGCCGCGACCTTGGCACAGTGGGGGCTCGAACGCGCCGGGCTGCTATCAATGGGGACAGCAAGCACGAACACCAGGTTTGGCGGGGCCATCCTGCTTGCAGCAGGGCTCTACCAGTTCACGCCTCTCAAGAGCGCCTGTCTTCGTTACTGCCAGAGCCCGGTGCTGTTCCTGAGCCGGCACTGGCAACCGGGCGCCGCCGGAGCATTGCGGATGGGGTTCCGCCACGGCGCCTACTGCCTCGGCTGCTGCTGGTTTCTCATGCTGCTGCTTTTCGTCGCCGGTGTCATGAACCTTGTCTGGGTTGCCGGCATTGCCCTCTATGTTGCATGCGAGAAGTTGCTGCCACTCGACCAGCGACTCGGCCGCGCCGCTGGCGTAGTGCTGATCGTGGCTGGTGCGATCGTTCTGGCGCGTGCGACTTGAGAACAAAATTCGATGGGCATGACAGAACAGATCCTGCGCGCGTTCGGAATGGCGTTCGCCATGGGATGGGAAATCCTGTGGCCGTTGATTCTTGGCTTCACATTGTCGGGCGTCGTGCAGGCGGTCGTCTCCCATCAGGAAATGGCCCGACTCCTTCCCGACGACCGGCCGGCCACCATCGCAAAAGCGCTGGCGCTCGGCGCCGCATCGTCATCGTGTTCTTATGCGGCGGTCGCCATCGCCCGCGCGCTGTTCCGCAAAGGCGCCGACTTCACCGCCGCGATGGCGTTCGAGATGGCTTCCACCAATCTCGTCGTCGAGCTTGCCATTATCATGCTGGTGTTTATGGGCTGGCAGTTCACGCTGGCCGAGTTTGTCGGTGCGCCGATCATGGTCGCGCTGCTGGTCATCTTGTTTCGATCATTTCTCAAAGGGAGACTCCTTGACGAGGCGAGGGAGCAGGCCGACAGGGGCCTGACCGGCCGGAT
This sequence comes from Alphaproteobacteria bacterium, assembly GCA_005884765.1. GTDB lineage: Bacteria > Pseudomonadota > Alphaproteobacteria > Rhizobiales > Xanthobacteraceae > Bradyrhizobium. The sequence continues at coordinate 70,831 of VAZV01000128.1, forward strand.
GGAAGGCCATGCCGAAATGGATATGTCGGTCAAGGGCGGCGGCACGCTTTGGCAGCGGATCACGTCCGAACAGGGTTTTACCGCGATCAGCCAGTATTTCGTCATGGACGTGGCTTCGGTCTGGATGGATATCGCCGGCGGCCTGCTGATCTCAGGCGCGCTCGCGGCCTGGGTACCGGCTCAATTCTGGCAATCGTTCTTCGGCGTCGACCACCCGTTGCTTGCCAAATTATGGGGACCCTTCATCGGGCCGCTGGTCGCGGTGATCTCGTTCGTATGCTCGGTCGGCAATATTCCGCTGGCGGCAGTGCTGTGGAACGGCGGCATCAGTTTCGGCGGCGCCATCGCCTTCATCTTCGCCGATCTGATCATCCTGCCGATCCTGAACATCTATCGCAAATACTACGGATGGAAGATGGCCGCGTTTCTGTTCGCGACTTTTTACGCTGCTATGGCCGTTGCCGCGCTCATTGTCGAACTGATCTTTGATGCCCTCGGTCTCGTCCCCGCAGCGCGCAACGCGCGCGTGGTTGATGCCTCCATCAGTTGGAATTACACGACCTGGCTCAACATCGCCTTTCTCATTCTCGCGGGCTTGCTGGTCTGGCGTTTCTTCACAACCGGCGGCCTCGCGATGCTGCGCATGATGAACAAGCCGGCTGCCGGAATGCGGCATGCTCACTAAAACTCAAACCAGCGCTATGACCGCAGTTCTCCCTTGCTCCGGCAAGCGATCTGCCCCGCCGAGGCTGGGCAAGAACGGCGACGTTTTCGGAAGGTGAACCCGGAATCTCGAGATTTCCGGGTTCGATGCTGAAGTATCGCCCCGGAATGACCTGCCCCATTAACCCTTTCCTAACCATACACCGGGCAAAAATTGCCGAGTGAAGTCGAGTGTCGTCGATCGCGTAAAACGGGAGAACCCCCGTGGACGCCAGTGCGGTGCCTCACTTTCGAAACGGTGGTCCTTCGGCCGCCGCGCAGACGTTTGGCGCCCGCGACCGGCATACGCGGGGGGAAGCGGCAACGATGGTCGACGTGACAGCAGGTCAGGGCGCGGGAACGCCGGGGACCGGATTCCCGAAACTCAGCGAAATCGGCACCATGCTCAAGCGCGGCGATATCGCGCTGGCGCTCGGCATCCTCACCATCCTGGTGGTCTTGATCCTGCCGTTGCCCTCGATCGTGCTGGACCTCTTCCTGGCGATCTCGATCACGCTGTCGATCCTGATCCTGATGACGGCGTTGTTCATCCAGACACCGCTGGAATTCTCCTCGTTCCCGACCATCCTCCTGATTTCTACGATGCTCCGCCTGTCGCTCAACCTCGCCTCGACGCGGTTGATTCTGTCGCGCGGACACGAGGGCACGGATGCTGCCGGCCACGTCATCGAGGCCTTTGGCAATTTCGTGATGGGCGGCAATTTCGTGATCGGGATCATCGTGTTTGCGATCCTGGTGACGGTGAACTTCGTCGTTATCACCAAGGGTTCGGGGCGCATCGCGGAAGTCGCGGCCCGCTTCCATCTCGACGCCATGCCGGGCAAGCAGATGGCGATCGACGCCGATCTTTCGGCAGGGCTTATCGACGAGAAGGTCGCCAAAGAGCGCCGCAAGGCGCTGGAAGACGAAAGCGGATTCTTTGGCGCCATGGACGGTGCCTCGAAATTCGTGCGCGGCGACGCCGTCGCGGGCCTCATGGTGGTCTTCATCAACATCATCGGCGGCATCATCATCGGCGTCGCCCAACAGGGCCTGTCGTTCGGCGAGGCGGCGCGCACCTATACACTTCTAACCGTCGGCGACGGGTTGGTGACGCAGGTGCCGGCGCTGATTGTCTCCACTGCGGCGGGCTTGCTCGTCTCCAAGGCCGGCGTCTCCGGCGCCGCCGACAAGGCGCTGATCAAGCAATTTTCCGGCTATCCGCAGGCGCTGGGCATGTCGGCCGGTGTCATGCTGGTGCTGGCGATGCTGCCGGGCATTCCGATGCTGCCGTTTCTCGCGCTCGGCGGCGGCGCCGCGGCGCTAGCGTGGTCGGCGCGCAAGCACAAGCGCGCCGTCAAGGCGGCCGAGGCGAGTGCCGCGGCGGCTCCCGCGGCGGCAGCGGCGGCCGCGGAAGAGCCGATCGCCACCGCGCTCAAGATCGACGACCTGAAGATCGAACTCGGATACGCGCTGCTGCCGCTCGTCAACGGCCCCGACGGCACCGACCGCCTCACCGAACAGATCAAGGCGCTGCGCCGCTCGCTGGCGATCGAGATGGGCTTTGTGATGCCGGCGGTGCGCATCCTCGACAATGTGCAACTCGAAGCCAACACCTACATCATCAAGATCAAGGAGGTCGACGCCGGCACCGGGAAGATCTGGCCGAGCCAGTTCATGGTCATGGACCCCGCGGGCGGTCAGGTCGGCGTGCCCGGCATCCATACCACGGAGCCGACCTTCGGCCTCCCGGCGACCTGGGTCGATGCCGGCTTGAAGGAGGAAGCCTCACTGAAGGGCTACACGGTGGTGGATGCCGCCACCGTGCTGTCGACCCACCTCACTGAACTGTTGAAGAACAACATGTCGGACTTGCTGTCCTATGGCGAGGTGCAGAAGCTCTTGAAAGAGCTGCCGAAGGAGCAGAGCGAGCTCGTCAAGGATATCGTGCCGAGCCAAGTCACGATATCGGGCATCCAGCGCGTGCTGCAATTGCTCCTGGCCGAGCGCATCTCGATCCGGGATCTTTCGACCATTTTGGAAGGCATCGCTGACGCGCTGGCCTTCTCGCGCAATCCCGCGACCATGGTGGAGCACGTCCGCGCCCGGCTGGCGCGGCAAATTTGCGCGCAAAACACCTCGCACAACGGCTACCTGCCGCTGATTGCGCTGTCGGCGAAGTGGGAGCAGGCCTTTGCCGAGTCGCTGGTCGACCAGGGCGAGGAACGCAGCCTCGCCATGCAGCCTTCCAAGCTTTCGGAGTTCATGACCGCGGTGCGCGACGCCTTCGAGCGCGCCGCGCGCGACGGCGAGGCGCCGGTGCTGGTCACCTCGGCTTCGATCCGCCCGTTCGTGCGCTCGCTGGTCGAACGTTTCCGCTCGCAAACGACCGTGCTGTCGCAGGCCGAAATCCATCCCAGGGCGCGGCTGAAAACCGTTGGAAGCGTCTAGCGAAGCACCTGCTTCGCCTGTGCTTTTTCGTCACAGGCAAACGAAATCTCGGCTCAAGCCCGCGGACGGTTATTTTCCGTCACAGAACGTGATCTGCGACTAATATATTGAAATAATAAGACTATTTATGATTACCGCGGCTTTCTGATCGCGCCGGATCAAGTCTTTTCACCGCCTTGTGATCGCCTCTTCGGAACTAGATGGTGAATCCCTAGGTTAGGTCGTGCGAGACGTTGAACCTGCCTGCGGACGATGGCGACCAATCCAGACAGACGCAGGAAGGTTGGCAGGAGGCTTGCGTGAACCATTCGATCTACAGCGCGGATCGCTCGACCCATCTCAAGATCGTGGTCGTGGCACTGGTCGCTGGCATCGGGGTGGCGGGCCTCGGCATCGCGGCTCGCTCGAATTCGGACGACGGCTACGCCCAGACCGCGCACGTCATCAAGGCTGGGAAGCCGATCGTGATCACCAACTCCAACGCCTCAATGGTGCGCTAACGATTTTTACGGAATTCACGCGGCTCTTTATCAGCCCCCCAAAGTCGCCACGTGGATATATAGAAGACCCCCAACTACCCCCAAGTTGACTATTGAAAACGCCCGCTCCCCACGGGCGTTTTCTTTTTTTGGCGAACGACGCCTTCCAAGGTTTAGCGCGGCGGCTGCGAGGCGGACGGAACGGTCTCGATCAGCTTGCCGGCATAGACCGGCGCCGAATGCGGGTTGCCGTCAGGCGATCCGCCCGGCTGCTCGATCGTCACCGCATAGGTCGCACCGTTGACCACGTCGCTATCGTAGGACGCCAGCACCGCACGCGTGGTGAAGTCGCCGCCGCCGATGACGCCGAGCGAGCGCGGCCGCGGCAGCTTGTCGGAGATCAGCCAAAGTTCGTAGCTTTTACCAGGCTCGGCGGCGGCGCCGACCCTGCGGACCGTAAAATTCCTGGTCGCGCCGTCGACCGTGAGGATGAAGGCCGGCGAACCGCCCTGAGCCTGCAGCACCGCGACATACTGCGCCGACGGCGCGGCGGTGGACGGGGTCTTCACCTCGACCACCTGCGTCCGCGGTTTCGGGCGAATGCCCTCAGGCAAGAGAGCCGGCTGATAGACCTCGATCGCGAGCATCGCGACCAGTGCGGCTGCGATCGCGCTTGCCGTCATCGCAATGCTGCGCCAGCGTCGGAACCGATTCGAAAGCTGGATCACATTCGAGTTGTCCACGACCGGGGCTTGCTCGACGGCCACGGAAGCGACCGGCGCCGCTTCCGGCAGCACCAGCGGCGCCTGCGGTTCGGAATGCTCGATCGCGGCCTTGATGTTCTCCCAGACGATCGGCCGCGGCTCGACCGACCCCACCATCTGGTTCAGCACGCCAAGCCTGAATTCCCAGGCCTGCACGATCGCCGTGAAATCCCTGTCGATGGCCATCATGGTCTCGACCTGAGCCCGCTCGTCAGCATCGAGGGTGCCGAGCGCGTATTCCGCGGCGAGCGCGATATGGTCTTCGCTGTAAGTCATCATCTAAGATCCAGATGCTTCACAGTCCAAGGCATTCCCGGATATCCAACATGCTGCGCCGCAGCCAGGTCTTCACCGTGTTCACCGGCGCCTCGAACTTTTGCGCCAGTTGCTCGCGGCTCCAGCCGTTGTAATAGGCCAACAGCACGAGCTTCTGACGATCGGGCTCAAGGCGGCCGACGCATTCCAGCAGCCGCTTGAGCTCTTCGGTCATTTCGCGTCGCGCCAGCGGATCCGGACTATCGGCCGCGACCTCCATTGCCTCCGGTTCGTCTTCCAGCGAAAGCTCGCTGCGTTTGCGCACGACATCGATGGCGCGGTTGCGGGCAATGGACGCCATCCACGTGATCGGCGACGCGAGCGCCGGATTGAACTGCCCTGCACTGTTCCAGACCTTGACGTAAGCTTCCTGAATGACCTCCTCTGCAAGATCCTGTCGGCGCAAGATACGAAGCACGACGCCATAGAGTTTCGCCCGCGTCGCGGCATAGAGGCGCTCGAAAGCTGCCTCGTCCCCCTTCGCAACAGCGGCGATCAGCCAGACCAGCTCAGCCGGCGTCAGCATTCAGCGTCCCCCAAGATCGCGGATCCCCTATCGCCGTTGAACACACGGGAGTGGCAGTTCGGAACCCCTCGTATCATACCTTGCGCCAAACATGCGACCCTGGCGCCAGCCCGCGGAAATTAAATAAGAAACCCCGGTCCTTGCGGCCCGGGGTTTCGAACGGTGCTGAGAAACTAGATGAGAAACTTAAAGGGACATGTCAGGCGATCGCGCCAAGCCGCGCGCGCATCAAGCCGATGCTGTCGAGATCGGCCTGTTCACGAGCGCTTTCCTCTGCGCGCTCACGCGCCTGGTCGCGCTCGTCCAAGAGCTCGACTTTCTTGAGCTCTTCGAAGGCTTCCGAGAGCAAGCTCTTGGCGTCCTCGAGTTGAACACGCAGTTCATCGGCGGACCGGGTCAGGTTCTCGCGGCGCTGGATCGCGGCTTTGGCATAGGTCGGATAGGCGAAGTGCGCGGGATCATTGATCCCGGCGCGTTCCTGCTCGCTCTGGATTTCGCGCTCGAGGTCGACCGACATGCGCTGGAAGTCGGCGATCATGCCTTCGATCTGTGCGACCCTTCGGCGCTTCTCGTCGACCTGAAATTTCTTCAGGCGGATCAGCGTTTCACGTGACTTCATCGACTCATACTCCCCAGAAGTCCCGATTTGACGCGGGACAGAGCCGGCTCCCCTCCGGGGCCCCGCCGGCATCGCTATTGGTGTGCCGCGGATGATGGCCTGACAAAGTTAGCGTTCCGTTTCCAAATTCCCCAGGATTTGCTCAAGCTGCCGGTAACCCTCGCCCAAGCCGGTCACTTCGTCCTTGGCCTGGCGCAGGAAGGCCTCCAGCGGCTCGTGCAGCCGGATTGCCTCGTCGACTTCGGCACTCGACCCCGCCCGATAGGCCCCAAGGCGGATCAATTCCTCCATGTCGGCATAGGTTGCCATCACTTGGCGCCCGCGCGTGATGATCGGCAAATAGGCGGGATCGGCCGATTTCGGCATGGTGCGGGAGACCGATTTGAGGATGTTGATGGCGGGATAGCGTCCGCGCTCCGCGATCGAGCGCTCCATCACCACATGGCCGTCCAGGATGCCGCGCACCGCGTCCGCGATCGGCTCATTATGGTCGTCGCCGTCGACCAGCACCGTGAAGATGCCGGTGATGGTCCCTGCGCCGACCCCGGGGCCGGCACGCTCCAACAGCTTCGGCAATTCGGTGAAGACGGTCGGCGTGTAGCCCTTGGCGGTCGGCGGCTCGCCGGCGGACAGGCCGATCTCGCGTTGCGACATCGCAAACCGGGTGACCGAGTCCATCAGGCACAGTACGTCCTTGTCTTCGTCGCGGAAATATTCCGCGATCGCGAGCGTCAAATAGGCCGCCTGCCGGCGCATCAAGGCGGGCTCGTCGGAGGTCGCCACCACGACCACCGACCGCGCGAGGCCTTCCTCGCTGAGGTCGTCCTGGAGAAATTCCTGCACCTCGCGGCCGCGCTCGCCGACGAGCCCGATCACGCTGACGTCGGCATCGACATTGCGCGCCAGCATCGACAGCAAGACCGACTTGCCGACGCCGGAACCGGCGAAGATGCCGAGCCGCTGGCCGCGGCAGCAGGTCAGGAAGGTATTGAGCGCGCGGACGCCGAGATCAAGCGGGAGGCCGACGCGCTTGCGCGAATGCGCCGGCGGCGGTGTGTTGCGGAACGGCATCGGCGAGCCGCCTTGCGGCAGCGGCCCCTTGCCGTCGATCGGCTCGCCCATCGCATTGAGGACCCGGCCGAGCCAGGCCCGCGAAGGCCGCACCTGGCTCGCGGCGTTGGCGATGACGGCACGACAGCCGCGCCTCACTCCCTCGAGGCCTGCGAACGGCATTACGACGGCATTATTCCCGGAGAAGCCGATCACCTCGGAAGGAATCGGACGGCTGCCGCCGGTCTCGATCATGATGCGGGCGCCGACCGACATCGCATGGATGGGTCCTGCGATCTCCACCATCAGGCCGCGCACGCCGACCACCCGGCCATATATATTGACGCTATCGATTTCGCTGATCTGCTCGGCAAGCGCCTTCATTGCGAAAACCTTAAGTTTCGCCGCATTTCGCGGCCGCGCTTAACTTGGTGTTTACCCGCATCGTTAATCATTGCGTCACTGTCTTTGGTGACTGAGATCGCGCTCGACTGTTCGGAACGAACACCGAATCGCGGGAGTCGGTTAGGCCCGCCTCTTAATGTGGAGCTTGAATCGGTACGGATAAGAAAAGCTGCTTTGACGCAATATCTTAGGGCGATTCGATAAAAATTGCACTGATAGAGCTTGCGAAGGCGAAACAGATTTTGTTAACCATAAGCCGTCAGGATCCGAATCAGTTGTTCAAAGGCGTTTTGAGTGCCGCAAGTGCGGCCGACCTGACGCCCGGAGCGGCGACTATGGGGAACTGGCATGCGCGTTTTGCTGATTGAAGATGACAGCGCCGTCGCGCAGTCGATTGAATTGATGCTCAAATCCGAGAGTTTCAACGTTTATACGACCGACCTCGGGGAAGAAGGCGTCGATCTCGGAAAGCTTTACGATTACGACATTATCCTTCTCGACCTCAACTTGCCGGACATGTCGGGCTACGACGTGCTCAAGCAGCTTCGGGTCTCCAAGATCAAGACCCCTATTCTGATCCTCTCCGGCCTTGCCGGCATCGAGGACAAGGTCAAAGGTCTCGGTGTCGGCGCCGACGACTACATGACCAAACCCTTCCACAAGGACGAGCTGGTCGCCCGCATCCATGCGATCGTCCGCCGTTCCAAGGGCCACGCCCAGTCGGTGATCCAGACCGGCGATCTCGTGGTCAATCTCGACACCAAGACGGTCGAGGTCGGCGGCCAGCGCGTGCATCTGACCGGCAAGGAATACCAGATGCTGGAGCTGCTCTCCTTGCGCAAGGGCACCACGCTGACCAAGGAAATGTTCTTAAATCATCTCTATGGCGGCATGGACGAGCCGGAATTGAAGATCATCGACGTCTTCATCTGCAAGCTGCGCAAGAAGCTCGCCAACGCCTCCGAGGGCCGCAACTTCATCGAGACCGTGTGGGGCCGCGGCTATGTGCTGCGCGAGCCGCACGAGCATGAAGAGCGGATTCCCGCCTGATCAGGGTTTGAGTGTCGAGCCCGTACGGCTCTCTCCTCCCGACTGGACCCCGCCGCGAATGGCGGGGTTTTTGTTTTGGGGATTGAACTCGCTGTTGGCGTGCTTCGACGGACGGATCGTGCCAACCTGCTGTTGCACGTTTCGGGGACCTCGACATGATCCTTCAATCGCTCGCCGGGCTACCTGCCTTCCTGGTCTACTTCTGCACCGGCATCCTCGCCGTCGTGGCCTATCTGCTTGTTTACACGCGCGTCACCCCGCACAACGAATTCCAGTTGATCCGCGACAACGATCCGGCGGCCGCGATCGCGCTCGGCTTGAGCCTGCTCGGCTTCGTGCTTCCGGTGGTCAGCGCCATTGCGCATTCCGCCAACGTCGTAGATTGCCTGATCTGGAGCATGATCGCGCTGATCGTGCAGATCGTGGTGTTTTTCATCGTCAAGGTACCGGTCCCGAACCTCTCGGCGCGGATCGCGTCGGGTGAGCTCGCGCCTGCGATCTGGCTCGGCTTGTCATCGCTTGCCGCCGGCGCACTCAACGCCGCCTCGATGATCTACTGACCATGGTGGAGCCACGGCCCAGCAAGGATTTTGGGAAGCGCAAGCCGGTCGCCACGCCGAGCGCTGCGCCCGTGAAGCGATCCGGCCATGTCGGATTGCTCTTGATGGGGACGCTGGCGGTCGGCGGCGGCGCCTATGCGCTGATGCCACGGGAGAATTGCCAAGCCATCCCTCCAGGAATGGCGGCGCCGACGACGCCGCAGGCGAGTGCCGGATGCGTGTCACGCGGCGCGTCCGGCGGCAGTGGCGGCGGCTATAGCCGATCGTCTCCGCTCAGTTTCTATGGCGGCGACAGTTCATCGAGCCGCGCCTCCGCGAGCTCGGATTCCAGCTCCGGCAGCGTGACGCGCGGCGGCTTCGGCTCCTTTGCGCGCGCATTCGGCCTTTCCGGCCGCGGCTGACGAAAGTTGCGCTTGCTGATTTCAAAGCCTGCACGATGCCGTGAAATCACCTCGTTTCGCTTGCCTCATTGACCAGTCGTCAGCCAGGATCGCCTCCCCAGCAACAAGCTTGAACAGTCAAATCTTTGAACAGCCAAATCTTAGACGGCGAAGGGACCCAAGATGAAACGCTCGCGTCGCGTCGTCCTGACATTGATGGGTACCGCGGCTGTCAGCGCCGTATCGATGGGCCTTGTGCGGCGACGTAGCTGTGGCCCTGGGCTGGAGGCCGTGCCTGGCCCGGACGGCAGGCCCTATTGCCGCGCGATCTATGGCGGGTTCGGCGGCGCGCCGCGTCGCTTCCATGGCCACGGTCACGGCCACGCGCATGGCGGCGGCTGATTTCCGCCGATGCGACGCATCACCTGCCCCGAACGCGACGACTGGCGTGCCACCGCTGAAGCATGCGGGTTCGATTTCCATACGATCGACGGCGAACGTTACTGGGATGAACGCGCCTATTATGCCTTCTCGCTGGATGAAATCGAACGACATATCGAGACGCCATCAGGTGAAATCGATGCCATGTGCCTCGAACTGGTTGCCCGCGCGATCGACGACGAAAAATATTTGCGCCGCTTGAAGATCCCGGACGCGTTCTGGCCACTGCTCTCGGAGAGCTGGCACCGCGACGAACGCAGCCTCTACGGCAGATTTGACCTTAGTTTCGACGGGCGCGGCCCGGCCAAGCTTCTGGAATATAACGCCGATACCCCAACCTCGATCTTCGAGGCCGCGGTGTTTCAGTGGACGTGGCTCGAGCAGGCTATCGAGCGGCGCATCGCCCCCGTCCGCGCCGACCAATTCAATTCGATCCATGAACGGCTGATCGATGCGTGGAAGAAACTTCGGCTCGGCCGTCACCTGCATCTGACCGGAACGACGGAAAATAGCGAGGATGCCGGCACGCTGGCTTATCTGGAGGACACCGCGACGCAGGCCGGGCTGGACACCACGATGATCGACATCGAGGACATCGGCTGGCGCGACGACGGCGGCTTTGTCGATCTCGATGACCGCGAAATCGAACTCGCCTTCAAGCTCTATCCCTGGGAATGGATGTTCCACGACGAGTTTGGCGCAAGGCTGCTCGAAGCGCCGACGCGCTGGATCGAACCGCCATGGAAGGCCGTCCTGTCCAATAAGGGGATCCTGCCGCTGTTATGGGAGATGTTTCCAGGCCACCCCAATCTGTTGCCGACCTTCTTCGAGGATGACCCGAATGCGGCGCAGCTTGGCACCTCCTATGTGCGCAAGCCGCTCTATTCGCGCGAAGGCGCCAACGTCACCATGGTCAGGTCAGGCACAACGCTCATGCAGCAGGAGGGGCCGTACGGCGAGGAGGGATTCGTTCGCCAGGCCTTCGCGCCGCTGCCGAATTTCTCGGACCAATATCCGGTGGTGGGAAGCTGGCTGGTCGATCACACGCCGTGCGGGCTATCGATCCGCGAGGATACCAACCCGATCACCGGCAATACGTCCCGGTTCCTGCCGCACGCGATCGTGTGAGCCTTTTGGGACGCTAATACCGCGCCGACGCAACCGCCTTCAACGCTTGCGGCATCGGCGGCGGAACGCCGATCGGGCGTCCGGTCCGCGTCAGGTTTGGCCGATACAGGCCGCGCTTCTCCGGACAGGGCTTGAACGCGTCGGTGATCCCGACCACCGATTCAGCGGCGCCCAGCATCAGCATGCCGTCGGGTTCAAGCTGCTTGACCAGCCTCTCGAAGATCGCCGCCTTGGTATCCTGGTCGAAATAGATCAGGACGTTGCGGCAGAAGATGACGTCAAACATCCCGAGATGGGAAAAGTCCTGCAACAGGTTCAATTGGCGATGCTGGACCATGCTGCGGATGTCGGCGTTGAGCTGCCAAAGCTCTCCGACTTGGGCGAAATGCTTGACCAGCAACTGGATTGGCAGCCCGCGTTGCACTTCGAACTGGCTGAACAGGCCGGCCTTGGATTTTTCGAGCACGCCTTGCGACAGGTCGGTCGCGACAATCTCGATTCGCCAGCCGGCCAGCACCTGGCCTGCTTCCTTCAGGAGCATCGCGATCGAGTAGGGTTCCTGCCCGGTCGAGGAGGCTGCCGACCAGATGCGCAAGGAGCGGCGGTTGGCGCGCGCCTGCATCAGCGCCGGCAAGTTCTCGCGCAGATGGTCAAACGGGATCTTGTCGCGGAAAAAGAAGGTCTCATTGGTGGTCATTGCCTCGACCACCTCGGCGGTGAGCACGTCGGCGCCGCCGCCCCTGATTTTTTGAACCAGTTCAGGAATGCCGGTCACACCGACCCTTCGTGCGAGCGGCACCAGCCGGCTTTCGACCAGATATTGCTTGTCGGCTGAGAGGTCGAGGCCGGAGCGCTCCTTCAGGAGCTTACGCAGATATTCATAATCCAACGGCGTCACGAACGATCTCCCGAAAACAGTCGAAGCAATTTCGGCGCGATTTGGTTGAGCGGCAGGACGGCGGCGCAAATGCCCGCGTGCGCCGCTGCGCCCGGCATCCCCCACACCACGCTGGTGGCTTCATCCTGGGCGATCACGCTTCCGCCGGCCGCAACGATGTCCTTGCCGCCTCGCGTTCCGTCCGAGCCCATGCCGGTCAGGATCACCGACATGACGCTGCCCTGCCAGACTTCGGTTGCCGAGGTGAACAACGGATCGACGGCAGGCTTGCAGAAATTGACCGCCGGTCCGTCATCGAGTGCGATCATCACTTCAGCGCCATGACGAACAACGCGCATATGGCGTCCGCCCGGCGCGAGGTAGATCTGGCCGGCTTTGACGATTTCGCCGTCGACCGCCTCATGCGCAGGCCGGTGGCTCGAGCGCGCCAGATGTTCGGCCAGGATCGTCGTGAAGGTAGGCGGCATGTGTTGCGTGATCAGTACGGGAAACCGGTCAATCAGCGGACCAATGTCGGCGGCCAGCGCCATCAGCGCCTGCGGACCACCGGTCGATGAGCCGATCAGGAGCACGCGCGGCATCTGGGCGCCGAACGCGCGGCGCATCAACTGGGGCTGCGCGATCGCCGCCGTCTCGGCCGGCGTCCCCCGCGTCCGAGCCACCGACGGGGCCGGCGAAGCCGGCACGGCGCGGCGAAGCTTGGCGCCCAAATGACGGATCTTCTGGATCAGGTCGTGGCGGAAGGTCTCCGCGGCCGTGAGCTCGCGCGTACTTTCCGGTTTCGGGATGTAGTCCGAGGCACCGAGCGACAGCGCCTTGAAGCTGATCTCGGCGTTACGGCGGGTCAGCGTGGACGCCATGATGATGATGAGGTCGCGTTTCTTCGCCAGCAACTGCGGCAGCGCCGAGATGCCGTCGAGCTCCGGCATTTCGATGTCGAGCACGGCGACGTCGGGATTGATGCGCTCGAGCTGATTGACCGCGTCACGACCGGTGCGCAGGGATCCCGCGACCATCATGTCCGGCTCGGAGCCGACCCAGCGAGAGATCAATCCCCTGATGACGACGGAATCATCCACCACCATAACCCGCAGCGGCTCTTGCAGCGTCGACTTCGGGCACACGGGGTTTACCAACGCAACACTCATTACTCACCAGACACAGCTGAAGCGGCACGACAGACAAAACGCCGATGGCCGCAGCCGCCGGATCGATGGGCGCAGATCAGATAAGGCCGACTTCCTGGAACTTCGCGGTAACGATGTCCTTGTCGAACGGCTTCATGATGTATTCGTTGGCGCCGGCATGAAGCGCGCGCGCGATGTGGGCGACATCGTTTTCGGTGGTGCAGAACACGACCTTGGGCGCATCGCCACCGGGCATGCGGCGGAGATTGCCCAGGAATTCGTATCCGTCCATGATCGGCATGTTCCAATCGAGGAGGATGGCGTCCGGCAAGCCGCGCTTGCAGACTTCCAGAGCCTTCTCGCCGTCCTCGGCTTCGACGATCTGGAAATCAAGGCCCTCCAGGATTCGCCGCGCGACCTTTCGTATGACACTCGAGTCATCGACAACCAGACATGTTCTCATTTTGAGCCTCTGTTTCTTCCAATCCCGTGAGGGACACTACCATTGCAACGGTTCGCCCCGCTTGCCGTCTCAGGCCGCCATCATGTCCGGGACGATTTCGAGGACGCGATCGACGTCGAGAACGACCATGAGCTGGCCGTCGAGGCGATGGACACCGCCGGCAAGCTTAGCCATGCGAGGATCGAGATTGACGGGATTTTCCTCGCGGCTGTCCTCGGGCAGGCGCAGCACTTCCCCGATCTGATCGATCAGGAGCCCATAGGATTCACCGCGCAGGTCCACGCCGACCGCCATCGGCGGCTGGCCGTCGTCGGCCTTGGGCAGCCCCAGGCGGGCGCGCATGTTGACCACCGTGACGATGCGGCCACGCAAATTGAGCACGCCCGCGATCTCGCTGGAAGCCAGCGGCACCCGCGTCAGCCGCTCCGGCATGAATACGTCCTGCACCCGCGAGATGGGCAGGCCGAACAACTGCCCGCCGATCACGGCCGTGACGTATTCTGCGACCGTGCCTTCGCTTGTCTGGTCCTTGCTGGTCATATCAAACGTTCCTTGTACCCGGCTGAACTTTGTTCATGCCGGTCGGCTGAACTTGTTTTCATGCCGCCTGGCTGATCTCGGCGGTCTGTTCCTTCAGCGCCGCGATCAGGCCCGGACGGTCGAACTTGGCGACATAGTCGTGGAAGCCGGCGAGGCGTCCGCGCTCGATCGCGGCCGGCGAAACCAGCGAGGACAGCCCGATGATCGGCATCGCGCTCAAATGTTGGTCGGCGCGGATGATCTCGGCAAATTCGAACCCGTTCATGTCGGGCATCTCGATATCGGTCAGCACCACATCGAAGCTCTGCCCCGAGCGCAGCGCAGTGAGGCCTTCCTGGGCATTGGGGACAACCCTCACCCGGTAACCGGCGGCCTTGAGCACCGGCGCCAGCATATTGCGGAAGAAGGCTGAATCGTCGACCAGGAGTACCGATTGGGCGCTTGCCGAGGGCCGCATCTCCTTGCGGGTGAACCAGTCCGAGAACGCCATCGGCAGGAAGTGGCCGACGTCGATTACTTCCGTCGCCTGGCCCTTGATAACGGCGGAGCCCAGAATGCCCTGCCCGGCTCCCGCGACCTCGATGTGCAGCCGTTCCTCGACGATGTCGATGATCTCGTCGACCACGAGCCCCATCGCGCGGCCGTCGTCAGCGAACACCAGGATCGGCTGGGCGCCGGAAGTGCCGACATTGACGCCCTCCATCTGCACCAGCGGCATCAACTGCTCGCGGTACTGCACCATGTAGCGGCCGTTGGAGAGTTCGATCTTGTCGGCTGCGATCTCCTCCAGCCGGGTGACGAGGCCGAGCGGCACCGCCTTGGGCTGGGTCGAGCCGGCGCGAAACACCAGCAGCGATGTGAGCTGCTCGCCGGAGCCTGAATGCAGGCTCGCGTTCTCGTCGGTGATCTCGTGGGAGGCGGCGCTGGAAGCGCCGAGCGCTTTCGCGATCCCATTGGGATCGATGATCATGATTACGGCGCCGTCGCCCAAAATGGTATTGCCGGAGAACATATCGATGTGGCGCAGCTTGGTCGACATCGGCTTGACCACGATTTCTTCGGTGTGGAACACGCCATCGACCACGATGCCGAAGGTCTGGCTGCCGACTTGCGTCACCACGATGAAGCCGTTCTCGGGATCGGAAGAGGAGCCGTCATCGATCCGGAGCAGCTTCTTGAGGTGCATCAGTGGCAATAGCTTGTTGCGCAATCGAAGCACCGCCGTATCCTTGATGCGCTCGATGCGGTGCTCGGAATTGGCGCGCGCCCGCACCAGTTCCACGACCGACAATTGGGGTATGGCGAAGCGGTCGCCGGCGGCTTCCACGATCAGGGCCGAGACGATGGCAAGCGTCAGCGGGATTTTGATGGTGACCGAAGAACCTTCGCCGGCTACCGACTTGACGTCGATGGTGCCGCCGATCTGGTCGATGTTAGTGCGCACCACGTCCATGCCGACGCCGCGGCCAGAGACGGAGGTGACGGTGGCGGCGGTCGAGAAGCCCGGGGCAAAGATGAACTTGTGGATCTGGGCTTCCGTCATCTTCTCGAGCTCGGCCTCGCTGACGAGCCCGTTGGCGACAGCTTTGGCCTTGATCTTCTCGGTGTTGAGCCCGCGACCGTTGTCGGCGATGCAGATGATGATGTGGCCGCCTTCATGATAGGCGGAAAGACGGATGGTGCCTTGCTCCGGCTTGCCCGCCGCGGCCCGCTCGGCCGGGGTCTCCAGCCCATGATCGGCGGAGTTGCGCACCATGTGGGTGAGCGGATCCTTGATCAAGTCGAGCACCTGCCGATCGAGCTCGGTATCGGCGCCGTGCATCTCGAGCTCGATCTGCTTGCCGAGTTCGCCGGAAAGGTCGCGCACGATGCGCGGCAACTTCTGCCAGGCGTTGCCGATCGGCTGCATTCGCGTCTTCATCACGCCTTCCTGCAGCTCGGCGGTGACGTTGGACAGCCGCTGCAGCGGCACCTTGAACTCGGTGTCCTCGTTGCGGCGGCTGATCTCCAGGAGCTGATTGCGGGTCAGCACCAGCTCCGAGACCATCGTCATCAGGTGTTCGAGCGTATCCACGTTGACGCGGATCGACTGATTGGCGACGCGGTCGTTGTCCGATGCTTCCACCACCTCGACAACGGACTTCTTGGCGGACATCTTTTGGTCTTTCGCTGATGGCTCAGGCTGCTCGGCGGCGCCTGCTGCGACGGGTTTTGCCGCGGGAGCAGCGGCTTTTGCGGCGTGCGCGGGAGCAATCTCGGTTGAGGTCTCGCGGAAGGCGCGTTCCAGTTCATCCAGCGACACTTCGCCGGGACGTAGCGGCCGCTCCAATGTCTGATCCACCAGCGTGCCGTGTGTCGCCGGCGGCTTGGCCGGAGCTGCGGCAACGACGGGGGCGGCCGCGGCGCCTGCGGCCATTGCCTGCATGCCGCGCTCGACCATGTCGTGCAGTTTGACGATCAGGTCTTCGTCGCTGCCCTCGGGCTCGGTCTCGGTCGCCTCGAGCCCTCCGAGGATTTCCTTGATGCGATCGATGCTGGAGAGAATCAGCGACACCGCGTCCGCGGTGACCGGCATGCCGTCGCGGAACTTGCCCATCAAGGTCTCGCCGGCATGGGCGAGCGCCTCCAGCCGCGGCAGCCCAAGAAAGCCGCAAGTGCCCTTGATGGTGTGAACCAGGCGGAAGATGTTATCGAGGATCTTGGCGTTGTTCGGTTCCTGCTCGAACCGCACCAACTGATTGTCGACGGTGTCCAGGCTCTCGCTGGTCTCCGTCAAGAACTCCCGTAACAGATCATCCATGAAATTGGCCTTCGTACGCTCGGGCGCGCGAGATCGACGCGCCGTTCGGAATTTGGCCAGCTTCTATGCAAAGCGTTTAATATTGGTTGAGCAACCGGAAAAGAACGCGCTCAACAAAGAGATAAGAGGTTCCGTAAGAATCCGGGGGCCGCGCGTAAAGCTTTGGTTAACCCTATTGCGGCGTGACGGCGCTCGTTAGCGAGCTGTGATGGCAACCGCTTCGCCGTCAGGGGCCAGCGCCACATCGAGCCCACAGGCCTGCGCGAGCAGCCTCGTATAATAGGGCTGCACCGCATGGGCATCGACAGCCGGAGCGTGGCTGCCGCTTAACTGGGCGGCAATATTTTGCGGCAGGCGGGCGTTCAATCCGCTCGCTGTGACGCGAAACCCGATCGCATCGCCCTCGCCAAGCGCATCGACCGTGAGCGTGCCGCCGCGCGGGATCGTCTGCTGCGCGATGATCAGCATGTTCAGGAGCAATTTGACCCGGTTCTTCGGCAGCAGCAGCCGCGGCAGATTCCAGGCGATCGTGGTCTTGCCGTCTTCAAGATGCCCCCGCGCCATGGTCTGCGCATCGCCAAGGTCGATCTGTGCGCCTGACGAGCCGGCCGCGCCGAACGCCAGACGACAGAACTGCAATCGCGCCGACGCGGTCTTGGCGCTCTTGCGGATCAAGTCGAGCGCGAATTCGCGGTCTTCAGGCTTCGGATTGTCGTCGAGCACCTCTAGCCCATTGACGATGGCGCCGACCGGGCTGATGAGGTCGTGGCAGACCCGCGAGCACAGCAGCGCGGCAAGTTCGAGGTGGTCGGGGGCGGAACCAGCGGCGGAGGTGCCAGACATTGCAAGGGTGCCAGACATTAAGGTGTTCCTCGAAATGCGCTACGAGTGCGGTGAATTGGGCGAATCACACGTGCTTGGGGCTTGATACACTGCAGACGCGTACGCTGCCAGCGCGGGAGGCGAGCCAAATGAGAAGACGAACAGCATACAAACAGCATTATGAGTCGCGGCCATGAATGAGGCAGGTTCGCCCGCACGCAACATCGAGCGCGACGCCGCCGCGGCGCTGATGGAACCCTTGACCGATCTCGTGGTCCGGGCTGGCGCTGCCATTATGGCGGTCAATCGCCGCGCCATGACGGTTGCGGGCAAAGCTGACGGCTCGCCGGTCACGGACGCCGATCTCGCTGCCGATAACATTATCGGCGACGGACTGGCGCATTTGATGCCGGATGTTCCAGCGCTCTCGGAGGAGCGGGCGCATTCGGCGACACTGCCCTACCGCGGCAGTATCTTCCTCATCGACCCGCTCGACGGCACCAAGGAATTCGTCGCCGGCAGAGATGAGTTCACCGTCAACCTCGCGCTGGTGACGAACGGCACCCCGTTGCTCGGCATCATCGGCGCGCCCGCGCTCGGATTGATCTGGCGGGGCCTCGTCGGCCGCGGCGCCGAGCGGCTGCGAATCGAGGGGACGGGCATCGGGGCGGCGGAGCCGATCCACACCCGTCAAATTCCCAACCGCGGCGATCCCTGGATCGCCGCCGTCAGCCGCTCGCATGGCGATCCGAGATCCGAAGCCTTTATTGCAAGCCGTCCGGGGGTTATCCGCGAGAGACTAGGCTCGGCGATCAAATTCGGCCGGCTGGCCGAGGGTGCTGCCGACATCTATCCCCGCCTTGCGCCGACATCGGAATGGGACGTCGCCGCCGGTCATGCCGTTGTCACCGCGGCCGGCGGCAAGGTCACCGACGCCAAGGGTGCGAGCTTGCGATTTGGAAAAGGTCAGGACGGCTTTATCGTGCCCGAGTTCATCGCCTGGGGCGATCCTTCGGCGGCCACCGAGCCCTACTGAGCGAGATTCTCCTGCACGGTGAGCCAGCGCACGTTCGCCTCTTTGAGGAAGCGGTCGGGATTGGCGGCAAAGGCGTCGCGGTTTGCCTCAAGGCCGAACAGATAGAGCCGTTGTCCTGATATCACCCAAAACCGTGGGTTGCCGGCAAAAGCGACGCCCCGCGCCACGTCGATCGGGTCGTAGCCGCCGAACTGCGGACCATAGATCTCGGGATGGGCGACAAAGAAAGCGCGGTTGCCCTCGTTGCGGAAGCGCCAGACCGCGCCAGCATCGGCGGCCTCGAAATCCTCCCGTCCAAGCACCGCACGGCCCTGGACGAAGTAGGCCACCGGGTCGAATCCCTCGATCGCAATGCCCGAAAAACGGTTCACCACCACCCGCTCGGTGGTCGAGGCCTGAGCGGTGAATTCCGGGCACGCCCACACCAGAAATCCCGCCAACGATGCGAAAAAGGCTATTGCGGGGCGCCAACCGTATCTTTCCTGCCGCTGTGCCGTCATAGTTCCTGCCGATAACATCCGAGTCGAGGGGACACTGGACGCAACCTAGAGCCGTGCTTGTTGGCGTCAGGTTAAGGCGGCGGCCAGAATTTTCGCTACCAGGGGTAGGTTCATGAATTTCGCATCACGTCTTGCCGCGGCGACGGTTGCCGCGCTGATGTGCTGGACGGCGCCTGTCTCCGCCCAGCAGGCGCCACCGCCGGAAACACCACCGCCGCAGCGCGCCCCGGGTCCGGATAATTACGGGCCGGACGAGCTGGTCGGCGCCGGACACAAGTTCTTCGGCAACGTCTCGCGCGGACTTGCTTCCGTGATCGAGCGCGCGGTCAGCCAGTGGGGCTTGCCCAACGGCTATGTTCTCGGCGAGGAAGGCTCGGGCGCTTTTGTTGCGGGCTTGAGGTATGGCGAGGGCACGCTCTACACCAAGAATGCCGGGGACTTACGGGTTTACTGGCAGGGTCCATCGGTCGGTTTCGACTGGGGCGGCGACGGCGCGCGCACCATGACGCTGGTTTACAACCTGCCGGCGACCAACGCGATCTACCAGCGCTTCGCCGGTATCGACGGTTCAGCCTATATCGTCGGCGGCTTCGGGATGACCGCGCTCACCGCCAACAACATCGTGCTGGTTCCGATCCGGTCCGGCTTGGGCCTGCGGCTTGGCGCCAATATCGGCTACCTCAAATATACCCCGCGCGCGACCTGGAACCCGTTCTGAACGCGCGCGTTGCGTCGTGCGCACGCTTCCGGTTGACGGTTTCACGTTAACGCGGCAACGGGCTGGTGTTTTGCCTGCACCCCATGGCAATGTGATTAGTAAATATTAATCATCGGGAGTGGCGTTCATGATCGAACCGATCATGTATCTGGCGATCGGTTTTTTGATCTCGATGCTGTGCGGATTGATGATCGTGCCGCTGGTGCATAATCGCGCGGTGCGGCTGACGACCCGGCGGCTCGAGGCGGCTACCCCGCTGTCGATGGCCGAGATCCAGGCCGACAAGGACCAGTTGCGCGCGGAATTCGCGATGTCGGCGCGGCGGCTGGAGATGAGCGTCGAGCAGCTCAAGAACAAGACCACCAGCCAGCTCGCCGAACTCGGCAAGAAGTCGGACGCGATCAACCGCATGAAGATCGAGCTCGGCGAAAAAAACGCCACGATTTTTTCGCTCGAGGCGCGCGAGAAGGCAGTCAAGGAGCAACTGCGCGCGACCGAAGAGGAATTCAACACCAAGACCGAAGCGCTGCGCGCGGCCGAGCAGGCCTTGAACGACAAGCAGCACGAGCTTGGCAGGATCAATTCCGAGCTCAGCAGTCGTTCGATGATGGCGGAAAGCCGTCAGGTCGAGCTGATGACGGTGCGTAGCCAGATCGAACAGCTCAAGAGCCGTGTCGGCGACGCCGAAAAGGAATTTTCGGCGACGCAAGCGCGGCTGGCGCAGGAGCGAACCGAATCCGAGACCGCCTCGCGTGAGCTCGCCGAGGCGCGCAGCCGGGTTGAAAATCTGAGCCAGCGCGTCACCGATCTCGATCGCCAGCTCATCATCCAGATCAAGGAAGCCGAGATGCTCGGCAACCGCGTCAACGATCTGGAAGCGCGGCTCGCCACCCAAGGCAAGCTGCTCGCCGAGCGCGACTATGAAAACAATCAGTTGCGCCAGGCCAATGCGGTGGCGGAACGCACCGCGAAAGAATTGCGCGACGAGATCGCCGCCATGCACGGCGGCAAATCGCCCGCGGTCGAGAAGCTGCGCAGCGAGAAGGCCGCGGTTGAAGAGCAGCTTCGCATCGCGCGCGACGAGCGCGCCAAACTGCAGCGCGACATCAACGCGATCCAGCAGCAGGCCGAAAGCTCGTGGGCGACCGAACGCATGGAGAATGCGCTATTGCGCGAGCGCA
>VAZV01000255.1 GCA_005884765.1 Alphaproteobacteria bacterium
GGCATTTTGGGCTATGTCGTGCGCTGGATCGATCAGGGCGTCGGCTGCTCGAAGGTGCCCGATATCCACGATGTCGGCCTGATGGAGGATCGCGCCACCTTACGCATCTCGAGCCAGCATTTGGCGAACTGGCTGCATCAGGGCGTCATCACCAGGGAGCAGGTGATGGAATCCTTAAAGCGCATGGCGGTCGTGGTCGATAAGCAGAACGCCGGCGATCCGCTGTACCAGCCGATGGCGCCCTCCTTCGATGGCACAGCCTTCAAGGCCGCCTGCGACCTGATCTTCAAAGGCCGCGAGCAACCGAACGGCTATACCGAATATATCCTCACCGCGCGCCGCCGTGAAGCAAAGGCGAACCTGGTCTGATGTTCAGGCGAAAGGGGATGACTTGCTTCGAAAAGTCATACCGCCCTATTTTTTGTTTGAGCATGATCTTTCGGCCAAGCCCGAGGGCGTGCTTTTCCGGATCATGCTCTAAGCCGCACGAACCATTTTCAGGAACTTGCCGACCTCGAGTTTGAGGGCACTACCTTCCTGCGACAGTGATCGCGCGAAACCGTGGACTTGTTCCGCCGCCGCCTGGGTGTCAGCCGAACCGCGGCTGACATCTTTGAGGCAGCCGCCGACCTCGATCGCGCCCTGCGCGGCCTGTTGGACGTTGCGCGCAATTTCCTGCGTCGCGGCGGTTTGCTGGTCCACCGATGCCGCAATGGCCGTCGAGATCTCGGAGATCTGGCCGATGGTCGTTCCGATTGCCTTGATGGCCGCCACCGATTGCTGGGTTGCAGACTGCATCTGCGTGATCTGGGCTCCGATTTCCTCGGTAGCCTTGGCCGTTTGGGCTGCAAGTGCCTTGACCTCGGAAGCAACGACCGCAAAGCCCCGCCCGGCCTCACCGGCGCGCGCAGCCTCGATTGTAGCGTTCAGCGCGAGCAAGTTGGGTTGCTCGGCCACTGCAGCGATCAGTTTCACGACTTCACCGATGCGATTGGCAGATTGCGAGAGCTCGGCGATCCGTTCGTTGGTCTGCTCCGCCTGACGCACGGCGGCGTGAGTAATGTTTTCCGATTGCTGAACCTGCCGACCGATTTCGCCGACCGATGAAGCCATCTCCTCGGATGCAGTAGCCGCCGATTGCGCATTTCCGGATGAGCGATCGGAAACGGATGCGGCCCTGGATGTGAGCTTATGGTTCGTTTCGGCGGTTTTGGTCAAGCCACCGGCAGCGAGCTCGATTTCGGAGGATGCCGACGAGACAACGTCGACGATTTTTCCGATAGCCTGCTCGAAGCCATCGGCGACGCGGCCCATCGCCGCCTTGCGCTCCTCCTCGGCTTGTAGCTTCAGGCCGGACTGCTCGGATTCCATCGCCCGAACGCGTAACGCGTTTTCCCTGAACACGTGGACGGCTCGGGCGATGGCGCCGACTTCATCGGCGCGATGCAGTGACGGTATTTCGACCTCCAGACTCCCGCCGGCGAGCCGCGCCATCACGCCGGTCATCCGGGTCATCGGCGAAATCACGCCCAAGCCAACGCCGAACAGGCCGCCGCCAATGTCATCGTTGGTGCTCTTGACGATTTCGTCGATCAAGGCACGGTGCGCAAGATAAGCCGCCGTTATTTCCGAATAGGATTTTGCCACGGCAGCCGCGTCCCCTTTTGCCAAAGCCGGCAAGAACGTCTGCTCGATGATACTCCAAAAGCGCTGCACTTCGCGATGTGAGTCCTGGACGAGCTTCGCCTTGATCGCGGGATCGAGGCTAGACTTCGACCAGAATTCACGGCGCTCGTCATATTCCTTTTTCAATTGATCCAGACGGTCGCGGTGGGTAGCAACCTCGGCCGGATTGTTCAAAGCAAGCGTGGCTTCAAGATAAGACTCGATCACGTATTCCGGCGGCGGCAGGATATCGGCCACGAGGTCGTTGCCGAGCTTGATCTTGTCGTAAAGGGGACCGCCCACCTTGACTTCACTCAGGGCATAAATCCCGGTGAATACAACCGCCGCCAAACCGGCCGCCGTCACCAGGCCGAACAACACCATCGCGCGTGCGATCGTTAAGCGAAATTTCATGGCAGGCGCGTCCCCAAAAATTAACCGCGGCTCAGACAGAAAATCGAACCGAAAATTCCCCGATCTGAGTACGTTATTGCCCACTACGGTTAACTTTCAGTTGTGTTGTCGAGCCTTGATCATCCGGCGACGGTAATGCGGGCCGGTGAATCGTCGGATGACGATCTTCGCGGGACTTGGTACCTGGCTGAACGCGGCGGTCACGATGCCGATGGATTCCGCTGGAACGTCTGATCCAGCCGTTCGTTGAAAAAACACCCCACCAAGAGGAGATGGCAATGGATTGGAACCGGGTCGAAGGCAATTGGAAGCAGTTCAGAGGCAAGGCCAAGGAGAAATGGGGCAAGCTCACCGACGACGATCTCAACGTCATCGAAGGCCGCCGCGATCAGCTCGAAGGCAAGCTGCAGCAGCGCTACGGTTTCGCCAAGGATCAGATTCACAAGGATGTGGACGACTGGTTCAAGACGCTGAAATGAGCGCACACAGGTGAAGGAAAGCCCCTGCCGAAAGCCGGGGCTTTTTGTCGCGGCCGTTTCGGGATGACGCTAAAGCGCTGGACGCCGAGCCCGTCAGCGGCGCATTCGCGCGACCGCTGGCATCGCCCTGGAAACGACGTCTCAGAATACCGCGATGTATTTCAGCAGCGAGATCACGCCAAGCACGATGACGATGACGCGGCAGATCTGCTTGGCGCGGCCGTCGAGCGGCAGCATGTTGATGAGGTAGAGCACCAGGATAACGACGAGAAAGGTGACGAGTACGCTGATCAGCATCGGAAAAGCCCCCCTGAAAGCAGCTGCGAAAACGCCATTAACCTTTTGTCAACGCCCGAGAGCCGGGCAAGGTTCCCGCGGCGGAACCATCAAATCCTCGCAAAAAATCAAGCCCTTTCAATACGTCCCTGATTTTTTCGGCATCGCACCTCGCTGAATATTAACCATTCTTCGGCGAAATGGCCTCCGGGAATTTTGGGGGCATCCATGTTGAATCGTCTCACCGTATCCACGCTGCTCCAAGCAGTGATACTGACCACCGCGTTTTGCATTGTCGTCGGCTTTTCGCTCACTGCCTGGGACTCCTGGCAGCGCCTGCAGTTGACCAACCGGATGGCGGTCGTCGCGGACGCTTCGGCCAACATGTTCAAGGCCATGGATCGCCTTCGCAGCGACCGCTCGACCACCAACCGGCTGTTGAACTCCGACCAGCCGCTGGATGGCGAAATGGACAAATATCTGCGCGGGCTTCGCGATGTGGAAATGCCCGCCATGAGTCACGCGCTTGAGGTGCTTCCCTCCATCGCCTTCGCGCAGCAACAAACGCTCGTGCCTGAGTTCGATCGCCTGCTCAAGACGGTGGTCGCCGAGCAGAAGGAATTCTGGGAGGAGATCGCCAAGCCGAAAGCGTCGCGCCGCGCCGCGCTGGGCAAGGAATATATGGACACCGAGACGGCGCTGCTCGCAACGCTCGACAAGATTTCCGGCGTGCTTGCCGCCGAGATCAACCACCAGGATGCCACGATCGATCAGTTGCTGATGATCAAGCAGACCGCCTGGTTGCTGCGCAACACAGCCGGTGAGACATCGCTGCTGGTGTCGAACGGGCTCGCTGCCGGCAAGCTGACGCCGGAGACCCACCAAGCTTATACGAAACTGGCTGGCGGCATCGAAATCGCCTGGAAGGCGCTGGAATCAGCGACGGGGGGCATGAAACTGCCTGCGGCGCTTTCGGCGGCCATCGACGCAAACAAGTCCGCCTATTTCGATCCGCAGTATCTTGCGCTCCGCGATCGCCTCCTGACCGCGCTTGTCGCCGGCGAAAAGCCGGAACTGACCGCCAACCAGTGGAGCCCGCTGACCGTCGCGCGCCTTTCCGCCGCCGTCGGCGTCGCCGATGCTGCGCTTGCGGCTGCCCAGGAGCACATCGCGGCCCAGCATGCACTGACGCTGCGCTCGCTCCTTCTCCAGTTGGCGTTCCTGATCTCAGCAGTCGCCCTGACCTGTGGCGCCATGTTGATGGTCACCCGCCGGGTCATCAAACCGCTGCACAATATGCGCGACGCCATGTTGAAGGTCGCCGCCGGCGACCTGGCCGTCGATACCGGTTATGCCGATCGCGGCGACGAGATCGGCGCGCTGGCCGGCGCGCTCGAAACCTTCAAGCAGCAGGCGAACGACAAGCTCAGGATCGAAGCGCAGGAGCGCGAACGCAACGCCGGCGCTGCAACGCGCCAGCGCGCGATCGAGGCCTATGTCGGCGAGTTCGAAAGCAGGGTGCGCCAGACGCTCCAGCAACTGGGCGACGCTTCCAGCCAGATGCGCACCACCTCGTCGGATCTTTCCACTGTCTCCCGTCAGACCAATCAGCGCGTCGAGGTCGCGGAGAAGGCGTCGAATGAGGCTTCGATGA
Source organism: Alphaproteobacteria bacterium (assembly GCA_005884765.1). Classification (GTDB taxonomy): domain Bacteria; phylum Pseudomonadota; class Alphaproteobacteria; order Rhizobiales; family Xanthobacteraceae; genus Bradyrhizobium. Next base: position 4,489 of record VAZV01000255.1, read on the forward strand.
GCGTCGAGAGCGTCGCTTCGGCTTCCGAGGAACTAAGCGCTTCGATCAACGACATCAGCCAACAGGCTGCGCATGCCGCGGGGATCGCAAGCCGCGCCGTCAGCCAGGCCAGCCAGACCGACGGCACCGTGCAGGGACTGGCGAAATCGGCGGGGCGGATCGGCGAAGTGGTCGGCCTCATCAACACCATCGCCGCCCAGACCAACCTGCTTGCGCTGAATGCCACCATCGAGGCCGCCCGCGCCGGCGAGGCGGGCAGAGGCTTTGCCGTGGTCGCCTCCGAAGTCAAATCGCTCGCCAGCCAGACCGCGAAAGCCACCGAGGAAATCTCCGAGCAGATCGCCGACATCCAGAAGGTGGCGGGAGATGCCATCGACGCCATCAAGGGCATCGGCAGCATCATCGGCGAGGTCAACGAGGTCGCGACCGCAATCGCGGCGGCCGTCCAACAGCAAGGTGCGGCGACGCAGGAGATCACGCGCAGCACGCAATATGCGTCCCAGGGCACCAAGAACGTCTCTGACAACATCACCGGCGTCAAGGCGGATGCCGACGCGGCCGCGGCCGCCGCCGAGAACGTGAAAGAGGCCTCCAAGACGCTGGAAACCCAGAGCCAGCAGCTCGGCAGCCAAGTGACGGAATTCCTCGGCAAGATCCGCGCCGCCTGATTTTTCGATCTTCACAGCAAAATGGCCGGCTCACAGCCGGCCTTTTTTATTCCGATGCCACCACCGGCACGCGCCGATAGCGGGCGCGCAGCCGATCCGAAGCTGGCGAGACGTTTAGCGACGCGCCGCGCCGCGCGGAGCTGCCGTTCCGAACCACCAGGCCATTCGCCCCGACGACAATGTCACCCTTGCGCAGCGTCGGATCCTTCTCGATGGAAATCGGCGCAAGGCCGATCTGATCCTTACCGTTGCAGGTGCATCCCGCAACAATCTCGTTGCGGAAGCGAAACGCATTCGGCAGTTCGGAATAGGGCTGTCCGGTTTCGGTCGCGGCATCGTCGATACTGCTGCCGTAGACCAGCCTGGTCTCGCTTGCCGGGCAGAAATTGTTGCACGAGGTCGCCTTGCTCTGGTTGTCGGGCCCCGAGATCGGGAAGTAGCGGCCGTCGCAGCTGCGCACACAATAGGCCTGGCCGCCAGCGTAGCGCGCGCGGGGGTCGCTTTGCGGCGAACCCTCGTTGCCAAAGGGCATCACGACTTTCGGCGGCGCGAGGCGGCGGCCTCCGAACGCTCCGAACAGCGCGGAGAGAAAATCTTCGGCGCGGACCGAGGGCGTCAAGCTTGCTGCGAACAGCATCGCCGTCACGCCCAATATCGCCCGTTTGACCGATCGCCTGACCACCATTCGCCGTGACGGCCTGCAAGGCTGTGTCATGTGCTGCCCATTGCATTGCGCATCACGGATGATGCTCCGCGCCAGCAAACGCGGATCCCGCCTTCGCGGTTCCCTCCGACCAGTGAACTCCTTCGCGTCTCTGCGATGGAACCTTCATGTCGTGCGCAAGTTACCGACCGAGAGTTTCGACCCGCGGAGCGATTCCAACACATGCCGCATCTGCTGCTGTCGCGGAGAGACGTGTGGTGCGCGTGCTTCCCAGTGAACGTTCGCTTTCCAACGCATCCGACGGCGCGCCGCTCCCGGACAGCCAAACCGAGCAGCCGCCGGTCATCCGCCGCGCTGACGCCGTAGCCTTTGCGCAGGTCGGCCTTTTGATCATCGGCATCGTCGCGGTGCTCTATCTCGCCAAGGCGTTCTTTCTCCCCGTGGTGACGGCATTCGTGGTTGGTACGATGCTGTCGCCGGCCGCGAGCTTCCTTGAGCGTTACAGGATCCCCCGGCCGCTAGGCGCGGTGCTGATCGTCGCCGCCGTCGGCGCAGCCGCGGCGTTGATCGTCGGCCTGATCTCCTCTCCGCTGATGGAGTGGAGCTCCCAACTGCCGGAGCTCGCCTCACGGCTAAAGGACAAGCTGCATGTGTTCGATCGCCCGCTCGCGCTATGGCAGGAGCTGCAGAGCATGGTCGGCGTACCCAGTACGCTGACGTCGTTTCAGATGCCGAAATTTGAATGGGTCCAGCCGGCGCTCGAATTCCTGTCTCCGACCTTCACCGAATTCCTGCTGTTCTTCGCGACGCTGTTGCTGTTCATCGCGAGCTGGAAAGACCTGCGCCGTTCGTTGATCATGAACTTTGCCGATCGCGATGCGCGGCTGCGAATGCTGAAGATCCTCAACGAAATCGAAGTGCACCTCGGAAGTTATCTGCTCACGGTGACGATGATTAATACCGGTGTCGGCATTGCGACCGGCATCGTGTGCGCCATTACGCACATGCCCAACCCGGTCGGACTGGGCGCGCTCGCCGCGACCTTGAACTTCATTCCGATCATCGGACCGATCGCTACTTTCGCGATCCTGGTGGTGGTCGGCGTGATCGCCCTGCCGACGATCAGTGGCGGCCTGATGGCGGCGTTGGCCTTTTCCGGAATTGCCTTCGTCGAAGGTCATTTCGTCACGCCGACCATCATCGGCCGGCATCTTGCACTGAATGCGCTCGCAGTATTCCTCGCGCTTGCGTTCTGGACCTGGCTGTGGGGACCGATGGGTGCCTTCCTGTCGTCACCGCTCCTGATCGTCGCGCTCATCCTCAAGGAGCATCTGTTGCCGGTCAATTCGCCGCAGTTGCCGCCAGGATGAGGGATGGAACTTCCATTACAGCGCGACGTTTTTCATTCATCGAAGGTTTGAGTGTTTGGGAGCTTTCCAATGTCAGTGACGAATGGTGAGGCTGGAATGCGAAACATCACGGACAATCCGGCTTATGAGCGCCTGGAAAAGGATGTAATGGCCGTAAAGAACGACATCGCAGCTCTCGCCGGCCAAATGACCGACGCCATCAACAGCTTTGCCGGCACCGCAAAGAAACAGGCGAAGCACGGCTACAAGCAGGCGCGCGCCCAGGTCGATTCGGCCGTGGATGACGTGACAGAACGCGGCGGCGCGATCGTGGACGCGGCGCAGGATGCTGCCTATTCGATCGAGGAGACGCTGGAGGATGCCATCGCGGAGCGGCCGCTCGCCAGCGTTGGACTTGCGCTGGGCCTGGGCTTCCTCATCGGCGTGACCTGGCGCCGCTAGAGTACGATCCAAAAAAGCGGAAACCGGTTTTCAGAAGATCATGCGCGAACGAAAGATGTTCGGAAAGAAGCGGCGATGATAGTCTCGAGAACATCCAATCTCCTTGGTCAATGGCGGCGCTGGTGGACCGCCGTGGCGTTTGTCGATGCCCTCTTCAAATCGAGGCGTAGGGATGTTTCAGCGCATCGTCGATGATTTCAAGCAAACCACCGGCGCGGCGCTGCGGCTGACGTCGCTGGCAGTGGCCGCAGCCATCGCCCTGGTTGTCGCTATCGGATTCCTGTGCGCCGCGGGCTTTATCCTGGTGCTCGAGAAATACGGCCCGATCGAAGCCTGCCTCACCGGCGCCGCCATCTTCTTCGCGCTCACGCTGATCGCGGCCGGCAGCTATGTGGTGCGCAAACGCCAGCTCAAACTGCGCGCCCAAGCTGCCGCCAAATCGGCTGCGCGATCCGTGCTCGCCGACCCGATGGTGGTGGCAACCGGTCTCCAGATCGTGCGCGCCATCGGCATCAAGAGGCTGATCCCGTTGCTTGCGGTCGGCGGATTGGCGCTGGGCTTGATGGCCAACCGCAACCATGCCGCCGATCAGACGCCGGCGGAATAGGCTCTCTCTTCTTTTTCCGAAAGTCAGGTCACGCAGCGGCCGGGCCGCAGCAGCTTTGCGACCTCGGTCAGGGCGCTGACCACGGGCTCGCAAGCCGTCAGCTCGCGATCGGCGGGCTTGGTCAGGACCGGGATCGGTGGGGCGTTGCGCAACTCCGCCGCCACCGGGATGCGGATCACGACCGATGTATCGGCGAGACTGTCGAGCCGGATCGAAATCGTTCGCGTCGGGCCGGATGGCGCCACCGCCGCAGCGGCGCGATCGGCCTTGGCCGCACGGTTGATGCCGGTCGGCGCGGTGGCTGCGACCCCGGTGCCAACTGTGCCAAGACTGGTATTGACAAGACCGGTATTAACAAGACCGGTATTGATAAGCCCAGTGCCAAACCCTCCGGTCAAATCGTGACCGGATGCCAATTGGACGGCACCGACTGTCAACGAAACGGCCATCGCACCAAAAATTGCCGTGGAAATCTGTGACATGGCCGCTCTCCCCGCCCCATGGCGGTCAGCGACTCAACGAGAGCGGAACCGGCGGGTTCGCGGAAAACGCGATCACTTAACCGTGTGTAAAAAAATTCCAGTGGGGAGGAACGACTCCGGTCGCCGCGAGTCATTGCAGCAGCCGGTTATTCCCCCCTGCCCCATTGACCGGCGATGTGGGGCGCGGCTGTGGTGATGCCAGCCGCGCCCTGCTTTTTTATATTGAAATTGCTGGATAATCTTGTCTCGTCGGCTCGCCGCCCATACGCTTGCCCATATCCGTCGCCAAAGCGGCTCCCTTATTTTTTCGGCAGGTTTGCGGGATCGCTGGCGACCTCAAGAATTGGTATCGACCACCAGGCGCTGCGCTCGCCAAGGTTCCGCGCCTTGGCCCGCTGTTCCAACTTCGTCTCTGACGACGCAGTTGGGCTGATCCGCCCAACGCGCTCATCCTGAGAGCCCGTGAATGACCTCATTGCCGATCGCCCAACTAAATTTCGAAAACAACCCCATGCAAAGTAGGCAGGCTTGGAGCGAAGCCATTTGACACGTCGGGCAAATCAGCGGCATTGGTCCATTGTTGCGCAAGCTGGATTAGCGCCAGCGTAATCCGCCGCTGTTGCCGCACGATCAACGTCATTGCCCGAAGTTGCCGAGGCGGCGGATTACGCCTAGCGGCTAATCCGCCCTACTCGTCTGCTGGTCATACCCGCGAAGGCGGGTATCCAGTAATCGCCGACCACAGTGGGAATCGAGAGGTCGCGGCGTACTGGATCATCCGCCTTCGCGGATGATGACACCGCCTAAATGATCACGCGACCTTACGCCGCGCGGATGTTCGCCATGAAGCGATCAAGTTCGTAGGGCGGATTAGCGCAGGCGTAATCCGCCGCTGTTGCCCAGCGGTCGCACGGTCAACGTCGTTGCCCGAAGTTGCCGGGGCGGCGGATTACGCCTGCGCTAATCCGCCCTACGCACCGCGAGCCTTCACTTCTCATCGCCGGGGAAGTTGATAGCGCCCAGCCGGCGCGAAAGCGCGGGGGGCCATGGCGACGCCGGCGACCACGGAGATGGCGGATGGGCGTTTGATGACGATCCCAAACAGTCCCTTTTCGTTGAAGCGTCGATGATCCGGCTTAATCGGCTCGGCTTCGCAAATGAGGCAAAAGTGTCCAGGGAAAGATTCGTTAAAAGTATGGAATCCCCAGTTTGCATCGACGTCGTCCACGATGATCGCTCCGCCCGGCCGGAGTTTCGCCCAAGCCCGATCCAACTCGAAGCGGACGTTGCGTTCGCTGTGCAGGCTGTCGTGGATGAAGAGATCGATCTGTCCGAGCTCAGAGAGGAGCTTTGGCAGTCTGCTTCGACTTGATCCTTGAATATAGATCCAACGATCGGAGAGTTCGTTGGGAACAGCGATGCCGACCTGTTGGCGCAGGTCCTGATCGAGCGGCGGCAAATCGATGCTCCATAGATGCCCTGCTCCGTTGCTGGCAAGCGCTTCGAGAATGAAGCGCGAAGTAAAGCCGTGCGCGACGCCGGTCTCAACCACCCGTTCAGCTCGAAGGTGACGAGTCAAACTCCAAACCGCCCGCACCAATCCGGCATCGCCATCGTTCCATGGGCCGAAACTCATGGGACCGACCCGCATTCCAGTGCTGGTAAGTGACTGGATGGCTTTGCTCCAAAGCCCACCGAATTCGGCGCAAGTGGGGCACGGCCACTCGATGTCGAGATGCTCATGCAAGCGTTGATCCCAATCCGCCACAGCCTCATAGCTGCAAGTCGGGCCCCCTCGCTCGCGCCTTTCGTGAAACTTCTCGACAACCCGCGTCAAAATTTCAGCCGGTTCGGTCGAGACGGCGATGAATGCTCGCTTCAGAATACTTTGGAAGCCTCGTGGGTTGGCCGAAACCATAGCCTGCTCCATGATCAATTGAAACGGCGGGTCTTTCCCTGAGAGGGGCGGACCCCCATGCGCTCATCAAATTTTCAAAGTGGCCTTTATCCAATCTCTCTAATTCACCAACACTAGCCCTTAACCGGCGGGAGGGGCCAATAGAAAATGGTCGCCAATGCCCCCTGGTTCGAGAACGTATCTGACAGATTACCGTCGCAACTTCAGCGATGTCCGCAACAGCCCAGAGTACGGTGCGACTGAATCCTCCCGCTCCATGATTGTGAAAGAGCTCGCGGCTTCGCGTAGCGCGCCTAGGGGATTGACTGAAGTAGCGCTAAGGCTGCGGTCGGTCGCGGCCAGCTCTCAATGGCGCCGCCGAAGAATTGGTCGCCAGATAAGTCGGCACTTGCGAACGGGTCGGAAGCCGCCAAAGGATAGCTCAAAATCGAGCGGCATGATCTGCAGGTTGTGGCCGCGAATGCAGGCACCGAGATTCACGACGTCGCGAACTGTGCAAGATTGTACACCGGCCTTCCTGAAGATAGGTCGCGGTTGTCCCGTATCCGAAAACGACCGCCCAGCGCGGCCAACGCCTCACCCTAAAGCTCAAACATATCCCTTCGATCCGAGCTTTGCGAAGCTCGTTACGCCGCGGGCGCTTTGGGTGTCCGATTACGTGAGTTGCGCTGAAAGAACAGCGCCTGGCTTGCCACCGCCGACACCATCGCCGGCTGGAACGGCTTTGAGATCAGGAACGCCGGCTCGGGCCGCTCGCCGGTGAGGAAGCGCTCGGGGTAGGCGGTGATGAACACCACCGGCACCTCGAAGGTCCGCAATAGTTCGTTGACGGCGTCAAGCCCGGAAGAGCCGTCCGCGAGCTGAATGTCCGCCAGGATAAGGCCTGGCTTTCTGTTCTTGGCCAGTGCCACGGCGTCCGAATGGGTGCGGGCAACGCCGATCACGTTGTGGCCGAGGTTTTTCACCAGGCTTTCGAGGTCCATGGCAATGAAGGTTTCGTCCTCGATGATCAGGACATCAGTCGCGATTTCGGCGGCCATCTCTCGTCCCGCCGCATCGGCCAGCCGCCGGGCCTCGGCAACGTCGGTGCCGAGAATGAAGCCCACTTCCTCCTCGGAGAAACCCTCCAGCGACAACAGCAGGAAAGCCTGGCGCGGCAGCGGTGTGATGTTGGAAAGCCGGCGCTCGGGCGGCATCGGCAGAGTGGTGACGCCCGCATCGTCATTGATCGCGACCGAATTCCAGATCTGAGTGAAAAGCCGGAACAGGCCGGCACGGTGTCCGTAGCGCTCGTCAAGCACCGACGGATCCTGCAGCATCGCTTCGAGCATGGCACCGACATAGGCATCGCCGGAAGCCTGGCTTCCTGTCAGGGCGCGCGCATAGCGCCGCAGCAGCGGTAAATGTTCAGCAACAAGCTGTGATCGGGACATCCCCACTCCATCCGTGTCTAGGGCCATGCATCCTCAGGGGACGGCCCAAGGTTCCCCCGTTCGACTTATTACGCCCGAGGCCGAGAAATGTTCCAAAATCGCTGGAACCATTCCGCCGACTTCGAATTAGCCCCGAACGGCGACATCTCTGAAACCGAGAATAACGCTTGAAACCACAGAGACTTAACACGCGGGGAAACGTGGAACAGGTCATGAAAGATGTAAAGTCTCCAGCAAGCAAGAATATGACCCCCGGGAAGGGCGGCCTCAACGCCGAAATCCAGTCCAGAATCGGCCACCAGCTCCGGGCGATGTACGACGACGTCGTGCGCCAAGGGGTTCCGGAGCGGTTCGCGGAACTGATCCGAAAGCTTGATGTGCCGGAGGAAACATCCCAAGTGGGCAATAACGGGGGACCAACTGAAGACGGGAGGGAGTAGATGCCTCTCACGGAATCGCTTCGGGACGACATCCTTGCGTCGGTACCCAGCCTGCGCGCCTTTGCCATTTCGCTCAGCGGCAATGGCGACCGGGCAGACGATCTGGTGCAGGAAACTCTGCTACGGGCGCTCGCGAATATCGACTCGTTCCAGCCGGGCTCAAACCTGCCGGCGTGGCTCTTCACGATCCTGCGCAACCTGTTTCGCTCGGACTATCGCAAGCGGCGACGGGAAGTCGAGGATGCCGAAGGCAACTATGCCAAGACGCTGAAGACCCAGCCGGCGCAAAACGCGCATCTGGAATTCGAGGAATTCCGAGTCGCGCTCGACAAACTACCCCAGGACCAGCGTGAAGCGCTGATACTGGTCGGCGCCTCCGGGTTCTCTTACGAGGATGCGGCGGCAATCTGCGGCTGCGCCGTCGGCACCATCAAGAGCCGCGTCAACCGCGCGCGGTCGAAGCTCGCCGCCCTGCTCTACGTCGAGGGCGCCGAGGATTTCGGCCCCGACGAGACGGTGCGCGCCGTGATCGGCGGCAACGGCTGAGGGCGGGATGATGGCTCGAACAGAGGCCGTCAGGCTCTAGCGTATCGGCGCTGAGATTTGCTCGGTACGGTCGCGTTCGTTCATGTCGACGACGGTCTGCATCGGAGCGACGAGCTCATAGACGTAGCTTGCTTCGGTAAAATAGCGTTTCGAAGTGCCACCGAGCGCTTCCGGCGCGACACGGTCAAGCAGGATGACGCCGAAATCGCTGTCCGGCCTGCGCGTCGCTTCGCTGGTGTTGAACTCTTCCCAGCGAAAACGAAAAATCGTGTCAGGCTCCTCGCCCGTCACTTCCCAATTCGCAACGATGTGGGGATGCTTGCCGACCAGCGACAGGCCCTCGTCGGAATGCGACGCCAGCTCGAAGAACAAGAGCGAGAGACTCTGGGCCGCGCGCGCTGAGACCGCGACGTCGGGGCCGCTCACCGCGATACGGTCGGCGTGCGGTATCGCGCGTGCTTCGAACAGTCCTCTGAGCTTGACGCCCTGCCACTGGCTTTCGCTGAGCAACGACACCACGTTCGACATGGCGTGGATCCGGCCGATCAACAGTTCGCGCGCGACGTCGATGTCGGATCCATGACGCAAGGTTCGCGTCACGATCGACTGGATCACCGCAAGGATGTTCTTGACGCGGTGGTTGAGCTCGTCGATCACCGCCGTCAGCCGGCGCTCGAAGCCGATCCGCACCTGGATTTCGCGGCTGAGGCGCAAATTGTTGTAAGCGACGTAGCCGAACAGGCCGCAGACGATGCCTGTCAGCGACAGGCCGATTGCCGCGACGATGGCCGCCGTCTGCTCGGCGCGCCTTATCGAGTTGGTCTTGGCATAATAGCCGAGCGACCAGTCGCGGTTTCCGAAGCTCACGGTTCGCGTTGCCGACGGCGGCGGGCTATCCGGCGCAAGCTTGCGCGACGTGACGACGCCCTGATCGTTGGCGATCAGCTCGCGATCGTCGCCGCGCGGGTCCTTCAGCACGACCGAGAACAGCGACAGATCGTCGTTGGTCAGCATCAGCGACGCCAGTTCATAGGAAAATGTCACGAACCCGGCGAGCTGGGCGGCGCCTTGCGGCACCACAGGCGCGGCCAGAACCAGACCGACCGGCCCGTTTCGACGAAGCAGCGGTGTCGGGTCCGACGCGACCGGTTTTCCCGCGGCCATGGCCTGCGCCAGCATCGGCCCGATCACCGGCTGTTGGTCGAGCGCCCGTCCCGGAAAGTCCCTGGTCTCGAAATTGCGCGGCTCGACGTCCATCAGCACATCTATCGGCTTGTCGATCGAGCGCGGGTCTAGCGGCTTGTCGTCGTAATTGCGGATCGTCGGGTCGGAAAATCCGGCGCTCGCGAGCTCACCGCGAGCCATATCGAGTTCGGCCGGCTTGAGTCGCGCGACCCAGCCCGCGACGACGAAGTCGGTCTTGAACGCATAGATCGAGGAGCGCAGCGGCTCCAGCATGCTGGCCTTGACCACCGAAGGGGTGCGGAACAGGCCGGCAGCAACGCGAGCCAGGAGTTCGCGCTCGGTCAAGCGGTCCTGAACCAGGCTGGCGTGGACGTCGATCGCACGCGCCAGCGCGATGCCGTCGATGGTCAGTTCCTGATCGTGCACGCGATAGGCCGCAAGGCCGGAGAGCAGAACTCCGATCAGCGCGATAAAGCCGATGATGAAACCCAGCCGAACCACTCGGTCACTCAGAACATGAGAGGTTGGCGAGAAAACAAGGGAAGCATCCGAAATCCGCTCGCACGACAACGAGCCAAAAGAGAATGAGGCCAACCGGTTCACATCATGGAGGAGCCACCTGAGGCACGCAACTAAACTTGGTCGCGAAGCTTAATGTGCCGCACCACGGGCGCGATCCCGGCGAAACCCGAAGAGTATTAATCGCAGGCGAGTGGTATTGTTCCTATTGATCGCGCGATAATTTCTTCTGCAACAGGACCGCGCTAGCCGGCCACAAGCCTGTTAACGCTTCCTCTTAACCAAGCCTGCCTGGCGCCGTTGGATCGAGGCCGCCTCTGGTCTCGATAAAGCTGATGATGCGCTCCAACCCCTCGCTCTTTTTCAGATTGGTCATGACGAACGGCCGCTCGCCGCGCATCCGCCGTGCATCGAGATCCATTTTTTCAAGCGACGCGCCAACATGCGGCGCGAGGTCGATTTTGTTGATGACGAGGAGATCGGACCGGGTGATGCCGGGCCCTCCCTTCGACGGGATCTTGTCGCCGGCTGCGACGTCGATGACATAAATCGTGAGATCGGCCAGTTCCGGCGAGAAGGTAGCTGCGAGATTGTCGCCGCCGGATTCAATAAGCACCAGATCGAGGTTGGGGAATTTCGCGCGCATGTCCGCAACCGCTGCGAGATTCATCGAGGCGTCCTCGCGGATCGCGGTATGCGGGCAGCCGCCGGTCTCGACACCTGCAATGCGATCCGGCGCCAGCGACCCCGAGCGTACCAGGAACTCTGCATCCCATTTGGTATAGATGTCGTTGGTGATGGCCGCGATGTCATAGCGCTGCCGCATCGCCTTGCAGAGCAAATCCATCAGCGCGGTTTTTCCCGATCCGACAGGACCACCGATGCCGATACGGAGCGGGCCGTGGGGACTTGACATCTCAGTTGCTCTTTCCATCGAGAGATAAGCTCATGACCGGAACAGCCTCGTATACTGCGTCTCGTGATGCATGCTGGCCAGATCGGCACGAAAGCCCGCACTGCCGAGATCGTCAAGCGTCGCGGTGAGGCTACGCCTGGCGGTCGCCGAGACCACCGGCTCAAGCGAGGCGAGCACGCGCTGGCTATCGGTCTGGCCGAGCGGAATGAGTCTGCTCGCCGCCGAGATCCAGTTCGACGTCAACGCGTGAAGGAAGGCTTGCAGCGTGGGCGCAAGCGGGATCGCATGCGCGGCGCTGACGAGACCGACCGCGACCGGATAGACGATTGCACCCTCGCAACGCGCGATGATTTGTTCAAGGCCGTCGCAACCCCATGCACTGCGCGCGATCTCGATGAAGGCCCGCCCCTGCGCCGAGGTCTCGAGCTGCCGCTCGCGCGACGGCACGAAGGCTGCTGCGAGCTCAACGATGTCGCGCAAACCGGCATCGTCGCCGAGCTCCGCCGCGCGGTGCACCTGCGCCAGGAACAGGCCGTCGCAGAACCCTGGTCCATCCGCGAGCATCGATGCAAGCCATTCTCGCAACGACGCCACCTCGGTGATATCGCCCGCCTCCACCGCCCATTCGATGCCGCTGGAATAAGAAAAGCTGCCTACCGGAAATGATGGCGAGAGCCATGTCAGGAGGCGATAGAGCGCCGCCGTCTCGCTCTCGCTCATCCCGCTCCGATCCCGCGCGGCATGCGGCTCACTTGTGGTCATGAGCATGGGAATGGTCGTGCTGGTGCTCGTGGTCGCAATGCCCGTCATGGTGGTGATGATCGTCGTGGTGATGACGGTGATCACCGTGATCATGCGAGGAATGATCGTGCGCGGCGTGATCGGTGTGGCCTTCCTGAGCGTGGCCATGCCCGGCGCCGGCATAGGCGCCACCTTCGGGATCGAACGGCGCCTCGATCTCGATGACGCGCGCCCCCAATCCCTTCACCATCGCCTCGATGACGTGATCGCGGCGGATGCGCAAGCCCTTGCCGATGATCTGCGTCGGCAGATGCCGGTTGCCAAGGTGCCAGGCGATCCTGATCAGATGATGCGGATCGTTGCAGCGGATTTCGAAAAGCGGCTCCGGTGCCGCCACCACCTCGATCAGCCTATCATCGTCGAGCACCAGGGCGTCGCCGCCGCGCAGCGCGACCGCGTTTTCGAGATCAAGCAGAAACTCAAGTCCCCGCGTGCCGGTCATCGCCATCCGCCGCCGGTGCCGGTCATCGAAATTGAGCACGACGGTATCGGCCGGCGCTTCGCTCCAGCGATGCTGCTCACGAACCTTGGTCGCGCGGATCATGGGAGGACACTCACAGTTTTTCGACCTTGCCGTCGCTGATGATCTCGATCACCGTCGGCGATACCTTGAGCGGCGCGGAGTATTCGCGCCAGACTTTCATGTGCGGCGCCCTTCCGTGTGCGTTGAGGTCCTCGCGGCTTTCCCAGCGCTCGACCACCACAAACAGGTTGGGATCGTTGATGCTGGTGTGGCTGTCATAGGAGAGACAGCCTTTTTCCTTGCGCGTGGCCTCGATGCATTCCTTGGCGCCCTTGATGAAGGCATCCCGCAGTTCCGGCTTCACTTGCGAGGTAGCGATGACATAGATCATGGCCCGGTCTCCCGTTTTCTTGTTCAGCGCACATCAACCTTTTCGGGGGTAATGACTTCGATCAGCGGCGGCGCGGTCATGCATTTGACGGCAACCCGGCCGAAGGTCTTCATGTGCTCGGCGGCGCGGTGCGGCACCAGCGCTTCGGCATTCTCCCATTGCTCGACGAACACCATTTTGGTGGGATCCGTGACGCTTTCGTGCAGATCATAGGCGATATTGCCGGGTTCTTTACGGGTTTCCTTGATGCAGGCGGCGGCTGCCGCAATGAATTCGGCGCGCGTTTCAGGCTTCACGGTCAGCGTGGCAATAACGTAAATCAATTTGGTCCTCCCGGCGTTTTGTTCTGGCTGGACGTGCCGGGAGCGAGTTTAGAACATGAAATAGCGCTGCGCCATGGGCAGCACCTCGGCCGGCAGACAGGTCAGGAGCTCGCCATCGGCGCGCACCTCATAGGTCTCGGCGTCGACCTCGATCTTGGGGGTGGCATCATTGTGGATCATGCTCTTCTTGGAGATGCGGCCGCGGGTGTTCTGCACCGCATAGAGCTTCTTGCCGATGCCGAGCGTGCGCGCCAATCCCGACGCCACCGCTGCCTTGGAGGTGAACACCACCGAGGAAGCTGTCAGCGCCTTGCCGTAGGCTGCGAACATCGGCCGGTAATGCACCGGCTGCGGCGTCGGGATCGAGGCGTTGGGATCGCCCATGGGAGCCGCCACGATCGAGCCACCCTTGACGATGCAGTCGGGTTTGACGCCGAAGAACGCCGGCGACCACAGCACGAGATCGGCGAGCTTGCCCTTTTCCACCGAGCCGATCAGCTTTGAGACGCCGTGTGCGATCGCGGGGTTGATGGTGTATTTGGCGATGTAGCGCTTGACGCGGAAATTGTCGTTGTTGCCCTTTTCTTCCGGCAACGAGCCGCGCTGCTTCTTCATCTTGTCGGCGGTCTGCCAGGTGCGGATGATGACCTCGCCGAGCCGGCCCATGGCTTGCGAGTCCGACGACATCATCGACAGCGCGCCGAGGTCGTGCAGGATATCCTCCGCCGCAATGGTCTCTTTGCGGATGCGGCTTTCGGCGAACGCCAAATCCTCGGCGATAGTGGGGTCGAGATGGTGGCACACCATCAGCATGTCCAAATGCTCGTCGATGGTGTTGCGGGTGAACGGTCGGGTCGGATTGGTCGAGGACGGCAGCACGTTCTTCAATCCGGCGATCTTGATGATGTCAGGCGCATGGCCGCCGCCGGCGCCTTCGGTGTGGAAGGCGTGGATGGTGCGGCCCTTGAAAGCCTTCATCGTGTCCTCGACGAAGCCAGACTCGTTCAGCGTGTCGGAATGCAGCATGACCTGCACGTCGTAATCGTCGGCGACCGAGAGGCAGTTGTCGATCGCCGCCGGCGTGGTGCCCCAATCCTCGTGCAGTTTCAGCGCGCAGGCGCCGCCCTTGATCATCTCCACCAGCGAGGCCGGCCGCGAGGCGTTGCCCTTGCCGGAAATGCCGAGATTGACCGGGAACGCGTCGAACGACTGGATCATCCGCCCCATGTGCCAGGGGCCGGGCGTGCAGGTGGTGGCAAAGGTGCCGTGCGAGGGGCCGGTGCCGCCGCCGAGCATCGAGGTGACGCCCGACATCAGGGCGTGCTCGATCTGCTGCGGGCAGATGAAATGGATGTGGCTGTCGAATCCGCCCGCGGTGAGGATCTTGCCTTCGCCGGCGATGACGTCCGTCCCCGGGCCGATCACGATGCTGACCCCGGGCTGGATGTCGGGATTGCCGGCCTTGCCAATGGCGCTGATCAAACCTTCCTTGATCGCGACGTCGGCCTTTACGATGCCCCAATGATCGACGATCAGCGCATTGGTAATGACGGTATCGGCGGCGCCCTGCCGATTGGTGACTTGTGACTGCCCCATGCCGTCGCGGATCACCTTGCCGCCGCCGAACTTCACCTCCTCGCCGTAGGTGGTGAAATCCTTTTCGACCTCAATGATGAGATCGGTGTCCGCCAACCGCACCCGGTCGCCGGTGGTGGGCCCGAACATATCGGCATAGACGGAACGCTTGATCTTTACAGACATTTCAGCCCCATTTCCCCTTCGCCGTCAAAGCACTCTGCTCGCTGCTTTGACGGCCTCATCAAATTCTGCATCGAGCCTGGCGTTGGTGCCGCGGCATCCCGCGACGACTTTTTCGGAGAAGGCGACATAGTCGGCGAGATCGTCGCGCTGCTTCTTGTTCGGCCGCTTCACGATGCGGGCGCGGATATTGCTGATCTTGTCGGCGATCTTGATCAGCTTTGCGCCCGGCGATTTGTGCGGAGCGTCCTCGATCTGCTTTTGCCGGCGCTGCGCTTTTGGCAGATTCATGTCGTCCGTCACCTCGGCGACCAGGGACGCTACTCGCTCGCCGAATTTTCCCGCCAATTCCTTACGCGTGGTTTCGGTATCCTCGACGGTGTCGTGCAGCCAGCCGGCCGCCACCAGCTCGGCATCGTCACCATTGGTTGCAGTGGCGAGTAGGTTTGCGACCTCGGCAAGATGGTTGATATAGGGCTCGCTGCCACGGCCCTTGCGCCGCTGGCCCAAGTGACGGCGTGCCGCCAGTTCGGCGGCTTCGGAGACAAGGCGAATTCCCGCGAGCATCACTTCACATCTTCCGCTTAATGCGACGCGCACCGGTGGCAGGGTTCCCTCCCCCCTTGCGGGGGAGGGAGCCCAACCGTCGTGCTTGCATCGCCAAGACTCATAGCGTGAAGAATCACAGCTTTCCCATCACGTCGCCGCGAAAACCGTAGATGGTGCGCTTTCCGGCGAGCGCGACGAGCTGCACGTCGCGGGACTGTCCCGGCTCGAAGCGCACGGCGGTACCGACCGCGATGTCGAGCCGCATGCCGCGTGCTTTCTTGCGATCGAACTTCAGCGCCGGATTGGTCTCGAAGAAATGGTAGTGCGAGCCGACCTGGATCGGCCGGTCGCCGGTATTGGCAACTGTGAGCGTCACGGTCTTGCGGCCGGCGTTGAGCTCGATCTCGCCGTCCTGGATGAAGAGTTCGCCGGGGATCATCGTCGCCTCCTATCTGATCGGCTCGTGCACGGTGACGAGCTTGGTGCCGTCGGGAAACGTCGCCTCGACCTGGATGTCGTGGATCATCTCGGGGATGCCCGGCATCACCTGCGCCCGGGTCAGCACTTCTGCACCGGCCTGCATCAGGTCGGCCACCGTCCGGCCGTCGCGGGCGCCCTCGACGATGAAGTCGGAGATGATCGCGATCGCCTCCGGGTGGTTGAGCTTGACGCCGCGCTCCAGCCTTCGCCGCGCCACCATGGCGGCCATCGAAATCAGAAGCTTGTCCTTTTCGCGGGGAGAAAGATTCATCCGGGCACTCTAATGAGTTTGACTGATCTATTTTAGCTAAGCCAGAGCCGCGGCAGCGCCGAAGACGAGGCGCGGCCGAGCACCGTCATCATGTCGGCGCGAAGCCGCGCCGCATCTTGGGCACAGAAGCGCGCCATTGCAAATCCATTCCAGGCGGAGATGCCAACCTCGCCGGCGAACACGTCGGCGGCTTCTCGGATCCGTTCGACCAGGGCCTGCTCGCCCGGCACGATCAAGACCGTGCCGATCGCCACGCCACCCTTTGCGATCGCGGGTCGCTTAAGCTTTTCGCCGATGTCGCCCTCAAGCCGCACGGTCTCGGCGAACACCAGCCTGCCACCGCGCCTCACCCGCCAGCGATCGACGAATTCGCCGCTTCTCAGGCGCTCGCCCATCGCCGCGCGGCCGAACAACACGATTTCGCAGAGCAGGAGCGAAGAGCCTTCGGCCAGATCGATGTCGATCCGCCGCGACATCCGCGCCCGGTCGAACAGGATGGTTTCCTGCGGCAGCCAGGATAGATGCGCGCGCGCAGCAAGCCTCAAGGCGATATTGAGCTCGGCCGCAGGGCCGGCCGCGCGATAGACCTTTTCCGCCGCCGCCGTGGTCAGCGTCAGCCGCGCGCCTTCGCCCGCCGCGATCTCGATGTCGAAGCGATCGCCGCCGGCGATGCCGCCCGCGGTATTGACGAGCACTGCCGAGAGCCCGTCACCTTCGGGCGACGGAAACCGCACGCGCAGCGAGCCCGACTCGTGCAAACGCCTGCGGCGCGTAGTGCCATCCTGAAGCTGCACATCGAAAGAGACGGCGCCCAGCGCTCGGTTGGCCGCGAAGTCCGCCGAAGATGCGTTTGAGACTTCGGTCCGCATCGATTTCCCCGCTCGGCCAGCCGCGCCCGATATTATAGCTATTATAGCGCCATCTGGCGGCTGATTTCGCTCGCGTCGAGACCCGCGCGATCGCAGGCATATTTCACCGCGCCGCGGTCCATGACCGCGAAGCTGTCACCGAGTTCGCAGGCAAAGTCTAGATACTGTTCGACCAGCACGATCGCCATGTTGCCGAGATTGCGCAAATAGGAGATCGCCCGTCCGATATCCTTGATGATCGACGGCTGAATGCCTTCGGTCGGCTCGTCGAGCAACAGCAGCTTCGGCCGCATCACCAGCGCACGGCCGATCGCGAGCTGCTGCTGCTGGCCGCCGGACAAGTCGCCGCCACGGCGCCCGAGCATCGATTGCAGCACCGGAAACAGCGAGAACACGTCATCCGGAATATAGCGGTCGTCCCGTTTCAACGGGCCAAACCCGGTCTTGAGATTTTCCTCCACCGTCAGGAGCGGAAAAATCTCGCGGCCCTGCGGCACAAAGCCGATGCCCTTTCGCGCCCGCTCGTAGGGCCTCAAGCCGGTGATGTCGGCGCCGTCGAAGGTGATCGAGCCGGAGGCAATCGGATATTGCCCGACCATGGCGCGCAGCAGCGAGGTCTTGCCGACGCCGTTGCGGCCCAGCACGCACATCACCTTGCCGGGTTCGGCCTTCAGCGAGACGCCGCGCAAGGCCTGCGCCGCGCCGTAATAGAGGTTGATATCTTTCACATCGAGCATGGCTTCAGCGTCCCAAATACACTTCGATCACCCGCTCGTTCGACGAGACCTGGTCGATGGTGCCTTCGGCGAGCACGGTGCCTTCGTGCAGGCAGGTCACCTTGACGCCGAGCTCGCGGACGAAGGTCATATCGTGCTCGACCACCATCACGGTCTTTTCCTTGTTGATTGCCTTGAGCAGCTCCGCGGTCTGATGGGTTTCGACGTCGGTCATGCCCGCGACAGGCTCGTCGACCAGCAACAGCTTCGGGTCCTGCGCCAGCAGCATGCCGATCTCGAGCCATTGCTTTTGGCCGTGCGACAGGCTTCCGGCCAGGCGGTTGCGCGCCTCAGTCAAGCGGATGGTTTCGAGCACGCGCTCGATGCGCTCGGTCTCGGGTTTGCTTTCGCGCCAGAACAGCGTGCCCTTGACGCTGTGATCGACGTTGAGCGCGAGCAGGAGATTGTCCTCGATGGTCTGGCTCTCGAACACCGTCGGCTTCTGGAATTTACGGCCGATGCCGAGCTCGGCAATGTGCGTCTCGTCGAGCCGGGTCAAATCGGTGACGCCGTCAAACAGCACCGTGCCCTCATCCGGCTTGGTCTTGCCGGTGATGATGTCCATCATCGTGGTCTTGCCGGCGCCGTTCGGGCCGATGATGGCCCGCATCTCGCCGGGCTCGAGCGCCAGCGACAAATTGTTGATGGCGTGGAAGCCGTCGAACGAGACGTGCACGCCGTCGAGATAGAGCAGTGCGGAAGTGGCGCGGCTGTCCATGACGTTCATGCGCTCACTCCGCCGGGTTCGGTTCGCTGACGCCGTCTTCGCGCGCGGCGCTATCGGCAATTGCCGGCAGGCGCTGTGCCTTCCACGGCTCCCACCAGGCATTGAAGGTGCCGACAATGCCCCTCGGCAAGAGCAGCGTCACCAGGATGAACAGCGCGCCCAGCATGAACAGCCAGTACGGCGCCAAGGGACCGGACGTGAAATAGGTTTTCGCGTAGTTGACGACGATGGCGCCCAACGCTGCGCCGGTCAGCGTTCCGCGGCCGCCGACCGCGACCCAGATCACGGCCTCGATCGAGTTGCCCGGCGCGAATTCGGATGGGTTGATGATGCCGACCTGCGGCACGTAAAGCGCGCCGGCCACGCCGGCCATGCAAGCCGACAGGGTGAAGACGAACAGCTTGTAGGATTCGACGCGGTAGCCAAGAAAGCGCGTGCGCGATTCCGCGTCGCGCACCGCAATCAGCACCTTGCCGAGTTTCGAGGTCACTACCGCGCGGCAGATCAGAAAGCCAATAATCAGCGCCAGGCAACTCAGCGTGAACAAGGCGGCGCGAGTGCCGTCGGCCTGCACGTTGAAGCCCAGGATGTCCTTGAAATCGGTGAGGCCGTTGTTGCCGCCGAAACCGAAATCGTTGCGGAAGAAGCCGAGCAACAGCGCGTAGGTCATCGCCTGCGTGATGATCGAGAGATAGACGCCGGTGACGCGGGAGCGAAACGCGAGCCAGCCGAAGCAGAAGGCAAGCAAGCCCGGCACAAGGATGACCATCAGCGCGGCGAACCAGAACATGTCAAAGCCGTTCCAGTACCACGGCAGCTTCGGGTAATTCAAAAACACCATGAAGTCCGGCAGGATCGGATTGCCGTAGACGCCGCGACTGCCGATCTGGCGCATCAGGTACATGCCCATCGCGTAACCGCCGAGCGCGAAGAACGCGCCGTGACCGAGCGAAAGGATGCCGCAATAGCCCCAGATCAGGTCGATCGCGAGCGCCAGAATGGCGTAGCAGACATATTTGCCGAACAGCGCCACCAGATAAGTCGGGACCTGGAAGGCCGAGCCGGCCGGCAAGAGCAGGTTCGACAGTGGGATCAGCACACCGAGCGCGGCGACGACCAGGATGAAGATGGTCGCCGCGCGATCCAGCGAGCGCGTCAGCACGTGCGGCATCATGCTTCCACCGCCCGCCCCTTGAGTGCGAACAGGCCGCGCGGGCGTTTCTGGATGAACAGGATGATGAGCACGAGAATGGCGATCTTGCCGAGCACGGCGCCTGCGACCGGCTCGAGGAATTTGTTGGCGATGCCGAGCGTGAAGGCGCCGACCAGCGTGCCCCAGAGATTGCCGACACCGCCGAACACCACCACCATGAAAGAGTCGATGATGTAGCTCTGGCCGAGATTGGGGCTGACATTGTCGATCTGCGACAGCGCTACGCCGGCGATTCCCGCGATGCCGGAGCCGAGCCCGAAGGTCAGTGCATCGACGCGCGAGGTCGCAATCCCCATCGACGCCGCCATCCGGCGGTTCTGCGTCACCGCGCGCATCTCAAGCCCGAGCGCGGTAAAGCGCAGCATCGCGAGCAGGATCGCGAATACGGCGAGTGTGAAGCAGAGGATCCAGAGCCGGTTATAGGTGATCGTGATCTGTCCGAGGTCGAACGCCCCGCTCATCCAGGAGGGGTTGCCGACCTCGCGGTTGGTGGGACCGAACATGGTGCGTACGGCCTGTTGCAGCACCAGCGACAGGCCCCAGGTGGCGAGCAGGGTCTCCAATGGGCGGCCGTAGAGAAAGCGGATGATGCTGCGCTCGATCAGAACCCCGATGGCGCCCGCGATCAGGAAGGCCAGCGGCACCGCCATCAGCAGCGAATAATCGAACAGCCCGGGAAAGCTGGTGCGGATGGTTTCCTGCACCACGAAGGTGACGTAGGCCCCGATCATCACCATCTCGCCATGGGCCATGTTGATGACGCCCATCACGCCGAAGGTGATGGCAAGACCGATCGCCGCAAGCAAAAGCACCGAGCCGAGCGACAGGCCGTACCAGGCATTCTGCACGCCCGACCACAGCGACAGATAGCTCTGGATCGCGGCGATTGCGGCTGCTGCGGCCTTGGCGACCGCGGGCGGCTGGTCGCCGCCGATGTCGTTCAACAACGCCAGCGCCTCCTGGTCGCCGCGCGCCTTGATGGTGGCGATGGCCTCCAACTTCTCGGCCTCGGTGGCGTCGGATTTGAACAGCAGGATGGCTGCGCGCGCCTGCGAGAAAGCGAGCTTCGCGGCCTTGTTGGTTTCCTTGGCGAGCGCGCCATCGATGACCGGCAGAAATGCCTCGTCATGGGACTTGAAGACCGATTGCGCAGCCGCG
>VAZV01000077.1 GCA_005884765.1 Alphaproteobacteria bacterium
CCCAGAATAGTACGGCTGTCGATCTTCGAGGTCACCTGGAACGAGATGCGGGTCGGGAAATTCGCCTTGATGGTGCCGGTGATGACGTCGACGGATGGGCGCTGGGTCGCTAGAATCACGTGCAGGCCGGCGGCGCGCGCCATTTGCGCCAACCGCTGCACCGCGCCTTCGATGTCCTTGCCGGCGACCATCATCAGGTCGGCCATTTCGTCGACGATGATGACGATATAGGGCAGCGGTTCGAGATCGAGCTTCTCGTTCTCGTAGATCGCCTTGCCGGTCTCCTTGTCGAAACCGGTATGCACCGTGCGCGTCAGCTCCTCGCCCTTGGATTTCGCTTCCAGCAGGCGCGCATTATAGCCGTCGATGTTGCGCACGCCGAGCTTGGACATGCGCTTGTAACGCTCCTCCATCTCGCGCACCGCCCATTTCAGCGCGACCACCGCCTTCTTCGGGTCGGTGACGACGGGCGTCAAAAGATGCGGAATGCCGTCATAGACCGAGAGCTCGAGCATCTTGGGGTCGACCATGATCAGGCGGCATTGATCGGGACGCAGCCGGTAGACCAGACTCAGGATCATGGTGTTGATGGCGACCGATTTGCCGGAGCCGGTGGTGCCGGCGATCAACAGATGCGGCATGCGCGCCAGGTCGACGATGATGGATTCGCCGCCGATGTTCTTGCCGAGGCAGAGCGGAAGCTTGGCCACCGAGTCGTTGCTTTCTCTCGCCGTCAGGATCTCGCGCAAATAGACCTTCTCGCGATGCGCATTCGGCAATTCGATGCCGATGGCGTTGCGGCCGGGAACCACCGCCACGCGCGCCGAGAGCGCGCTCATCGAACGCGCGATATCGTCTGCAAGTCCGATGACGCGCGACGATTTGATGCCGGGCGCGGGCTCGAGCTCGTACAGCGTCACTACCGGCCCCGGATGGGCCTTGACGATTTCGCCGCGGACGCCGAAATCCCCCAACACGCCTTCCAGCGCCCGCGAATTTGATTCCAGCTCGCTCTTGTTGAGCGGTTGCCGGTCGGAAGCCTTGGGTGCCGCCAGCATGGCCACCGTCGGCAGTTCGAATTTGTCGGATGATTTGCGCGCTGCTGCGCGAGGCGCTGCCTTTTTGCGCGGCGCGCGGGCGGGGGCCTCATCGTCCTCCGCGTCTTCGTCGAAGTCCTCCTCCTCGGCCGGCGCCAATGCTGGCGCAGCGCGACCGCCCAGGCTCGGCTCCTGGCGTTCGAACGAAAGGGTGCGGGGTTGGCCGCCGCTTGCAACCAGCGATCGATAGGCGGTCGACAACAACCATGCGAGCCGCGCCTTCGTGCTCATGACCGCATGAAACGCCCAACCGAGCCGCACCGAACCGTCCTCGTCGTCTTCTTCGCCGAATGGCGCGTCGTCGTCGGCGACCACGGTCGTTTCCTCTTCCTCCGCGCGCGACCCCATGCCGCTTGCGATCAGGAATGTCGGCACCAGGGCGGCGAACAGGATGATCCCGAGCACGAGGCGATAGACGAAGCCCGGCGGGCCGAACACCACCGCGGGCGCCCGCACCAGCGCGTCGCCGACAACCCCGCCGAGTCCGGTCGGCAGTGGCCAGGCGCCGCCATGCGGCCAGCAGCTGGCAAAGCCTGCCGCGATCACGATGCAGAGGATCCAGCAGCCGAGCCGCAGCACCTCGCGATCGAAGCCGCGGTGCGTCAGCATGCGCCAGCCCCTCACCGCGATCGGCAGGATCAGCATGATGGCGCCAAGCCCGAGGATCTGCATCGAGAGATCGGCGCCAATCGCGCCGCCATAGCCAACGATATTGCGGATCGCGCGCGAGGTTGCGTGGCTGAGGCTTGGATCCTGCACCGACCAAGTCATCAGCGCTGCCGCCGCTACGCCGGACAGCGCGAGCAAGCCGAGACCGATCAGCTCGCGCAAGCGCCGTAGCAGCGCTTCGCGTATCGAGGCCGGCAATTGACCGACCAGGGGAATGACACGTTCGATCGCCGGCATGCTCATGGGGCCTTCGCGATTAATCCAGAGTTTCGACCAGCCGGTGCAGCGCCTCGGCCGTTGATTCGCCGTCGGAGACCAGCGCGAGGCGGATGTAGCCGGCGCCGGGATTGAAGCCGCCGGCTTGTTGCCGCGCCAGATAGCTGCCGGGAATCACGCGCACGCCGGCGTCACGATAAAGCTTCACGGCCGCGGCTTCGTCGCCGCCGCGCGAGGACACATCGAGCCAGACGCAGAATCCGCCGGCGGGCCTGACATAGCCATAGCGATTGCCGAGGATCTGGTCGGCGAGATCGAACTTGATGCGGTAAAGCCTGCGGTTTTCCTCGACATGCGCCTCATCGCTGTAAGCTGCGACCGCGACCTGCTGCAGCGGCACCGGCACTTGCGGTGCGGCGACGTTGCGCAGCTCGTGAAAGGCGCTGAGAAACTTCTTGTCGCCGGCCGCGAAACCGACGCGCATGCCCGGCAAGTTCGAACGCTTCGACAGCGATTGGAACGCAACGACATTGGTGAAATCAGGTCCCGCGCATTCGAGCGCACTGCCCGGCGCTTCGCGGGTGTAGATTTCCGAGTAGCACTCGTCGCTCAGGATCACGAAGCCGAAGCGGTCGGCGAGATTTTTGAGGCGACTGAAATAGTCGCGGCCGGCGACGGAGCCTTGCGGGTTCGCCGGCGACGCGATGTAGATCGCAACCGTCCGCGCCAGCGTCGCGTCATCGAGCGCGTCGAGATCGGGCAGAAATCCATTGGCGCGCATGGTCGGCAGATAGATTTGTTCGCAACCGGCAGCCCGGGCGCCGACGCCATAGGCGGGATAAAACGGATTGGGCATCAGGATTGCAGGCTCCCCGCGGCGCTTGCCGACGTAGCGGGCGGCGGTCAGTGCTGCAAAAAACAGGCCCTCGCGGCTGCCGTTCAGAACGAGAATTTCGGTTTCGGGATCGATCGCGCGGGGCAAGTCGAATCGGCTGGACAGCCAACTTGCGGCTGCCCGCCGAAACGGTTCGATGCCCCTCGCCATCGGGTAACGGCCGAACTCGGCGGTATATTGGGCCAATACTGGTCCGACAAAGCCTGGCACGGGATGCTGCGGCTCACCCAATGACAGCGTTATCAATGGCTTAGCTGGCTTGTAGGGAGCGAGCAGCTCGGTCGTCCGCGCAAATGGCGACCGTTCGCCTTCCTGATGTGCGGCACTCTCGGGCGCGCGGGATGAAGCGGTCATGGCCATGAGTTCAAAACGCCAGCACTGTCGAAGCAGCCGATCGCCCTATCCGGGAGCGGCTGCGGAAGCGGATCAAACCACCATAGATACGGCGAGGTTAAGACGCGATTAACCATCGGCGCCAGCAGTGATTTTGATCGATTTGTCGTTTGCAAGGCCGCTCTCGGAGGCTCAGTCAAGGTCACGAACAACGGCCGACGATCCCGCGGCGCTGAGTGCGTCCGAGTGATGCACGAACGTTTCGCCCAAGAAAATTGAGGGCGCAGGGAAAGCCGGGTGCCCAATGCACCCGTAGCCTCGCACGCAAACAAAAAAGCGCGCGAGCGTCGTCGCCACAGGTTCACCGAAACATTCCGGCCTTCCCTGCGCAATGGTTTAACGGCTTATGCCGCGCTCTCCTTGGCGACGAATTCGTCTTGTCACCATCATCAGCGGATTAGAGACGCGTCCGCGCCCGGTCGGGCCGACATGCCTCCGCTGACTTGACACCAGCAACGGGTGCCAGGACCACACGGTTTTGCCATACGCGATCAGCATCGTTCGTCTCGCCCGCCGCAAATCGCTCACGAGGTTCAGTTCGCCCTGCGATTTCCGATTGCGCGCTCGACGCTGCCGCGTCCACTGCATCCCGCACCCAACGTTCGTGACGATCGCGATACGTCCCTCTTTTCGAGGCGGGACGACCAGAACAAAATCGCTGATTTGGGGTAGCCGTCAAGCATTCACTCGTCGCGAGCCAAACATGGCTGTGCGGCCAAATCGCACGTTGACGAAGCGGTGGTGTGATCGGCCGTGTGCGGCCTCTAACTCTAGCCCGACGGGCAATTGGTCATCGCCGCGGTGAGCTCGGAATCCCCACGCACGTTGTCGTCCCATCCGTTTCGCGAGCCGCCGAAGTGCATGGCTTGGCCGGAACAATCTTCGTCGAAATGCCGTCCTCCGCGAGTTTGGACAAACCTGTCGGCGAGAAGGTCTGTTTCTCTGCAGCAGAAATCCCGCCCCCCGCCGGTGGAGCAGCCGGCGGTGATTGCCCAAGAGCGGGCGGAGAAGGCCCGCCTGCCCCGCTATGCATGGCGGGCGGGTTGCTCGATGGCGTGCTGCCAGCGGGGCTTCCCGTAGCGGGAGAGCTTCCGGGTGTACCTCCGGTTGCTACATTTCCGCTGGGAGTAATAGCGCTG
>VAZV01000140.1 GCA_005884765.1 Alphaproteobacteria bacterium
CGCCGCCCGACGTGCGGCCTCGGCCGAGCCCACCCGTGGCCGACAACAACGTGACCGCCTTCAGGCGCCCCCCGGCCAAGCCGAAGCCATCCCTTTTTGGATCGAACACGAAGCCGCGGCTTCCGGTGGCGTTGATTTTCGCCTGCCTTGTCGTGGTCTATGTCGGCATCCGTTATTATTGGCGATAAATCCGCTTATGCCGCGGTTCAGCTCTTGCCCTTGATGCGAAAGATCACCGGCAAGGTGAAATTCAGCCCCTCGTCGGCGATCACCGGCGGCGGTTGGGGCACCGGATCGGAGCGCCGGATCATCGCCAGCGCGGCCTCGTCGAAGGCGGTGTCGCCTGATCCCTTGACGATGCTCGCCGAGAGCACGTGCCCCTTCCGATCAAGCGCGAAGCCGACCACGATCTCGGCGCTCTTGAGCGTGCGACCCGCTGGATAGCGCTTGTGCTTGTCGAGATGCGCGACCAATTCCTTCTGCCAGGTGGCGCGGATCCGCCGCGCGGTGTCGCCGGTGCCAAGCGCGGGCGCGACCGAACGCGCCGCTTGCGGAATATTGTCCGAGCTCGGAGTTGCCATCGCCTCCGCGGCGACGGATTCCTGCGACGCCTCCGTCGCCACGGTCGCGACCTTGGCTTCGTCCTCGACCGGCTTCTTCACGTCGTTCGGCGTCACCACGCGATCGGGATTCTCGGTCTCGGTCGGCGTATCCTTCGGCAGATCGCTTTCCTTGACTTCGGCTTTTTGTTCGGCCAGCGCCGGCGAGGCAACGGAGGCCTCGGTATCCGGGCCCGGCGGCAGGTCGGTGGGATCGAGCTTGGGCGATGTCAATTCCAGCCCGATCTCGATCGCCGGCGCGCCGACTTCGTCGTCAACGTCGTCGCTGCGCAGATGGGCAACCGCCAGCGCAGCGCCGCCAAGGTGCAGCGCGAGCGCGGCGATGCCTGCAAACATCCACAGCCGCCGCGAAGGTTTTTGCTCGATGTCGAGGCCGGTCATCTCGCCACCGTTCAAGGCCTTGAACTTGCCGCTGGCAGCGCTTGCGCAGCCGTATCCGGAACGCCTTCCAGCGCCACCAGCTTGATCCTCGCATAACCCCCTGCCCGCAAGATCTCGAGCACGTCCATCAATTCGCCATAGGGCACGGCACGGTCGGCGCGCAGGAAGATGAAACGATCCTTGCTCGCATCCGGCATTGCATCGAGCGAGCGCACCAGATCGACACGCTTGACCTGGGTTTCGCCGATCGCCACCGCGAGATCCGACTTGATGCTGACATAGGTCGGTTTGTCCGGCTTCTTCTGCGCTGTCGCGCTCGACGACGGCAGGTCAACCGGCAGGTCGACCGTCGCGAGCGGCGCCGCCACCATGAAGATGATCAGCAGCACCAGCATGACGTCGATAAAGGGCGTGACGTTGATTTCGTGCGCTTCCGCGAACTCCTCGTCGTCGTCAAACCCGCCTTCGGCGATCGAAGCGCTCATCGCTTACTCCGCTGCGCGCGAATGCGCGCCACCAGCAGCATTGACATGGGTACGGTCGAGATCGCGCGACAACAGCCGCGCCGCGGCGCCGGAGGCACGGCTGACCAGTTCGAGATAGCTTTTCGTCACCCGCGCGAAGTGATTGTAGATGATGACGGCCGGAATCGCGGCGACGAGCCCAATCGCGGTGGCGAGCAACGCCTCGGCAATACCGGGCGCTACCACAGCGAGATTGGTCGTCTGCGCCTTCGAGATGCCGATAAAGCTGTTCATGATGCCCCACACCGTGCCGAACAGCCCGACAAACGGCGAGGTCGCGCCGATGGTCGCGAGCAATCCCATGCCGAGCCGGATCCGGCGCGCTTCGGCGCGCACAATCTCGGCGAAGCTCGACGCGGCGCGCTCCTTGATGCCGCTGTCGGAGGAGATCCCGGCCGATAGCCGCGCCTCACGTATCGCAGCCGCCAGGAACGCGGACAACACGCCGGTCTTGGCCCCGAGCGCGAATTGCGCGTCGGCCAGCGAGCGCGCGTCGACAATCTTGCCAAGCGCGGAACGCAGCATGCGCTGCACCACCGCAAGCTCGATCACTTTTGCGATGAAAATCGTCCAGGTTACGAGCGAGGCGAAGGCAAGCCCAATCATCACCGCCTTGACCAGCACATCTGCCGATAGAAACATCGACCACGGCGACAATTCGCGCAGCGCAGCGGTCGTCGATTTCAGCGACCTGCTGCCGCCGTCGGCAGGGTTCGCAGCCGCGTCTGACCCCGAGGGAGCGGCCGCTAACGGCGCCTGAGCCTGTCCGGCCGGCGCCGCCGGCGTCGGATCGGCCGCCGGTTGCGACTGCGCGGGAACCTCTCGAGGCGGGGAAGCCGCCTGTTGGGCGGACAGCTGTTGCGCAGACATCAGCGACATCACGGCGAGTGCGAAGGCTACGGCGCGGACCGCTTTAAGGCATGTTGATTTCATCATTCGGTCCAGTGGCGGATCATATTGTAAAGCAGGCCCGCGGCCAGTTGGGGATTTGCGGCATGCCGAAGGAAGTTGCCACGGCGCAGTGGAGCTGCGCCAACGCAGCCCATACCGGCCGAATGTCAGCCAATCGGCGGAGCGCGCGGCTGGAATGCGCCGCGGGCCGCCTGCAGGTCGACGAACGCGGCGTCGGCGGCGGCCAGATACAGGAATTCAACGGCCTGGGGCGCCGGCAGGCAAGGCGCCGTGGCATCCACCAGCGTACTGGCCAGCGCCATTACTGCGCAGATCACGCAGTCTTCGTCTGGCTGGCCGGGTGGCACATCGCGAGAGGCCTTCAGCGGGACCGCGCCAGAAGCGATCGCATGCGAGACGCGGTCCAGCGCGTGCAAATGCGCGACGGCAAAAAAACCCGATCGCTTGGCATCCATCGATGCGGATGCCGCCTGCGCGCCACCGTGGAAATGTCCAAACGACAGTAGAAACTGGATCGCGAGCGCGAAAAGCGCGAGACGCGACCCAAATCTGACCTTTGATCGGAACCATTTCATGCCGGCACTCGCCTTGAGCGGAACCTTCGACGCGTTCCGATCACTCGCGCTGTTACAATATAACATCTCGGCGACCACGCCTAGGGAAGTATTCATACCTCGGCCCAACAGCGGATCAGGTTGTGATAGATGCCGGTCAATTTGACCGTTTCAGGGTCGTCGCGCCCGAGCCGCTCCGCCAGAGTCTGGATCGCGCTATCGAGGTCGAAGATCAGGCTGCGGGCATGCGCGTCGCGTATCATGCTCTGGAGCCAGAAAAAAGAAGCGACGCGCGTACCTCGCGTAACCGGCGACACCAGATGCAGGCTGGACGCGGGATAAAGTACGAGATCCCCGGCCGGCAGCTTGATTTCGTGGGAACCGTAGCTGTCTTCGATTACTAGCTCGCCGCCATCATATTCCTCCGGCTCTGCCAGAAACAGCGTCACCGACAGATCGGTCCGGATTCGTAAACCGGTGAGATGGTCGCCGCGCACCGCGTTGTCGACGTGAATGCCGAAACGATGCCCCTCGGCCGCAGTATAACGATTGAACAGCGGGGGGAAGATACGCAGCGGTATGGCGGCGGAGAGAAAACGAGGGTTGGCCGTCAGCGCCGAAATAATGCGGCCGCCAAGTTTGCGCGCGACCTCGCTGTCGGGAGGCAATTGCTCGTTACGCTTTACCAGTGTCGATTGCGCGCCGGCGGTCGAACGGCCGTCTTCCCACGCGCAACCGTCCATGATGCGGCGGAAGTCCGCCGCATCGGCCTTGCTCAGCACTTCCGGCACGCAAATCAACATCGTTTCGGCTATCAGAACCGCGCTGATATCACCAAAGATGCCGTGCGGCCCGGTGCTTCCAGGACGAACGGCGCCGAACTCTGGTACAGCGCGTCGTAGTAGAGCTTGTTAAAGACGTTATTGACGGACAATTTGACCTTCCAGTTCTTGTCGATCTTCGCTTCAACAAACGTGTCGAAACGCCAGTAGCTCGGCAGCGACGTGCCCTGGTTCGCGGCGAGCAAGGTGCCGCCATAGATCTTCGACCGGTAGACCGCTTGTCCGCCGATCTCCCAGACATCGGTGAGCTGATATTTGGACAACAGGCTGAAGGATTGATGCGCGACGTTGGCGAGCGGAAGCCCGACGTTCGACGTGTACAGCGCCGCATTGGCCACCGGCGCCAGCGATTTCGTCACCTCCGACTGCATCAACACCAGGCCGCCGAACAGGCTCCATTTAGGGGTGATCTTTCCTCCCGCCTCGAGGTCGATGCCGCGGATGCGATAGGCCGCGCCCGCGGTGATGCATGCGACGTTGCCCGTCGTAGGAGGATTGGTGACGGGATAGGGGCAGGTTGCCGTCTGGGTCGCGGAGGTGACGTTTTGCGATTCGCGCGCGTTGTCCTTTTCGGTCTGGAACAATGCCGCCGTTACCAGCAAATGGCGATCGAACAGCTCCCACTTGGTGCCGACCTCGGCAGCCCGGTTCTTTTCCGGGCCGAAGATCTGGTTCGAGTTTCCATTGAGAGCCGGCGCGATGCCGCCATAGTTTGCGCTGGTGCCGTCGAACTCCGAGCCCACCGGATCCGATGAGGTCGCGTAAGCCGCGTAGACGCTGGCGATTGCCATCGGCTTGAGGACGACGCCGAGGTTGAAGTTCGGCAAGCCGAATTCGGCGGCTTGCGCACCGAACTTGCTCGCTCCGCTCACCGTGCTGAAGCCGTTTACGCCAATATTGTAGTCATCGTACCGGATGCCGCCGTTGAGGATAAGCAGATCGTTGTAGTTGGCGGTGTCGATCAGGTATGCGCTCTTGGTGTCGATGGCGAGATTCGTGGGCAGGCCGGCAAGCGCCGGTGTCGCGAACGGCAATGACGTAAATTGCGGATTGAACACGCTCTCGGTCACCGAACCTGCGCCGTTGGACGGCGTGCCGATCACTTCCGAGCTCAGGCCGGTGTATTTATCGATATAAGCGGTCTCCCGGGAGAGCTCGACGCCCGCGAGCGCGGTATGCTTGAACCCCTCAAGATTGAACTTGTAAGTCGCCTCGGTCTGGTTGGCGGCCACATCGGTGACCTGATAGCGGCTCTGCGGATTGGCGCTCAGCGTCCAGCTGGAAGGCGGACCCGTAAGGACGGGGTTCTCCGGGATGGTGCCGATATAGTTCAATGCCGATCGCGAAGCGCGCATCTTGTCGCTGATGATGAGGTCAGGAGTAATCTGGACTTCGGTGTTGATCGTTCCGATGTCTTGCTGGACCTTGAAGAAATCGCGATTGACGAACCCATAAAAAGTATCGCGATTGACACCGAATTCGGGGAACGGCCCGCCAGCGGTGGTTGCCGGGTTCGGCCGATAGTAGGGCACGCCGAAATCCGGCAATCCATGCAGGTCGGTGCGAACGTAATCGGCGGTGATCTTGACCGCGTCGACCGGCCTCCATTTGATCGCGACGAACCCGCCGTCGCGATTGTCCGTGGCATAGCTGCGGCCGGCGATGCCGGCGTCCTGAAATAGCCCGCCGGCCCGGATCGCAAGCGTCGGACTGATGACTTGATTGACGTCAAGCACGACACGCTTCGTCTGGTCGGTGCCGAAGGTGGTGTCCATGTTGTAGAAATTTTTCTCGGTCGTCGCCTGCTTGGTTACGATGTTGATCGCGCCGCCAGTGGTGCCGCGGCCGGCAAAGGACGAACCTGGTCCGCGCAGGATTTCGACCTGTTCGGTAAAGAAGTTTTCGCGGACGCTGACGCCGGAATCGCGGACGCCATCGATGAACACGTCGTTGCGTGCATCGAAGCCGCGGATGAAAAACCGGTCGCCGAAGGCGTTGCCCCCCTCCCCGGTTCCGAGCGTCACGCCTGCCGTGCTCAGCACCGCTTGCTTCAGCGTCGTGGCATTCTTGTCTTCGAGCACCTCCTTGCTGAGCACGGTAACGGTTCTCGGCGTGTTCAATAGCGGCTCGGGAAATTTACCCGAGGCCTGCAAATGATCGACTTTGTAAGGCGCCGCCGCGTCCGCGTAGGGATTGCGGTCGGCCCGCAGTTCACCGGCATTGGGAAATGGCACCGGCGCAGCCTGCGTCGGCTGCGTACGTCGCACGGCGCGGCGCAGCGCGTTGCGGGCGCGGACTTGATCCGGGGTAGGCCTCGACGCAGCCGGACGTGGGCGAGCGACCGGGGCATCGACCGTCACCGGCGGGAGGTTTGTCTGCTGCGCTTCGGCACCCGAGAACGATGCCACGGCGATCAAGCCGGCGACTGCCGAAACCTTCTTGCCGGAATTGCCATCGAACTTTTCTTCGACCGGGATGATCGCTGCGATCGAGCGCAACGACCTCGGCGCTTTTATCTGACCCATCCCCCACGCCCCATGCCTTGAATTTCAGATCGCCCATGCGGATCATTCGCAACGAGCGATGGAGCGGTGGTATCGAGCTGTAAATTTCGGGTCAATGCGAGGGAGGCGTGCAGATGCTTGAATACGTCCAGATCAAAACGATTCTAGAATTCTGATTTTAAATCGTTCTAAACCCAGTTTGTGGGCGTTCTAAATTGACTGCCGAAACCCGCTTCAAACAAGGCTTTCCTGCAATGGTTGTTGCACGGTTCAATCGCTGCTGGGCGGCTTCATCAGCGAAAACAATTCGTCGACCGTTTGCTGCGCGACCAGTCGCACGCGATCGGTGTTGTCCATGCCCACAATATTGATGCCCTTCACGACAGCCCTGATCTCGTCGCGAAAGTCCGTGAGAAATCCCAACGGATCGGGTGAATCGTTGGCGAGGCGCGCGATCAAGCCCGTCACCAGGATCTGACACGCAATCATCTTTCCGTTCAGCTCGTCCATCGCGTGCTCCAGGTAATCGTCGGGTCGCGGTGATATGGACGACGTTCGATCGCGTTACAACCGCTCTGCCATGCGGCAATGTTTGGAAGAAGTCGCGCGGCGTGTCGACGGATACACGCTGAGCGCTTGCTGCTCACTTCGCGGCGATGTGGCCGGGCAGATCGGCCAGCCCCTTGATCCGCTCCTTGATGTCTTGCAGCATCTTGAGGCTGGTCTTGATCGCCGGGTCGGGAACGTCCTGCAAAACATCCGATGCGATTGCGTCGCGCAGGCTATCGAGGTCGTCGACAAGCTGGCGTCCGCTCGCGGTGAGAAACAACCGGTTGGCGCGCCGGTCCCTGGGGTCGTGGCGCCGCTCGAGCAGGCCGTGCTCGACCAGACGGTCGAGCAGCCGCACCAGCGAGATCGGCTGCAGTTCAAGCACGTCAGCCAGATCGACCTGGGACAATCCTTCCTGCTTGCGCAAGCGAAACAGCACGATCCATTGCGCGCGCGTGGTGCCGCGGCTTTTCGCGCGGTGGTCGATATAGTTGCGCAACAGCCGCGAACTCTCGACGAGTTGTGCAATGAACTCGCGTTTCAGGTCGATCGACATTAGCTTCGGTGGTCCCTCAACCTTGCCAATTGTTTATGTTTTCTCAAAACATAGTGTGTTTACACATTAAGTGCACGCATATTATAGCTGGGTCCTCTGGGAACGGTTTGGAATAGGCTTTATTCTTATTTTTTGAGCGTTGAGAGCCATGAAGAAATCACGGACAATTCGCTGGATTTTGCTGGTCTTGGCCGTGGCTCTGGCGGGCTATTACGGCTGGTACCGCTTTCATGGTGCTGAGAGCTCAGCGACGGCGCAGAAGTCCGCGCCGAAGGCGCCGCCCATACGCGTGTCGATCGCATCCGTCGAAAAGGCCGATTTTCCGGTCTACCTGACCGGGCTCGGCGCGGTTCAGGCCTTCAATACGGTGGTTGTTCGTACCCGCGTCGATGGACAAATCGACAAGATCGCTTTCCAGGAAGGCCAATCGGTCAATCAGGGCGACCTGCTCGCCGAGATCGATCCGCGGCCGTTCCAGGCCGCGCTCGATCAAGCCAAGGCCAAGAAGGTGCAGGACGAAGCCAATTTGGCGAACGCCAATCTTGATCTGCAGCGCTTCACCAAACTCGGCGAATTCGCGACGCGACAGCAGACCGACACCCAGCGTTCGACGGTTGCGCAGTTGACCGCGCAAATCGCGGCCGACGAGGCTGCCATCTCCAACGCCCAGACCCAGGTCGATTATACCCAGGTGAAGGCTCCGATTTCAGGCGTCGCCGGCCTGCGTCAGGTCGATTTGGGCAACATCGTCAATGCGTCGACCCAAACCGGGATTGTGACGATCACGCAGATCGAGCCGATCGCGGTGATCTTCACCGCGCCGGAAGAGCAGTTGCCTTACATCAACGAAGCCCAGGCGGTGAACCCGCTCAAGGTCGTCGCGATCACGACCGACGGCAAGAAACCGTTGGCGGAAGGCAAGCTCGCGGTGGTGAACAATCAGGTCGACACGACCAGCGGGACTATTCGGCTCAAGGCGGTGTTCGACAACAAGAACCATGCGCTGTGGCCGGGCCAGTCGGTCTCGACCCGGCTCCTGGTAAGGACGCTGAAGGATGCGACCGTGGTGCCTGACGACGCGATCCAGCACTCGACTGACGGTCTCTACGCCTACACCGTCAATCAGGACAACAAAGCCGAGTTACGCAAGGTCAAAGTCAGCCAATCGATCGACGGGCGTTCAGTGGTCGAGGAGGGGCTGACGCCGGGCCAACAGGTGATCACTGGCGGCCAGTTCAAGGTGCAGCCCGGCTCCCTCGTCTCCACGGCGGTGGCGAGTTCCGACCCGACGCAGCCCAAGGTCAAGCAGGAATGAACGAGGGGATTTCAGCACCCTTCATTCGCTACCCTATCGGCACATCGCTGATGATGGCCGGCATCCTCTTCGTCGGCCTCGTCGCCTATCCGCTGCTTCCGGTCGCGCCGTTGCCGCAGGTCGACTTCCCGACCATCCAGATCACCGCGACGTTGCCCGGCGCGAGCCCTGAAACCATGGCGTCCTCGGTGGCCCAGCCGCTGGAGCGACAGTTCGCGCAGATTCCTGGCATCGCCCAGATGACGTCGACCAGTTATCTGGGCACGGCCGCGGTCACGATCCAGTTCGACCTCAACCGCAGCATTGACGGTGCCGCCAATGACGTGCAAGGCGCGATCAACGCGGCCAGCGGCCAGTTGCCCAAAAACCTCCCCTCGCCGCCGACCTACCGCAAGGTCAATCCGGCCGACTCGCCGATCCTGTTACTGTCGGCAACCTCCGACGCGTTGCCGCTGACCACGGTGAGCGACGCCGTCGACGCCCAGCTCGCGCAGCAGATCAGCCAGATCTCTGGCGTGGCGCAGGTGATCATCGGCGGTCAGCAGAAACCGTCGATCCGCGTCCAGGTCGATCCGGCCAAGCTGGTGGCCAAGGGGCTATCGCTGGAAGACGTGCGCAACCAGATCGCGATCACCACGGTCGACAGTCCGAAGGGCAATGTCGACGGCGATAAGCGGGCGTACACGATCTACGCCAACGACCAGCTTCTGGAGTCCAAGGACTGGAACGACGTCATCATCGCCTACCGCAACGGCGGCCCGTTGCGAATCCGCGATATCGGCCAGGCGGTCACAGGACCGGAGGACGCCAAGCAGGCGGCCTGGGCCAACGGCAAGCGCGGCGTGTTCCTGGTGGTCTACAAGCAGCCCGGCGCCAACGTCATCGAAACCGTCGACAAAATCAAATCGCTGCTGCCTCGCCTAGTGGCCGCAATTCCGCCGGCGATCAAGATCGAACTCATCAGCGATCGCACCCAGACCATTCGCGCCGCCGTGGCGGACGTCCAGTTCACGTTGCTCTTGACCATTGCGCTCGTCGTCATGGTCATTTTCATCTTTCTGCGCAGTTTCTGGGCAACCGTCATTCCAACCGTGACCGTGCCGCTGGCGTTGCTCGGCGCGTGCGCACTGATGTGGGTGTTCGGTTATACCCTCGATAACCTCTCATTGATGGCTTTGACGATCGCCGTCGGCTTCGTCGTCGACGATGCCATCGTGATGCTCGAGAACATCACGCGTTATATCGAGGAAGGCGAAAGGCCACTGGTCGCGGCGTTCAAGGGCGCCAGCGAAATCGGATTCACGATCGTATCGATCAGTGTGTCGCTGGTCGCGGTGCTGATCCCGCTACTGCTGATGGGCGGCATCATCGGACGGTTGTTCCGCGAATTCGCGGTAACGCTGGCGATGACCATCTTCGTGTCGATGGTGGTGTCGCTGACGCTGACGCCGATGATGGCATCCCGCTTCCTGCGTGCCCATGGCGAGACCAGGCACGGCAAATTCTATCAATGGAGCGAGCGCGCCTTTGACGGAATGCTGCATGCCTATGAGCGCGGGCTTGATCGGGCGCTGCGCTGGAAACTGACGACGCTCCTGATCTTCTTCGCAACGCTCGGGCTATCGATCTATTTGTTCGTGGTCATCCCCAAGGGGTTCTTCCCGCAGCAGGACAACGGCCTGATCACCGCCACCTCGGAGGCTTCGCAAGATATTTCCTTCGAGGCCATGAAGAGCCGGCAGGAGGCGCTCAGCAAGATCGTGATGGACGATCCTGACGTCGCCACCGTGGCGATGGCGATCGGCGGCACCGGCAGGGCCGGCAATAACGGGAACCTGTTCATTACGCTGAAACCGCGCGACCAACGTACCGCAAGTGCCCAGCAGATCATTACCCGGCTGCGTCCGAAGCTTGAAAAGGTCGAGGGCGCCCGCCTTTACATGCAGGCGGCGCAGGACGTTCGGCTCGGCGGCCGGCCGACGCGAACGCAGTTCGAGTTCACGCTGCAGGATGCCAATCTCGCCGAGCTGAACGAATGGGCGCCGAAGATTCTATCGAAGATGCAGACCCTGCCCGAGCTGCGTGACGTCGCGACCGATCAGCAGGCCACCGGGACGACGCTGACGCTTAAGATCAACCGCGATACCGCCTCGCGCTACGGCATCCAGCCGCAATTGATCGACGACACGCTTTACGACGCGTTCGGCCAGCGCCAGGTCACGCAGTATTTCACCCAGCTCAACAGCTATCACGTCATCCTGGAGATCCTGCCCGAACTACAAGGCAAGCTCGACACGCTCGACAAGATTTACGTCAAATCGCCGACCACCGGCGATCAGGTGCCGCTCGCGACGTTTGCGACCTGGACCAGCGTGCCCGTGCGTCCGCTCTCGATCAGCCATCAGGGCCAATTCCCGGCGATCACCATCAGCTTCAACCTCGCGCAAGGAGTGGCGCTGGGCCAGGCCACCGATGCGGTCCAGCGATCGATGGCCGAGCTTGGCGCGCCCGCTACGCTGAACTCGAGCTTCCAAGGTACCGCGCAAGCCTTCCAGCAATCGCTCGGCACCGTGCCGCTGCTGATCCTGGCGGCGCTGGTCGTGGTGTATCTGATCCTCGGCATTCTCTACGAAAGCTACATTCACCCGATCACCATTCTGTCCACGCTGCCTTCGGCCGGCGTCGGCGCGCTGGCGATCCTGATGGCGTTTGGTTACGACTTCAGCTTGATCGCCCTGATCGGCATCATCCTCCTGATCGGCATCGTGAAGAAGAACGGCATCATGATGGTCGACTTCGCGATCGCGGCCGAGCGCGAGCAGCAGATGTCGCCGGAGCAGTCGATCCGCCAGGCGGCGCTGTTGCGTTTCCGCCCCATCATGATGACGACCATGGCGGCCATGCTCGGCGGGGTGCCGCTGATGCTGGGCACCGGCACGGGATCGGAGATCCGCCAGCCGCTCGGTTATGCGATGGTCGGCGGCCTGATCGTCAGCCAGGCGCTCACGCTGTTCACGACGCCGGTGATCTATCTCTATCTCGACAGGCTCTCCAACGCGTTCGCTGGCTGGGGCCGCTCGGGATCGGCCGAGGACGAAGACAACGCCTCCAGGCATGGTTCGGTCAAGGAGGCGGCCGAGTGACTTTAGCGCCTCACCCGGTACCGAGATAGGCCTTCTGCACCTGCGGATCTTCAGCGAGTGCGGCTGCCGTCCCGGACAGTACGCTCTTTCCAACTTGCAGCACGGTCGCGAAGTCCGAGACCTCCAGTGCAAGCTCGATCGATTGCTCGGCGAGCAGGATGGTGAGCCCTTCCCGGTGCAACCGGCCGAAGGTTTCGTACATCGATTCAACCACCGCCGGCGCCAGACCGAGCGATGGCTCGTCCAGCATCAAAAGCTTCGGGTCGCTCATCAGAGCCCGGCCGACCGCCAGCATTTGCCGTTCGCCGCCGGACATCGTGCCGGCGCGCTGGTTGCGCCGCTCCTTCAATATTGGGAAAATTTCGTAGACGCGTTCGAGCAGGCTCGCCGTGCGCGCCTTGTCGTGAAGCGGCGTCGCGCCGAGCCGCAAATTGTTCTCCACGCTTTGCTGCACGAACAGCCGCCAACCCTCCGGCGACAGCGCCAGGCCCTTGCGCACGATCGCAAACGCGCTCTCGCCGCAGATCTCCTCGCCCCGAAACGCGATTGTGCCGGAATGCGCCGGGATCAGGCCGGCGACGGCGTTGAGAACAGTGGTCTTGCCGCCGCCATTGGAGCCGAGCAGCGCCACCACCCTGCCCTCGGGCACCTCAAACGAAACGTCGGATACCCCGATCAGGTCGCCGTAGCGCACCTCCAGATGCTCGATCCGAAGCAGCGGCACGCTCACGTCACAGGTCCGCCCATCAGTTCGATCGGCGTGTGCCCCGCGGCAACTGCCTTGGCGGCGCGGGTGCCGAGATAGGCCGCGATCACGGCTGCATTAGTGGTGACTTCGCGCGGGCTGCCGCGAGCGATCTCCTTGCCCTGATGAAACACCATCACGCGGCTCGCCAGCGACATGATGACTTCCATGATGTGCTCGACGATCACAAGCGTGATGCCGGAACGATGGATGTCGCGCACGAGGTCGATCGCGAGCTGGACCTCGCGCTGGGTCAGGCCGGCCATGGCCTCATCAAGCAGCAGAATCTTGGGCTCGGTCGCCAGCGCGCGGGCGATTTCGAGCCGCTTGCGCCCGGGTGTGCCGAGCGAACGCGCGGGCGCCTCCGCCAGCCTCGCCATGCCGACGCGTTGCAGCACCGCGCGGGCTTTTGCCTCGGCCTCAGAGCGATGCGGGGTGCGCAGAAAGGCCCCGATCATCACGTTCTCCAACACCGACATGCCTTCAAAGGTCTGCGGCACCTGGAAGGTGCGCGCCAGCCCAAGCCCGGCCCGCGCCTCCGGCGAAAGCGTGGTGATGTCCTGGCCTTCGAACAGCACTTGGCCCGACGTGGACGACAGGTCGCCGGTCAGGCAATTGAAAAAGGTGGATTTGCCGGCACCGTTTGGTCCGATCAGGCCGAGGATATCGCCCTGCTCCAGCGTCACGGAAGCGGCATCGACGGCCTTGAAGCTGCCGAAGGTCTTGGTGATGTCGCGCGCTTCAAGGAGCATGGCTTGCTCCCGCCGCGACAATAGTCTCTGGCGCCTTGCGGCGTTTTTCCAGGCGCCGGTTGATCAAGGCCAAAATGCCGCCCGGCTGAAACCGCGCGATCAGCACAATGATCGCGCCATACACCACGAAGGTCAGGCCGGCGCCTTTGCCGCCGAGCAAGCTGTTGGAGATTTCCTCCAGCGGCACCAGGATCGCAGCCCCCACCAGCGGCCCGAACAACAGGCCGGCGCCGCCCAGCGCCGCCATGATCAGCATCTTCACCGAGATCAGAATGCCAAGCCCGGATTCCGGATCGACGAAGCCGAACATCATCGCATACAGCGCACCGGCGACGCTGGTCAGCCCCGCGCTCAGCATGTAGGCATAGAGCTTGGTGCGGCTTGCGGGAGCGCCGAGCGAGCGCGCCGCGCGTTCGGAATCCTTGATGGCGCGCAGATAAAAGCCGATCCGGCTATTAGTCATCCACCAGGTGATGCCGAGCGTGATGATCAGGATCGCCAGGAACAAATAGTAATAAGGCAGTGCCGATATGAAGGAGAGGTCGAAAATGTTCCGCGGTACGGTCGGGCCGCTCATGCCTACCGCCGCGCCGAGATAGTCGGTGTTGGTGACGATCAGCCGCGCCAGTTCGGCAACCGCGATGGTCGCCATGCTGAAATAATGGCCCGACAGCCGCAAGGTCGGCACCCCGACCACGGCCGCGATCACCACGCTGAACAGGATGCCGGCGGGAATCCCGACCATCGGCGACAATGCGAAATGCGTATAGGCGCCCATCGCGGCATAGGCGCCGCAGCCGAAGAACACGACGTGTCCAACCGAAACCTGGCCGGCATAGCCGCCGACGATATTCCAGGCCGAGGCCGCGATCGCATAAAGCAGCACCAGCGCGCCGAGCCTCTGCTGGAACGGCGTCGAGAACAGCAGCGGATAGGCGATCACGAGTGCCAGCGCCGCCGAGAGCCACGCGAGGCGCCGCATCACATCTTGCCCATCAGGACTTTGCCCATCAGGAATTCCCCATCAAGCCTTGCGGCCTGAACCAGAGGAAGCCGAGGAATAGCGAATAGACCACGATGTCCTGGTAAATCGCGCCGATCAGATATCCCGACAAGGATTCGATGACGCCGATCAGGAGGCCTGCGACCAATGCTCCCGGCACGCTGCCGAATCCGCCCAGCGACACCGTGACAAAGGCGACGATCGCGAGCGTCTCGCCGACCGTCGGCACGATGTAGAAGAAGGTCGCGATCAACGCGCCGGCAAGGCCCGTCGCACCCGCCGCGATCGCCCAGGCGACCGCCTGCATGCTGTCGGGCCGGATGCCCATCAATTGCGCGGCGGTGGAATCCTCAGCCACTGCCAGCATCTTCGAGCCCAACGAGGTGCGCGTCAGCAGCAGGTGCAGGCCGAGCGTCACCACCAGCGCGACGGCGCCGGCGAGCAGGCGCGAGGCCTGGATGCGAATGCCGAACAGATCGAGCGTGCCGCCGACCAGGTTTTCCGGCAAGCTCAGAAAGTTGGCGCCGAACCACCAGAACACGGAGTAGCGCAAGAGCAGCGCTAGCCCGAAAGTGCCGAGGATCTGCGCCAGCATCGGCCCCTTCATGATGTCGCGGATCAGGCTGAAATAGACGACGACGCCCAGCGTGGCGAGCACCAGCATCGCCAGCGGCGCGCCGATCAGCGGCCCTGCGCCCAGCAGCGAATAGACGAGGTAGGCAACATACATGCCGAGCATGACGAAATCGCCATGCGCGAAATTGACGACGTTCATCATGCCCCAGACCAGCGTCAGCCCTGAGGAAAACAAGGCGTAAACCG
This sequence comes from Alphaproteobacteria bacterium, assembly GCA_005884765.1. Lineage (GTDB taxonomy): Bacteria > Pseudomonadota > Alphaproteobacteria > Rhizobiales > Xanthobacteraceae > Bradyrhizobium. Next base: position 15,223 of record VAZV01000140.1, read on the forward strand.
CGCCCAGCAACAGGCCGCCGACAATCACTTGCACGATGACAAAAGACATGAGGCCGCGTCGTTGCGATCAATGATCCCAGAGAAGAAAAAGGACCGGAACGATCAGCATCCCCGCCCTTGAACGATTACCAGCCCTTATAGGGCACGATGGGCGCCTTGTCGGCGTTGGCCTTCGGCCAAACCGCGACATAATTTTCGCCGTCCTGCAGTTGGATGATGACGGCGGAGGCGAGGATGTTCTGGCCCTTGTCGTCGAACTTGACGCCCTTATAGCCCATCATCAACTGCTCCGGCCTGAGATCGGTGGCCTTCAGTGCCGCCTGGATTTTCGCGGGATCGCTCGAGCCAGCGCGATCGATCGCATCCACCAGCACGAAAAAACCCTGCATCTCGCGGCCTGCGGTATCGTCCATCTCGTCGCCGGTCTTCTCCTTGTACAGCTTGGCGATGATGGCGGTCGGCGAACCCGCAGGCCCAATGCTCCAGGATGAGCGGTTGAAGACGCCTTGTGAGATCTTGCCGACCGACTTGATGAAGGACGGATCGGAATAACCGGAGTCGTCGGCGATGATCATCGGCGGCTTGTAGTCCTGCGCCTGCGAGGTCTTGGCAAACAGGATCGCATCCGAAGTGTAGGAAATCATGATCACGACGTCGGGCTTCTTCTCCTTGAGCTGTAGCACCTGGCTTTGCAGGTCGGTTGCGTTGGAGGGATAGGCGATGTCGAGCGCGATCGGCTGGCCTTTCCCCTTGAACCCGGTCGCAAGGGTGTTGGCGACCGAAGTGCCATATTCGGTGTTGTCGTGGACCAGTGCGACGTTATCGGTCTTGGCGCCGGCCGCCTTCATGTCGGTCAGGAAATCGTGATAGACGTTGACGAAGTCGGTCGCGATCGGCGTGGTGCGGAAGAACCATTTGAATCCGCGCTCGGTCAAATTCGCTGCGACCGACTCGCCGGTGAGGAAGGGAATGCCGTATTTTTCGGCGATTGCGCTTGCGGTGAGTGTGATGCCGGACTGATAGGCGCCGGTGAGGGCCGCGACCTTCTCTTCGGTGATCAGGCGCAAGGCCTGGTTCTGTCCAGTTGCCGGGCTGCCCTGGTTGTCGGCGAACACCACTTCGACCTTGGCGCCGCCGAGCCCCGCCAGGCCGGCGTTCTTGGCGAGCGGGAAATTGCCGAGTTCGGGATGGGCGTTGTTGATGATATCCATCGCGACCTCGAGCGCGGCCTTGGCGTGGTTGCCGGCGCTGGCGGCGTTGCCGCTCAACGGAAACACCGCGCCGATCTTGACGGTCTTGTCCTGCGCGCAAGCCTGGCCTGCGAGGGCGACCGAGACCGCCGCGGCACACAGCAATCCGACGACATGATTGAATTTCATCTGTCTCTCCGAAACGATCCACCCGATTGCGAGGCTTTTTGATGCCGGGACGCGTACGGCCCTGCCGGCCCGCTCCCTTTAATATTGGCTTTCAAGCATTGCATGGCGGATTGGCAGGGGCAAGTTGGGGAGTCCGCCGCGGCGCGAAGTCAATGCTATACAGCTTGTCGATGGGCACCGGTGCTCGAATGCTGTTCGCATTCTCCTGCGCGCAGCAGGCCGAGTTCACGCCGCTTCAAATTCGCAACCACTACGCTTCCAGCCGATACCGACCGGCGGCCTCAAAACCGCCTCGCCACGCGCTTGCCAAGGCCGGCACCGAGCAGGTAGAACGGCGCAACGCTTGGCGAAGCGCGACGTTTCCTGACCGCTTCGCAGACCACCGCCGGACAATTCGGCAAGTACTTGAATTAGTTCGGAAAATCCATTGGGGAATGGTGTAACGGTAGCACAACAGACTCTGACTCTGTTTGTCTAGGTTCGAATCCTAGTTCCCCAGCCATTCACCCTGCCTTTCGCCCCTCAAGACGTAACAGCGCTGGAAGACCAAACGCTCCGGGCATAACCGGACAGCGATGTCTGAGAGCTTGGCGGCGCGGACCGCCAGCTTGCCTCCCAAGCCCTCCCAAAAAACGCTGACGTTGCGACTATCGATGATTGTCAGTCCATGGCGCTGGAACGCCTCCAGCAGTCCCTCATGCGTGAAGTATTCGCGGCCGATGATTGGCGCGGACATGATGAAGGTGCCTCTGTGCTGACGCGAGAGCTTGCGGAAGAACGCTTCCTGCTCCTCAGGCGACAGATAGTAGAGGCATTCAAGCGCGGTTATCACGTCGTACCCCTCGAAGCTCACGTCAGGCGACATGAAGTCGATCGCCGCGAAGCGCGCGTTGAGGAGCTTGGGAGTTCGCAGGATTGCGACTGGGCTGATATCGAGGGCTGTCACCCATGCAGCACCCTGGAAGACGGCCGCCGTCAGATGACCCTCGCCACAACCAAGGTCCAACACTGTCTTGCCTTCGACGTATGGAGCGATGATTCGGGCAAGTTTCTTATCGCGTCTCGGCTCCTTGGCGACGCCCCATGGATCAGGCTTCGCATAGACCCCGTCGAAGTCCGCAGCTGTCCTCACCCTGCCCTCCGCATCGTCGCGGTTACGTCGCTCATGTCAGGGAGAGAACATCGACACGATCGCTTGGTTCCTAATTCACTTTCGCTTGCGCGACTGCCTGTCGGCTGCGGCCTGTCGCGGCAAAGGCGGCTGGTCGTTCAAGGACGTGCAATCAGCAACGGCTGCACGTTTGCGCCGCCCGCCATTCGGGGGTTCGACGGCTCGAAGTGCTCGCGCAGTTCCCGTTTCAGGACGAGCGCGCGCGCAACACCAAATGCGTCCTTCAGACTTTTGGCTTGCCGGAGTGCGACGTTGAAAAAAGCATCGCCGAAATAGGTCCACTTGGCCTTGTCCCGGCAGCCGAACGATGGATGGTCGGCATCGGCCGCGGTGATGACCAGCATATCGGGGTTCGCGAGACGAGGGATGAAGACTCCGGAATAGCAGGCCGAGATGACCACCACCTTGTGTCGCACGCCCGTCCGCGCCAGCATTTCGGCGAGATTAGACGGCGTCAGCGTTTGCGTGAGCCGCCCTGCTTTGACCGCAAGGCCGTCGGGGGAGCCGTGCGAGGTGAGTATCAAAAACAGAACATCGTTCTCGGCGTCCATCTCCTTGGCCGCCACCTGCAACGATTTGGCCAGTGCTTCGATCGTCGCACCTCCGCCTCTCTTCGAATTGTACTGCACATTGATCGGCCCGTTCCCGAACCGGCTCGCTACGACCTGAGCCGCGCCGGTCGCCTCGCTTTTGAACACGCCTTGATCGCCGAAAAGGCCGAAGGAGACCACGCTGACCTTGCCGGCATCCTCGACGGCATGCACCGGCGTAACCGGCGGCACGACGGTCAAAGCAAAAGCGATGAGCGGCGCGGCGAGCCGGCTGATCCAAGACTTGAACCAAGACTTGATCCAGCACTTGGACTTCATGGTCGGCCTCGTTTCATGATCGCCACCATAGCGGACAGCACAAATGGAATCGCGGAATATCGGGTCAGTCTCCATTCCGGCACTATTGCGACGTCGCCGCGCTCCCTCTCGAGTGAATTTTCCCAAGTTGCGGTGACGCACGCCCTCATTCCCCCGCCGCCACCGGCAGCTTTTCGATCGAGCGCAGCCCGGGCCGTCTGAGCCAACGAATCTCATCCGGCGCGACCGCCAATTGAAGTTTTGGCCAGCGCGTGAATAGCGCCTGGAGTGCGCACGCCGCTTCAATGCGCGCAAGCTGATGGCCGAGGCAGAAATGGATTCCGGTGCCGAACGACAGATGCCGGTTCGGCTTGCGCTCCAGATCGAGCCGATCGGGATTGTCGTTGGCCGCCGGATCCAGGTTCGCTGCAACGATCATGGCCATGATCCTGTCGCCCTTCTTCAATCCGACGCCGTCGAGCTCCAGGGTCTTTCGCACATAGCGCGGCTTTGAGAATTGCACAGGCGAGACGAAGCGCAGGAATTCCTCGATCGCAAGGCCGGCGCGGTGCCAGTCTTGTGCCAGCCAATCGCGCCGTTCGGGCGCTTTGAGAAGCTCGTAGACCGATCCGCTGATCAGATGCGTCGTGGTGTCCGAGCCCGCCGCCAGCAACAGAAACAGCATCGATACCATTTCGTCGCCGCTGATGCGCCCGCCTTCCATTTCGACCCGCACCAGCTCGGCGATCAATCCCTCGCCGCCTTCCTTGCGGGCCACTTGCAAGCGCTCCGCCATATAGCGCCGCATCTTCCGGATGGTCCCGATCATGCGCAGGAAGCCGATGACGCCCGTGAACTCGACCCTCGCCCTCGCCCAGGCGATGAATTGCGGCCGGTCGGCCCGCGGCAGGCCCAACAGCTCGCAAATCACTGATAGCGGCAGCGTCTGCGCATAGCGCGCAACAAGGTCGGCCGGGCTTCCTGCGGCAAACAGCTCGGCGGCAAGATCATCGGCGATGGCACGAATGCGCGGCTCCATCTCGAGCACGGCGCGGCGGCGGAAGGCCTCGTCGACGATGCCGCGCAGGCGGGTGTGGTCGGGCTCGTCGGTGGTCAACATGTTGTTGGCAAGCGTCGCGATGAGGGAAGGCATCCACCAGCGCAGGCCCGCGACCGCCCCGTCGTCCTTCCTTAAGCTGAAGGTTGCGGTGTCCTTCAGCACACGGGCAGTCGCCTCGTAGGTCGTGGTGACCCACACCTTGCCCAAGATCGGGAACTTCGCCGCGACCACGGGCGCGGACGCCCGCAGACTTGCCACGACCGCGGCGGGATCACGAAAGAATTCTTCGCTGGCGAAATCGACACGCGGGGCCATCGATTACTCCCGGCTCTCGTTCACGCCCTCCGCTAGATGGGGCGCGACCTGACGGATACAAGCCGCGAATCGCTGTTGCTTCAAACCGGCGGCGTGCCGTGGGTGTGAAAAGATTCGATCGTCTTCAAGCCCCACGCTTGCCCCTTCTTGCGCTCCTCCTCGGTCCACACGATCGGCTTCCAGTCCGGCGCGAGGATCAGCCGCGCGCCGGCATTGGCGACCTCGACGCGGTTGCCGCCGGGCTCGTAGACATAAAGGAACAAGGTCTGCTGGATCGCATGCTTGTGCGGACCGGTCTCGATATAGACGCCGTTTTCGAGAAATATGTCGGCGGCGCGCAGGATCTCCTCGCGGCTGTCGAGCGCGTAGGTGACGTGATGGAAGCGGCCGGGCTTGCCAAAGTGGTCGCGGGTGTAGGCGAAATCGTAGCTCTTGTTCGACATCGTCATCCACATCGCGGCTTCCGTGCCGTCGTTGAGCACGATCTGCTCCGTCAGCCGACAGCCGAGATAGTTTTCGAAGAAGATGCGGTTCGCCCTGATGTCGACGGCGAGGCAATTGAGGTGGTCGAGGCGGCGGACGTTGACGCCGCGCGCCGGAAAGCGCTGCGCCTGGTTCTTCAAGGCGGGCTTGAGTTCGGGCGGCGGCTGGTACCATTCCGTCTCGTAATAGAGCTCGATGACATGGCCGTCGGGATCGCGGCAGCGAAAAGTCGGCCCCTGCCCCATGTCGCCGTCGGTCCAACCGATCTCGAATTCGGAGCCCTTGAGTGCGGCGACGCGCCGCTCCAGCGCCTGCGGGCTGCGGGCGCGCAGCGCCATGTGCTCCATGCCCGAGGTGTTGGACGCCGTCAGCTTGAGCGAATAGCGCTCATAATCGTCCCAGCCGCGCAAATAGACCGAGGAGCCCTTTTGGCCGCTGACCGTCATGCCCATGACGTCGACAAAGAATTTCAGGCTCTCGTCTGGCTTCGGCGTCAGCAATTCCATGTGGCCGAGATGGGCGAGATCGAAGATCGGTTCCGGGTTCATTCGAGTTTTTCCTTAAGGCTTCCCGCCATTGCGAGGAGCAACGCGACGAAGCAATCCAGAGTCGCCATGCCGTGCCATGGATTGCTTCGCTTCGCTCGCAATGACGGTTTCTTGGCACAATGCCCGCGTCACATCGTCGAACAGTTCATCGACTTTGAACGCGCGCGGGATGAGTCCCTGCTGTGCGGAATAGCGCGTGATCAATTCCAGCGAGCGATGCATTTCATCCGCGCGGAATTTCGGCGCGGCCGGTGAGGCCTCAGCGGATTGCGCGAGCAGCCGATGAACCTCGCGCACGATATCCGGATGCTTGTCGGACAACGCGCGGCTCACCACCACCATATGGTTGATCGGCAGCACCTTGTGCTTCGCAAACCAGGTTTTCTCTTCCATCCCGGCGTTGGCAAACAACGGCCTCAAATCGGGGTGGTCGGATTTCTCGCCGAGCACCGCATCGAGCTCGCCGTCAACAAGCATCTGGACGACCTGCTTGCCCGGTGGCGCCCGCTTGGTCGTATCGACATATTCAGCGACATGGGCATCCTCGAACGTCACCCAATTGATCGAATTGAGGTCGATACCATGATCATTGGCGAGAATGCCGCGCAGCCAGGCGCCGGTCGTGGTGGTGAAGGAACGGATGCCGACGCGCTTGCCGTTCAGATCGGCCGGCTTCAGCGTGCCGTGCCTGCCATTGTAGAGCGCGTAGGCGTGTTGAAACCGCGCCACCACCACGTTGGGCAGCAGCACCATCGGTTTGCCAACGCTTTTCGCCATCAGATAAGTGACGATCGCCATCTCCGAGACGTCGAACGCCCCTTCGCGGACCATCGGCTTGAAGCCCTTGTTGGTCGGCGAGTAGTCCACGAAATCGAAGCTGACCAGATCCGACTTGACCGAGCCGTTCTTCAGCGCAGCCGTGCCGGGATGGTCGCCGAGTAGCGTGCGCAGGCGCATCGTCACCTCAGTCCTCCTCCGGCTCGTCGATATAGACGAGGCCTGCCTTCTTGAGCTGATCGCGCATGTTGTACATGTCGAGGCCGAGCACGCCCGCGGCCAATTGCTTGCGCTTGCCCTCCTCGTCGGCGTGACGCTTTTCAGCCCTCACCGCGACGTCGGCGGCATCCTTGCGGCGAATGACGACGACGCCGTCATCGTCGGCGATCACGGCATCGCCCGGAATTACGTTGATGCCGGCGCAGACCACGGGAACGTTGACGGCGCCGAGCGACGCTTTCACCGTGCCCTTGGCGGAAATCGCTTTCGACCACACCGGAAAGCCCATTTCGCGAAGCGACTTGGCGTCGCGGACGCCGGCATCGATCACAAGCCCGGTGACGCCGCGCGCCATCAGCGAGGTCGCCAAGAGGTCGCCGAACATGCCGTCGGTGTTATCGGCGCTGCATCCGACCACCAGGATATCGCCGGGCCTGCACTGCTCGACGGCGACATGGATCATCCAGTTGTCGCCGGGATGCACCAGTGCCGTCACCGCCGTTCCCGCCGCCTCGCCGCCCGCCCACACTGGCCGCAGGTATGGCTTCATCAGGCCGGCGCGGCCGTAGGCCTCGTGCACCGTAGCTACGCCGAGCGCACCGAGCCGTTTGACCAGCGCAGCGTCTGTCCGTTGGATATTGCGGACGACAACCGTCTTCATATCAATTCCTCCACCGCTGTCGGAAACAATCGCTGATAGGCCTCGCCATAGGTCATCGCCTTGCCCGAATTGCGTCCGCCCTGCATGCCCCGCTGCAGCGCGACCCGCTCGTAGTACGCCCAGAGATGCTTTTGCGCGGCCAGGATTTCAAACGTCTTGCGCTTGATGTCCCAGACCTCGTCGATGTTGAGGATCACCTGCGGCTTGAAATTGCACATCTCGGGCTGATGCGGCTCGAACAGGAATACCGGCGGCGCGGAATACTGGTATTTCGCGTCGGGCTTGTGACCCATGGCTTGGGCCACGACGCGCGTCTGCTGCGCGAAATGCGCCGCATCGGGATGATCGAAATTGTAGGGATCCTCGAGCGCATGCGTCAGCACGAAGCCGGGATTGAGTTCTCGATAGATGTCGACCATCCGATCGAAGTGCTGCTCGTTGAGCTTCAGTGGATAGTCGCCGCAATCAAAGAACTCGATTTCCGCGCCCAACAATTTTGCCGCGCGTTCCGCCTCATCCTTGCGGCCAGCCTTGACGGAGGCAAGCGTGGCGCCGGCCTCTTTCCAGGCGAATTGGCTTTCGCCGCGCTCGCCATAGGACAAACAGACAATCTTCATCCGATAGCCGCGCTTGGCGTGCAGCGCGATCGCGCCGCCGGCGCGCCAGACGAAGTCGCCGGGATGGGCTGAGATCACAAGGCCGGTTTTCATGGGATAAGCACTCCCTCTTCAATTGTCAGGACTATCTTGTCGTTGCGAGAAGCGCGGCGCGGACCTTTACGCCACCGCCGCCGCCAGGGTCTCTCCATTTAGTACGCGCTTCATGCGATCTTCATCCAGCGCCCTTTCCCACTTGGCAACCGCGATCGTTGCCACCGCATTGCCGAGCAGATTTGTCGGCCTGAGCGCCTGCGACATCAGCCGATGGATCCCGAGGACGAGCGCGACGCTTGCGACCGGAATCGCGCCGGTTGCCGAGAGCGTTGCCGCCAGCACGACGAAAGCCGCACCGGCCACGCCGGCCGCCCCCTTGGAGGTCACGAGCAGGATCAACAGCAGTCCGACCTGCTGACTGAGATCGAATGGCGTATTGGTCGCCTGCGCCAGAAACACGGTGGCCGCGGCCAGATAGAGACACGTGCCGTCGAGATTGAACGAATAGCCGGTGGGTATCACGAGGCCAACCACGCTCTCCTCGCATCCCAGGTCTTCAAGCTTGGTGATCATGCGCGGCAGCACCGTTTCTGACGACGTCGTCGCGATGCAGATCAACAGCTCTTCCCAGATGTAGCGGATCAACTTCATCAAGCTAATTCCGCAGAGACGTGCGACCGGACCAAGGGCAACGATTACAAAGATGACGCATGTGAGATAAAACCCTGCGAGCAGCTTGCCGAGCGAGGCGAGCGAGCCGACGCCGAACTTGCCAACCGTGAACGCGATGCCGCCAAACGCCCCGATCGGCGCCGCCCACATCACAATCGCCACAACGGCAAAGATCATCTTGGCGCCGATATCGATAATGTCGACGAGCGGCTTGGCCCGGTCGCCCAGTTGCACCAGCGCGAAACCGCAAACGACCGAGATAAAGAGCACCTGCAGGATATTGGCTTCCGCAAAGGCCCCGACAAATGTGCCGGGAATGATGTTCATCAGGAACGGCACGAAGCCGACGGCGGCGGTTTGCTTGACATAGGGCTCCACCGCGCCGGCGTTGATGGCGGCAGGGTCGATGTTCATCCCGACGCCTGGCTTCAACAGATTGACCGCGATCAGTCCGATGACCAGCGCGACTGTCGTCATGATCTCGAAATAGACGATCGCCTTGATCGCGACGCGACCGACGCGGGCCATATCCGCCATATGCGCAATGCCATGCACGACCGTGCAGAAGATGATCGGCGCGATCAGCATCCGGATCGCTTTGATGAAGGCGTCGCCAAGGGGTTGCATCCTGGCTGCAAGCTCGGGATCGGCGATCCCAAGCGCGATGCCGATCGCCATGGCGATCAGTACCTGCACCCACAATTCTTTCCACCAGGCCCTGGTGCGCCGCTTCTCGATCACCAGCGTCGTCATCGGCGTCCCCTAATTATCGAATTCAAAAAGTCTTGCGGGATTGGTCACAAGTACCTTCTGCTGCAACTCCGGGACCGGCGCGAACAGGGGAACGAGGTCGACCAGATCGCCGTCATTCGGCATCACCTTGACATTGGGGTGCGGCCAATCCGTGCCCCAGATGACCCGATCAGGAGCCGTCTCGACGATGCGCCGGGCGAACGGCACGGCATCGGCAAAGGGAGGCCCGGCCGAGGATACACGCTCGCAGCCGCAGACCTTCACCCAGCATTTCTCGTCGCGCCTCATCAGCTCAATCAGCGTTCGGAACGAAAGCTGATTGAGGCCGTCCGCGGCCTTCACTCTTCCCATATGATCGATCGTGTAACGCACCGGAAGGCGCGCCAGCATCTCGGCATATTGGGGAAGATCGATGGCATCGAAGTGCAGATCCACGTGCCAGCCCAGCGGCGCGATCATTTGCACCACGCGGTCAAACACCCGCATATCGGGAACGCCGCCGAGATGGCGGACAAAATTGAACCGGCAGCCCCTGAAACCTCCATCGTGAAGCTCACGCAGTTGCCGCTCGGTGATGCCGTCATCGATATTGGCGACCGCCCGGTAGGCGCCGCCGCTGGCGGCGATGGCATCGAGCGCAACGCGATTGTCGGTGCCATGCACGCTGGCATTGACGATAACCGCGCGGCCGACGCCGAGCTTTTCGTGCAACGCCTTGAAGGCGTCCAGCGGCGCGTCGGGAGGCGTGTACGGCCGATCCGGTGCATAAGGGTATTTCGCGCCCGGGCCGAAGATGTGGCAATGCGCATCGCACGCGAGATGCGGCAGCTTGAATTTCGGCGTTTTCGTATCGGGGTCGGGTCCCGGGATCGTCGGCGTGAACATGGCTTCCTTTGGACGAACTTGAGTAGTCGGACGGGATTGTCGAGTAGCGTTCCTCTTCCCTGGTTCAACCATTGCAGCCAACAAGCGCGCCAGCAGCGCGCCATGTCAGCCTTCGTCTAGGTTTTGCTTTGCGCCATGGACCGCCGCCGCGAGGGCGCGGGCGGATCGAGCGGAGGCGCTTGAAATGAGGCAACGCTCGCTCGCACCAGTTGCTCGATCGCATTTCCGGCATCGGCGCCATCGGCGCCGCCTCGCGACAGCCGAGATACGCGTTCAGGCGTCACCAGCGTGTAGTAGAGCGCTCCGAGCAGGAAGTGACTGCGCCAGACGATCTCGGTACGCGGGATGTGCGGCAAACTCTCGTGGATCGCATCGATAAAGGCGTGACTGGTATCGTCGAAGGTCTGCGCGATGATCCGGCGCGCCACTTCGTTTCCCTCGGCCGACATGACCGCGCGCAGCCGCGTGAAACGCGCGCCTCCACCCGCAAGATCGCTGCCCGACGAGAATGCGGGCAGCACATAGGCACGGACGATCGCCTCAAGCCGGTCCTGCAGATCACGAACCCGCCTGGCAGCCGCCAGCAACTCCGAACGCCTGCGGTTCATCGGTCCGCAATGACGATTGTAGATCTCGAGCAGCAGGCCGTCCTTGGTCTTGAAATGATAGGTCACGCTGCCGGGATTGGCGCCGGCGGCTTGCGCGATGTCGCGCACCGAAACCGCGTTGAAGCCGTTGGTCGCGAACAATTCTTCCGCGGCGCACAGGATCGCCTCGCGCAGATTCGGCTTGCGCGCGGCTAAGTCATTGCTGGTCGACTTGCTGGCCATTCTAATTTGTACGAATGTACAAAACTTTCGGTCAAGTCAAGAAATACCTTTCCATTGGGAACAGAAACCAGCCAGATCGCAGCGATCTATCCGATCCGGGCAACGGCGCCCTTGCCGCTCGACATTGAAGGGTCGATCGGGCCGCCTACCTCGCGTTCGCCGGCGCGTGCACATGCCATAAATCCGCACGCCAATGCAGCACGATGGCCAGCATGAGCAGCAGCCCCGACACGGCGTAAAGCGTTCCGGTCGCGGCAAACCCGATCAGGTCGATCAGGCTGCCGGCGGCCAAGAGGCCGAGCGGCAGGCCGTAGATCACCATCATGCGCACGCCCATCACCCGGCCGCGGAAATGTTCGCTCGCTGTGCGCATGAGGATCACCGCGATCGAAATCATGGTCAGGCTTTGCGAGAATCCCGCAAGCCCCAGGCAGGCGATCGCGGCCGGCACGGTTTGGACCTGGGCGAACACCAGCAGCATCGCATACCACATCACGGTGGCGCCGATCATCAGCCGCGCCACCCGGATGGCTCCGATCATGCTCAGCGCCATCGAACCGATCAACGAACCGATTGCGAAACTCGCGGAGAGGTAGCCGAGGGCGGGCTGCCCGGCACCATAGATGTCGCGCACGATATAGGGCAGCAATCCGTTGGAAATCGGAAAGGCGGTGAGATTGACAAGGAATGCGATCCACATCGCAGCGCGCATCCGCGGCGTGGTCCAGACATAGGCGACGCCTTGCCTGAGGTCGCGCAGCGGCGAACGGCGCAGCGTGGCGTCAACCAATTCGTCGGTGGGGTGGGGCTTTGCCGGCGCCACGACACAGAGTGTCAGCACCGTGGCCAAGAGATAAAGCCCGACGACTGCGATATAGGCCGGGCCGATCCCAAGCGCCGCAAATAGCCCGGCGCCGCTCAGCGCGCCCGCGATCCGTGCGCTGTCCATCGTCGTGCGCGATACGCTGATCGCGCCGATCAAGAGATGGTGCGGCATGATGTTGGCAACCAGCGCCCCGCGCACCCCGAGATCCGAGGGGCGGACCAGACCCATGACCGACACGATGACCATGACATAGAACGGGGTTAGATGGCCTGTCAGCGCCAGTGTCATCAGCGTCGCCGCGAGCACGGCATAGCTCGCGCGCATCATGGCAAGCAGGTCGCGATGGCCGATGCGGTCGCCGATCACGCCGAACACCGGCGCGATCAGCGTGCCCACATAATTAAGCGAGGCCAGTACGGTCAAAAGCAGCACCGATCTGGTCTCGACCAGCACAAACCAGCCGAGGATCAACGTCTCCATCTCGAACGCCCACGAGGTGAAGAGATCGGCCGGCCACTGGAAGCGATAATTGCGGACGCGGAAGGGCGCTAGTGCGGCGGGTTTGACCGGCGCGAATGGCGGCGCAACCCCACTCAAAACGCGCTGACGCGGTTCATGCGTTCCACCCTGCCCGGTTTCTTGTTGGGTCAAGACTTACAGGTTCGCAGCGGTGGTGGCCAGCCCCCGCCGGTTCCGCGGGCGGCGCGCGCCCAGCAGGCGCGACCCGGGCCTTGCTTCGGCGCTTGGTAAACCAGGTGTTAACGCCTGACAGGCGCCGCCGACCGAAAACCCTCGGATTTCACGGCAAACCTGCCACGAGCCGCGCAAAAGCCCCACCCGTTACCGCAATGCTCCCGAAAGCCGCAGATTTAACGGACCGGCAATAGCTCTGGCTTAACCGTTTGTCCAAGGAACCGCCTGCATAGTGATCGCCGACCCAGTTCATGAAATGCCAGGTTCAATTGCCGTGACACCTTTCGGACGTGTGATTTCGGTGCGCGGATCCCTTGCCCGGGTCGGACTTCTGGCGACAAGCCGGATGGGCATCGCGGAGATCCGGGCGACCGTCGGCCGTTTCGTCAGCATCCGCTGCGGCACCGCCACCACCATCGTCGCCATGATCACCGACGCGACCTGCGAGGATCTGCCGAGCTCCGACAACTATATCGCCAGCGCCGGCGTCGACCTGCTCGGCGAAATCCTGGGCGGCGAGCGGCCGAAATTCCAGCGCGGCGTCACCAACTATCCGACGATCGGCGATACCGTCGAGTTGATCAGCAATCAGGAGCTGCGCACGGTCTATGCGCCGAGCGGATCGGACCAGATCGATGTCGGCACACTGCAGCAGGATCGCTCCGTCATCGCCTATGTCGATGTCGAGGAGATGCTCTCCAAACACTTCGCGGTGCTCGGTTCGACCGGCGTCGGCAAATCGACCGGCGTCTCGCTGCTGTTGAACGAGATACTCAAGTCGCGGCCGAACCTGCGCATCTTCCTGCTCGATGTCCACAACGAATACGGCCGCTGTTTCGGCGAGCGGGCGCTGGTGCTCAATCCGCGCAATCTGAAACTGCCGTTCTGGCTATTCAACTTCGAGGAGATCGTCGACGTGTTGTTCGCTGGCCGCCCCGGCGTGCCCGAAGAGCTCGACATCCTCGCCGAAGTCATCCCGATCGCGAAGGGCATCTACACCCAGTACCAGAACAGCGACCGCATCGGCTTGAAACGGCTCGATCCCAAAACGGTCGGCTACACCATGGATACGCCGGTGCCCTATCGCCTGGTCGACCTGATCTCGCTGATCGATGAACGGATGGGAAAATTAGAAAATCGTTCTTCCCGTATCATCTATCACAAGCTGATTTCGCGCATCGAAACCGTGCGCAACGACCCGCGCTACACCTTCATGTTCGACAACGCCAATGTCGGCGGCGACACCATGGCGGAAGTGATCAGTCATCTGTTCCGCCTGCCCGCCAATGGCAAGCCGATGACGGTCATGCAGCTTGCCGGATTCCCCGCCGAAGTCGTCGATTCCGTGGTGTCGGTGCTGTGCCGCATGGCGTTTGATTTCGGACTGTGGAGCGACGGCGTCTCACCGCTGTTGTTCGTCTGCGAAGAAGCCCATCGCTACGCTTCGGCCGACCGCAGCATCGGCTTCGGGCCGACCCGCAAGGCGGTTTCGCGGATCGCCAAGGAAGGCCGCAAATACGGCGTCTATCTCGGGCTGGTCACGCAGCGCCCGGCCGAGCTCGATGCCACCATCATCTCCCAGTGCAACACGCTGTTTGCGATGCGGCTCGCCAACGATCGCGACCAGGCGCTGCTGCGCTCGGCGGTTTCCGACGCCGCGGCCAACCTGCTCTCCTTCGTACCCTCGCTCGGCACCCGCGAAGTGTTGGCGTTCGGCGAAGGGGTAGCGCTGCCGACCCGTTTGCGCTTCAAGGAAGTGCCGGCGCATCAATTGCCGCGCAGCGAGGCCGCGATCAAGACGGTGCCGTCGGTCGCCGCAGGTCACGACATGCATTTTGTCAGCGCCGTCCTCGAGCGTTGGCGCGGCGCCACCTCGCAACGCGACGTCGCCAACGATCCCGGCATCAGCGACCGGCCGGGGCCCCGCCCAATGGAACCGCGCACGCTCGAAGCACCGATGCTGCAGCCCTCGATGGGGCTCGATCCCGACCGCTTCTCGCTGTTGAAGAAGCCGCTGCGCTAGAAGTGCGCGCTTGCGCGCTTTGCGCCAACCGCAGCATCGAATATGGTTCACCCGGATCATGCCGGAACCACATCATGACGCAGCCCACTGCCGACCGCTTTCCCACGCCCGCCATCGACACGCTGCCGGAAGATATTCGCACGCGCCTGCTTGCGGTGCAGGAGAAATCCGGCTTCGTCCCGAACGTTTTCCTGACGCTCGCTTACCGGCCCGACGAATTCCGCGCGTTCTTCGCCTATCACGACGCGCTGATGGACAAGGACGGGGGCCTGACCAAGGCCGAGCGCGAGATGATCGTGGTTGCGACCTCGAGCGCCAACCAATGCCAGTATTGCGTGATCGCGCACGGCGCGATCCTGCGTATCCGGGCCAAGAATCCGCTGATCGCGGATCAGATCGCGGTCAACTACCGCAAGGCCGATATCACACCGCGCCAGCGCGCCATGCTCGATTTCGCAATGAAGGTGGCGATCGAGGCGCACCGGATCTCGGAAGCAGATTTTGCCGCCGTGGCCGCCCATGGCTTTAGCCATGACGACATCTGGGATATTGCGGCGATCGCCGCGTTCTTTGCGCTGTCGAACCGGATGGCCAATGTTACCGGCATGCGAGCCAACGACGAATTTTACCTGATGGGGCGGCTGCCGAAATAAGCGCTAGTCGTCCGACGCCGGTCCGCACCAGCCCGGCAGATAGATCGCCTCCTTGCTCTTGGCAAACGCCAGTGCCTTCTCGGTCGCCTTCGCGAAATCATCCTCCACGCTCTTGTGCGACATCTTGCGGCGCAGGAAGTCCGCCCACAGGAATTCGCTGAACGGCGTGGTGTCCTTTGCAAAACCGCCGGACCGTCGCAGTTCGCCGGCGAGGCTGCGGAACGGGTCGTCCTTGAGGTCGGTGATCGTTTTCGGAAGATCCTTGAAGTGCCGGCGCTCGCCCTTGGCATCGTAAGGATAGACCCATCGCTTGTTGTCCATCACGCCCCAGAACGCGTCGGGCTCGACCATGGCGAGATCGCCGATAACCGTGACGAGAATGTCCTCGATGCCTTCGTCGTGGAGCGCACGCGCCAGATGATGATGGTCGACCACGTAATGGCGCTTGTCCGGTCCGAGGACCACCGGGATCATGTGCCTGCCGAGATACTCGCCCTGCTTCTTCTTCGACTTGTGCTCCTTCCAATACTCCCGCAAGCGCTTGCGCTTTTCCTTGACCTCTTTCATTCCAACCGTCATCTGCGTCGGGCGCAGCGAGAGGATCGGCACCGGCTGCAGGATCGGTTCGCGCGTATTCGCCATGACCTGGACCCCTTTGGATTTGCGAAAAATTGCTCTGAAATCCCTGCGATTATGACATGATGACATGGACGTTAAATGCCCTCAAGAGATGCGGAGAAGATGACTACACAGCAGAGCGAACGGATGCCGAAGGCGCGGGTCGTCCGGCTTGGAGGACGCGAGATAATCGTTTCGGAAAGCCAGCATCTTAATTTCTGGGCCGATATCAGTCATCGCTCCATGACGGCCTCGTGGCTGTCTTTCATCGCCGGAGCCGCACTGGTGTTTGTCGCCTTCAACGCGATTTTCGCGCTGTTTTACTGGATTGCGGATCAGCCGATCTCGAACGTGCCTGAAGGCGCCTATATCGACTATCTCTATTTCAGCATCGAGACGCTTTCGACCGCCGGCTATGGCGACATGCATCCGCAGACCCACTACGGACATTTCGTCGCCGCCGTGGAGCTGTTCACAGGAATCTTCTCGATGTCGCTGATGACCGGGCTCATCTTTGCGCGGTTCTCGCGGCCAAGTGCCCGGCTGCTGTTCGCCGATCACCCGGTCATTTCAAGCCATGAAGGCAAGCCGACGCTGATGATCCGCTTCGTCAACGAGCGTCACAACATCATCGGCAATGCCACCGCCAAACTGTGGTTGCTCAGGAACGAGGTGAGTTTGGAGGGCGGGTCGTTTCGGCGATTCTACGAGCTGGCGCTGGTGCGAAGCGAGCATCCCGCACTCGCATTGAGCTGGACGCTCTACCATGTCCTTGACGAGCAGAGCCCGCTCTACGGCCTCAACGCCGAAGACTTCGCCGCAGCGGACGTTTCGCTGGTGGCAGTAGTCTCCGGATATGACGTTGTTGCGGCGCAAACCATCCACGCGCGAAAGTCCTACGATTATCCCGCTATTCGTTTTGGGCAGCGCTACGCAGACATCCTCGAGCGCGCGGAAGACGGCCGACTGAGGATAGACTACGCCAGGTTCCATGAGACTTTGGACGGATAGTTTATCGCATCGCTACCATGTCAAATTTTCTGTGAGGCCTGCCACGAGCGTGCTAAACAAGATCACGACGCTCCCGGACTAACACCCGTGAAAAGCCAGCAGCCCATCGCATCGGATCAAGAGCACCGCGTGCTCGAGTTCCGGCCGCGCGCCTCGCTAACTCCGTCCACCCGGCAGACCAACGTGGTGGTCCAGCCACGGCATAAGGATAGCAAGAACGAACCGCTGGATTTGTCGCGCTATGAACGCCCGCGGGAGCAGCCGGACGATTTTCGCCAGCGCATGCTCGCAAACATTGCCGCGTTCGCTTTCACCGTGGCGCTGACGGCGATCGGCATATGGCTTGCGATAAGCATCGCCGATCTGCGCAGGACCCAGGACTGCGTGCTGATGGGGCGGCGTGATTGCGTGCGCATTTCCGCGCAACCCTCCTAGCCGCCGCTTCGGCCAGCCCAGTTCGGCCCCGAAACCGGCCACAGCCGGCCCGGTCCGCCTCCATTGAACTCAGGGCGTCGCTCCGTTATACGGGCACTCGACTCCGTCCCGGCAGGCATCGGACGATCCGGGCCGCGATTCCGCCTGTGGCGCCATCTGGAATTTATCTCCAATATAATCAAAGGCTTAGTGTGATGCCCTCAACATTCGATCAGGTCGCCACGATTATCGCCGAAACCTGCGACATTCAGCGCGATACGATCACGCCCGATAGCCACGCCATCGACGATCTCGGCATCGACAGCCTCGATTTCCTCGATATCGCTTTCGCCATCGACAAGGCGTTCGGAATCAAGCTGCCGCTGGAAAAATGGACCCAGGAAGTCAACGACGGCAAGGCGACCACCGAGCAGTATTTCGTCCTGAAAAACCTCTGCGCGCGCATCGACGAATTGGTCGCGGCCAAGACCGCAGGCGCCTAATCGCCGGCCATGCAGCTTGAATATTTCCAGCTTGTCGACCGCATTCTCGACCTCAACACCGAAGCAAAGACCATCACGGTCGAGGCGCAGGTTCCGAAAGCGAACACCATCTTCGAGGGGCATTTCCCGGGTTATCCGCTGATGCCCGGGGTCCTGCTGATCGAATCGATGGCGCAGAGCTCCGGTTGGCTGCTGCTTGGGCTGATGAAATTCGAACGCATGCCGTTTCTCGCCGCAGTCAAGGAAGCCAAGATGCGCGGCTTTGTCTCGCCCGGGGAATTGCTGAACATCGAAGTCAAACTCGTTCACGAAGGCTCCGGCTATGCGGTTACCGACGCGCGGGTGAAGGTCGGCGGCAAGCTCCGATGCAATGCGACGATGATGTTCAGCCACATCCCCTTCCCCAACCCGGATCTGCGCGGACACATGGACGCCATGGCCAAGCGCATCGGCTTCCCGCAACAGGTTCTGCTGCAATGACCGAGACGAGGCCGGCGGCGGAAGTCTGGATTACCGGCATCGGGCTTGCCACCTCGCTCGGCGAGGGGCTGGACGCGAACTGGGACGCCCTCCAGGCGCGACGCCTCAATGTCGATGAAACGGGCTTTGCGCCCTATATCGTTCATCCCTGGGCGAAGGTCAGCCTCGACGCCCAAATCCCGAAAAAGGGCGATCAGCGCCAAATGGAGGCGTGGCAGCGGATCGGCACCTACGCCGCGGGGCTTGCGCTGGATTCCGCAGGCGTCAAGGGCAACAAGGAAATACTGGGGCGGATGGACATGATCGTCGCCGCCGGCGGCGGCGAGCGCGACCTCGCGGTCGACACCGGTATTCTCAGCGCGCAGGCCAAGGGCAATTCGGCGCCCGGCTTCCTCAACGAAAGGCTGATGGGCGATCTGCGCCCCACTTTATTCCTGGCGCAGCTTTCCAACCTTCTGGCCGGCAATATCGCGATCGTCCACGGCGTGTCCGGAACCTCGCGCACCTTCATGGGCGAAGAAGTCGCGGGCGCGGACGCCGCCCGGATCGCGCTTGCGCGCATCGCAGCCGGCCAAAGCGACATCGCGCTGATCGGCGGTTCGCACAATGGCGAGCGCAAGGACCTGCTGGTGCTCTACGAGTTCGGCGACTTCAACCTCAAGGGCAAGTTCGCACCGGTCTGGGCACGCCGGCAACATGCGGGATTCGCGCTGGGCTCCGCCGGCGCATTTCTTGTCATCGAGTCCAAAGCGCATGCGATCGCCCGTGGCGCCAAGCCCTACGCGCGCCTCACCAAGGTGGTTGCCGACCTGGCACGCCGTAACGGCACTGGCGACGTCAAAGCGACACTGGACACACTGTGGTCGAAGCTTGGCAAGCTCGATGGCGGCGGCGCGATCATCACCGGTGCCACCGGCGTCGAGCCGGTCACCTCGGAGGAACGCGCCTTCCTCGAGGAACATCCGGATTTTGCCGTGCGTGCCAGCGGCACCAGCTTCGGTCACACCATGGAGACGCAGTTTCCGCTCGGCATCGGGCTCGCCGCGCTGTCGATTTCGCGCGGCGCGCTGTTTCCGCCGGGTGATTCGTCCGGCGTGGAGATTGAAATGTCGAAACCGCCGGCCCAGATAGTAGTACTTGGGGTCGGTCACTGGCGTGGCGAGGGCATGGCGCTCGTCGAGGCGATCAGGTGACAACAGCGTCTTGATCATAGCGTCTTGACCACAGCATCTTGGGGCGATTTGAGTGCGGGGGGGAAAACATGACAGCACCACGCGACAAGCTCGGAAGACCGATCGTCGTCGTCACCGGCATGGGCGTTGTGACCTCGCTCGGCGCTGGCAAGACCGACAATTGGGCGAAACTCACTGCCGGCGAATCCGGCATCCGCACCGTTACCCGTTTCCCGATCGATGGCTTGAGATCGACGATGGCCGGAACGGTTGATTTCGTGCCCGTCGAGCCGTTTTCGTCGACCGGGCTCACTGAACGA
Source organism: Alphaproteobacteria bacterium (assembly GCA_005884765.1). Classification (GTDB taxonomy): domain Bacteria; phylum Pseudomonadota; class Alphaproteobacteria; order Rhizobiales; family Xanthobacteraceae; genus Bradyrhizobium. The sequence continues at coordinate 35,190 of VAZV01000140.1, forward strand.
CTTGCCGAAATTGCCACCGAGGAGGCGCTGCAGCAGTCGGGGATCGGGCGGAAGGGCGATTTCCCCGGGCCGCTTTTTCTCGCGGTAGCGCCGGTTGAAGTCGAATGGCCGCAACGGCTGGAACTGGGCCGCGCCACCGCAAGCCAGGAACCCAGCTACGACGATCTATTGCGTATCAGCGGCGGCGGAAAGTACCTGGCCTATCATCGCCGTTTCATGTTCGGATCGGTAGCGGCCCGGCTTGCCGAGACCTTCGGCACCAAGGGCTCGCCGATTTCGCTGTCAACCGCCTGCGCCTCCGGCGCGACCGCGATCCAGCTCGGCGTTGAAGCCATCCGTCGCGGCGAAACCGACGCCGCGCTGTGCGTCGGCGCCGATGCGACGGTCAATCCGGAAGCCATGGTTCGGTTCTCCCTGCTGTCGGCCCTCTCCACCCACAACGATCCCCCGCAGGCCGCCTCAAGGCCGTTCTCGAAGAATCGCGACGGCTTCGTCATGGCGGAAGGCGCGGGCACGCTGGTGCTCGAAAGCTACGATGCGGCCGTTGCGCGCGGCGCGACGATCCTTGGCGTGCTGGCCGGCTGCGGCGAGCTCACCGATTCCTTTCATCGCACCCGATCGAGCCCCGACGGCAAACCGATCATCGGCTGCGTCAAGAAGACACTGGCCGACGCCGGCATGACGCCGGATCAGATCGACCACATCAACGCCCACGGCACCGCGACCCCGGAAAACGACAAGATGGAATATTTGGGGATCTCGGCGGTGTTCGGTGAACGCGCCAAGCAGATACCGGTGTCTTCAAACAAATCGATGGTCGGCCACACCATCTCGGCCGCGGGCACGGTCGAGGCGGTGTTCTCGCTGCTGACGCTCGAGCATCAGCGCATTCCGCCGACCATCAATTACGACAACCCCGATCCGGCGATCCTGTTCGACGTGGTCGGCAACAAGGCTCGCGATGCCACGGTGACCGCCGTGATGTCGAACTCGTTCGGCTTCGGCGGCCAGAATGCTTCGCTGATCCTGACGCGCGAACCGGCTTAGCCGGCGTAAGCTTCTTCACGATGCATCCGCTGCTCGCCCGAACGAAAGCCCGTGTGCGCGATGCGGCCAAACCGCTCGGCGAAGCCGCGGTCGGCGGCCTGACCATCGGCGTGCTGCGCGCCACCCGCTATTTCGATCCGATCAAGACCGCCGACATGTTCGGCCGCATCACCCGCCGGATCGGGCCGGCGCTGCGCGAGCAGAAGATCGGCCGCGCCAATCTGACCGCGGCTTTCCCGGAAAAATCGCCTGAAGAGATCGAAACCATTCTCGCCGGCGTCTGGGACAATCTCGGCCGCGTCGGCGCCGAGTTCGCCCATCTCGATCACATCTGGGAACACGATCCGGCATCCCCTGAGGAGAGCCGCATTGAGATCCCGCCGCGCACCCATGAGCTGTTCGCGCAGCTTCGGCTTGACGGCAAGCCGGCGCTGATTTTTGCGGCCCATCTCGGCAATTGGGAATTGCCGGCACTCGCCGCCGTCGCGCATGGGCTCGATGCCGCGATCCTGTATCGCCGGCCCAACATTGCCTCTGCCGATCGGATCATCCAGCAGATCCGCCAGGTGAAGATGGGGACCCTGATTCCGGCCGGCCGCGGTGCGCCGCTGCGGCTCGCCGAGGCGCTGCAGAACGGTCAGCACGTCGCGATGCTGGTCGACCAGTACTGGACCGGCGGTGTCGAGGTCACCTTCTTCGGCCGCAAGACCCGCGCCAATCCCACGCTGGCGCGGCTGTTGCGGCAGGTCGAGTGCCCTGTTCACGGCGTGCGCATCATCCGCCTGCCCGGTCACCGCTTTCGCGCCGAATTGTCCGACGAGGTCCCGCCGGTGCGCGACGCCTCCGGTCAGATCGACATCCAGGGCACCATGCAGGCCGTGACCTCGGTGGTCGAGGGCTGGATTCGTGAATATCCGGACCAATGGCTGTGGCTGCACCGCCGCTGGCGGTAGTTTCAGAGTGGCCGCATTCGAACCCGGCCAGGCTCGATCACCGAGAAGTGGCCAGCCCAATCGTCCCGTCCCAGTATTAGCTGGGCAAGCAGGCCGATGTTTTCGGGCGTCGGCATAGGTAGGCGCAGCAGGACAACACCGGACGTGGCTGGCAGCGCCGATGCCTTGGCCAGTTCTCCGAAGTCCTTATCGAAAGTGAGCAGCACCCGCCTCTCGCGAGCAGCCCGCGCCAATACTTCGAAATCGCTGGTGCCGGGCGCGGCTGTGCCGATCCAGACGACATCACAGCCGGCGGCGCTAAGAGCCGCGACGGCTGCCCCCGGAAAATTCTCGTCGGCGAGAAAGCGCATTTCAAGCTGCGCTCGGATACACCTTCTCGGCACTCACCGTATCGCGCGCATAGGCAAGGCACGCGAGGACGTCGTCATGCGTAATGTTTGGGTAGTTGGCCAGGATATCAGCTTCGCTCCATCCCTCGGCCAATAGCCCGATCACGAACTCGACCGATAGCCTGGTCCCACGAATCACCGGCTTACCAGCGAGCACATCGGGCGCTAGCGAAATGCGAGGGTGCTCAGTCATCGATCGACACTCCATTATCCGATCCGACAATACTCAAATCGGGCGTAAGGCGCGATTCCAAAATCGCTATTTTTTCCTTAACTGCACGATCAAGGGACGCGGTCTGCTCATATTGGGGGCCTCGGGGGAGGAGCGGATAGATCGCTGCATCACCGCCCCGTTTTCACCCTGGTCCAGAGCCGGTTGATGATGCGCTGCGTGGGTGGATCGCGGGCGGTGATCACGAACAGCTTCTTGAGCGTCGCATCGTCGGGATAGATGTTCTTGTCGTTGAGGATCCTGGGATCGACCAGCTTCTGGCTCGCCAGGTTGCCGTTGGCGTAGGACAGGAAGTCGGAATTCTTGGCGGCGACGTCGGGCCGGTAGAGATAGTTGATCAGCTCGTGAGCCTCCGCGACATGCTGGGCGTCGGCAGGGATCGCGAGATTGTCGAAGAACATCTGCGCGCCCTCTTTCGGGATCGCATAGCCGATCTCGACGTCGCTTTTGGCCTCCGCGGCGCGGCTGCGCGCCTGCATGATGTCGCCGGACCAGCCCACTACGAGGCAGATCTCGCCGGTCGCCAGCGCGCTCAGATATTCCGATGAATGAAACTTGCGCACATAAGGCCTGATCTTCAACACGAGATCGGCGGCCTGCTCGAGGTCCGCCTGCCTGGTCGAATTGGGATCGAGCCCGAGATAGCTCAGCGCGGCCGGGAAAATATCGTCGGCGGAATCCAGCATGTGGACGCCGCAATCCCTGAACTTGGCAAGATTCTCCGGCTTGAAGACGATGTCCCAACTATCGATCCTGGCGTCGGCGCCGAGGATTTTCTGCACCGCCTTGACGTTGTAGCCGATGCCGGTCGTGCCCCACATGTAGTTGGCGCCGTATTGGTTGCCTGGGTCATAGATAGCGAGCTGTTTCGTCACGAACGGCCAAGCATTGGCGAGATTGGGCAGTTTCGACTTGTCGAGCTTCTGGAACACATTGGCCTTGATCTGGCGCTGCAGGAAATAGGCGGTCGGAACGACGAGGTCATAGCCCGATTTTCCCGCCAGCAAACGCGTCTCCAGCGTCTCGTTGGCGTCGAAAGTGTCGTAGACGACCTTGATCCCGGTTTGCTTGGTGAACTCCTCGAGCACCCCCGGCGCCATATAGTTCGACCAGTTATAGAAGTTGACAATCCGCTCATCAGCCCGCGCCGGCGGCACCACCACACTCAGCAGCACGGCAACCGCGAAAAGGAATCGTATTTTCTTGCAGCTCATCGGCGGTGCACCGCATCGGACAAACGCTCGAGTGCGGTGTCCAGTGTCGAATCTTTCTTGGCGAAGCAAAAACGCACCACCGAGGTAACGGCGGCCTTCTCGTAAAAAGCCGATACCGGGATCGCCGCCACCTTGTACTCGGTCACGATGCGCTTGCAGAACGCCTCGTCGGTCTCGTTGAGGCAAAGCGGCGACAGGTCGACCGTAAGGAAATAAGTGCCTTGGGAGCGAAGAACCGGAAAACCGATGCTCTCCAGTCCGGCCGTCAGACGATCGCGACTGCGGGCCAAACCCGTGCGCATTTTGTAAAAATAATCCGCTGGCTTGCCGAGCCCGTAGGCGACCGCCACCTGCAGATTGGGCGCGGTGGTGAAAGTGAGGAACTGGTGCACCTTGGCCGTGACCCGCAGCAGCGGCGGCGCGGCGCAAACGAAGCCGATTTTCCAGCCTGTCAGCGAAAAGATCTTGCCCGCAGATCCGACCTTGATGGTGCGCTCGCGCATTCCCGGGATGGTAATCAAGGGAATATGTTCACGGCCGTCGAAGATCACATGTTCCCAAACTTCGTCGCAAATCGCTATGGTGTCGAACTCCTGACAGAACCGCGCCAGCAGTTCGAGGTCCTCGCGCGGATAGACAACCGCGGCGGGATTGAGGGGGTTATTAAAAAGAACGGCTTTGGTTTTCGCTGTGAAAACGTCTCGTAGCGCCTCCTCGGTCAGTCGCCAATGCGGCGGTTCGAGGCGCACCAGACGCGGTATCCCTCCCGCCTGGCGAATGATCGGGAGATAGGAATCGTAGACCGGCTGGAAAACCACCACCTCGTCGGCGGGTTCGACGACCGCGAGGATCGCGCTCGTTAGCGCCTCGGTCCCGCCTGAGGTCACCATCACCTCAGTCATTGGATCGAGGACAAGGCCGTGCCAGCGGCCGTAGTGTTCCGATATCGCCTGCCGCAATTCCGAAATGCCCATCATCGACGGGTATTGGTTGTAGCCGTCCATCACGGCATCGGCCGCCGCCCGTCGAATGTCCTCCGGACCGGGATCGTCCGGGAAGCCCTGGCCTAGATTGATGGCGTTGTTGTCGCGCGCGAGCTGCGACATGGCCTCGAAAACCGTGATCGGAAGATCGGCAAACACCTTGTTCATGGAAGTCATAGGCCGGTCAGCCGCCGGTCTTCGTCGGCAATCCGGCAGCCTTCCAGGCCAGCATTCCCCCCGCAAGATGATTGTCATAGGCAAAGCCGGCGGCCTGCGCGGCCAGCGATGCCGTCACGGATCTCTTGCCCGACCGACACGCGAAGACCACGTGCTTGCCCTTTGGATCGGGAATGCCGTGTGGGTCAAAGGCCGACAGCGGAACCACGACAGCGCTGGGATAGGCTTCCACAGCAATTTCGTTCAGCTCGCGGACGTCAACCAATAGGTAGCGTCCCTCGGCCATGCCCTTCGAAACCTCTTCCGGCGTCAAATCGTGAACGTCCGCCACCAATTCCTCCAGCAACTGCCCGCCGTAAACCGCCAACCTCGCCCCTCGCGACGTGAAAATCAAGCACGGACGGCAGTTTGATGGGACCCGAAATCAGACGGTAACCTGCGTTCCGACTTCGACAACCCTTCCGCTCGGAATCTGGAAATAGTCGGTGGCGTCGTTGGCGGTGCGGCTCAGCGCGATGAATAAATGATCCTGCCAACGCGGCATACCCGAATGCGCAGCCGGCTTCAGCGCGCGCCGTGACAGGAAGAACGACGTGGACATGATATCGAACTGCCAGCCCAGCTTGCGCGCGATCGCTAATGCTTTCGGCACATTCGGCGATTCCATGAACCCGAACCGCAGCGTGACTTTGGAGAACGTGGCGCTGATCTGTTCGAGCTTGACCCGCTCCGACAAGTCAACCCGCGGCGTCGGCGCGATTTCGATGGTCAGGATGACATTTTTCTCGTGCAGCACCTTGTAGTGTTTCAGGCTATGCATGAGTGCGGTTGGGGCACTGGTTGGATCGCTGGTCAGGAATACGGCGGTGCCGGGAACCCGCTGAGGCGGTCGCTTTTCCAGCATCGCCACCAGATCGGCAAGCGGAAACTCCAGCTTGCGCGATTTCTCGAACAAAAGCCGGCTGCCGCGACGCCAGGTGTACATCAGCAGCATCACCACGCCGCCAAGCGCCAGCGGCACCCAGCCGCCCTCGAACACCTTCAGAAGGTTTGCCGCAAGGAAAATCAAGTCAATGAACAGAAATGGCGCAATCAGCGCAGCGGCCGCGAACGGTGACCATCTCCAGACTCGCCAGATCACGAAAACGCCCATCATGGCGGTGACCACCATCGTCCCGGTGACCGCGATGCCGTAGGCCGATGCCAGTGCACTCGATAAACGGAACAGAACAATGAGCAAGACCACGCCGATCGACAGCAGCATGTTGATCCGGGGGATGTAGATTTGGCCAGAATGGGATTCAGAGGTGTGCCTGATTTCAAACCGCGGCATCAGCCCCAGTTGAATGGCTTGGCGAGTCAAAGAATACGCGCCGGTAATCACCGCCTGGCTTGCGATCACGGCGGCCATGACGGCAAGTACAACCATCGGAAACAACGCCCAATTCGGAAACATCAGGAAGAATGGATTTTCGAGCGTCTTGGGATTTTCCAAAACGAGCGCGCCCTGTCCCAGATAGTTCACCGCCAGCGACGGCAGCACGATCAAAAGCCACGCGGTCTGAATTGGCCGTTTTCCAAAGTGCCCGAGGTCGGCATAAAGCGCCTCAGCTCCCGTAACAGCAAGAAACACCGCGCCGAGCGTGACGAAGCCGATAATGCCGTGATGCAGAATGAACGAGACGGCATACAGCGGATTCAGCGCCAGCACGACTTCGGGATGCTGCACGATCGGCGAAATCGCGGCGATCGCGATCACGGCGAACCACACGCACATGATCGGACCGAAGAAAGTCGCGACGCGAGCCGTGCCTCGCGACTGCACCGCAAACAGCGCGAGTAGTATTACTACCGTCAAAGCCACCACGTACGGTTCAAACGCGGCGGTGACTATTGTCATTCCTTCGATTGCCGAAAGCACGGATACTGCCGGCGTGATCACCGCGTCGCCATAAAAAAGAGCACCACCAACAATTCCGAGAAGAACTATCTTGCCGGCATCCGAACCAGCCGCACGCTGCGCCAAGGCCATCAGCGCCAGTGTTCCGCCCTCGCCGTTGTTATCCGCACGAAGCAGGATCAGCACATATTTAAGCGTGACCACGATGATCAGTGCCCACAGGACCAGCGATAGGACGCCGAGTACCGCCTGTGAAGTAACAGTGCCTGGGGACCCCCCGGCTGCCATGACTGCTTCGCGGAACGCGTACAGCGGGCTGGTGCCGATGTCGCCATAGACGACACCGATGCTGCCCAGCAGCAGCGCCTTGAAACCAGCGGTTGAATGGGCGTGGGCATGAAAATCGCCCACAGCCGTTTCCGGCGCGGGAACTACGACATCGCTGGTCATTGGAGCGGAAGACCTCAAATGCTTCACTGGGAAGCGAGGCGCATATAGTGCTGCGCGTGGAGCATGGTCTAGCCTGATTTCAAGGCTGAGCCATGCAAAACTGCATGAACTTTAGATGGTTACTTGCGTCCCCACTTCAACGACGCGCCCGGTGGGGATCTGGAAGTAATCTGTGGCGTCATTGGCCGACCGGCTCAAGGCAATGAACATGTGGTCCTGCCAGAGCGGCATGCCGGACTGCGCCGAGGGCTTCAACGAGCGCCGCGACACGAAAAACGAAGTGGCCATGATATCGAATTGCCACCCGAGCTTCCTCGCGATCACGAGCGCTTTCGGAACGTTCGGCGATTCCATGAAGCCGAAGCGCAGCCGGACGGTCGCGAATCTTTCACTGATGGTTTCCATGCGGACGCGCTCGGCGGGGTCGACTCGCGGCGTGTGCATGGTTTCGATTGTCAAAATGACGTTGTGCTCATGAAGCACCTTGTTGTGCTTTAGATTATGCAAGAGCGCGGTCGGCACGAAACTCGGATCGCTGGTCAGAAAAGCGGAAGACCTCAAATGCTTCACTGGGAAGCGAGGCGCATATAGTGCTGCGCGTGGAGCATGGTCTAGCCTGATTTCAAGGCTGAGCCATGCAAAACTGCATGAACTTTAGATGGTTACTTGCGTCCCCACTTCAACGACGCGCCCGGTGGGGATCTGGAAGTAATCTGTGGCGTCATTGGCCGACCGGCTCAAGGCAATGAACATGTGGTCCTGCCAGAGCGGCATGCCGGACTGCGCCGAGGGCTTCAACGAGCGCCGCGACACGAAAAACGAAGTGGCCATGATATCGAATTGCCACCCGAGCTTCCTCGCGATCACGAGCGCTTTCGGAACGTTCGGCGATTCCATGAAGCCGAAGCGCAGCCGGACGGTCGCGAATCTTTCACTGATGGTTTCCATGCGGACGCGCTCGGCGGGGTCGACTCGCGGCGTGTGCATGGTTTCGATTGTCAAAATGACGTTGTGCTCATGAAGCACCTTGTTGTGCTTTAGATTATGCAAGAGCGCGGTCGGCACGAAACTCGGATCGCTGGTCAGAAAAACCGCGGTGCCCTTGACGATGTGAGGCGGTCGTTTCTCGAGGCTCTTGATCAGGTCACCCAACGGAACCTCGATCCGCCGTGTCTTCGTGGTCAGGATCGACGAACCGCGTCGCCATGTCCATATCATGATGGCCATGGCGGCACCGAACAGCAGCGGCACCCACGCCCCTTCCAGCAGTTTCAAAAGGTTCGCGCTGAAGAACGTCATGTCGACGACGACAAACGGCATAATCAGCGCTGCGGCGGTGGCGGCGCGCCAATTCCATAATTTCCAGATCACCACGAAACCCATGATGCCGTCGGCGACCATCGTCGTGGAGACGGCGATGCCATAGGCCGATGCCAAATTGCTCGAGGTGCGGAACAGCAACACCAGCAGCAATAC
>VAZV01000256.1 GCA_005884765.1 Alphaproteobacteria bacterium
CATCGAGAACAAAGGGCATCCGTTCTACGGTCTCGATTTCATCCATCCCGAGCTTTTCACCGAAGGCGGCTGGGCGGCGCCGGGATTTGCAGCCTTCGTCTCCTCGGTGATCGAGTCCGGCGTCAGCCCCTCCGAGATGGGCGGCATCAGGGCGCGCCTCAAGGAACTCGGGCTTGAGCCCTACGACTGCCTGTCACCGCCGCTGATGGATGCGATCGCAACCCATGTGGCGAAGTCCAAAACCGCGGCAGCAGCCTGACGCGGCAAACCCGATGCAAGCTCTGCCGGTGGTGACAACCGCCGGCGGTGCTGTGATCATGGCTGACACAGGACGATCTGGGCGACGCTGCGGCGCCGGAGCCGAGAAATCATGGATCTGGAAACCGTCTCGCTAAACCGGTCGCATGGCGGCGTGCAGGGTGTTTACAGGCACGCCAGCCGCGAAACGAAGACGCCCATGACCTTTTCGGTGTATGTCCCGCAGCATGAGGCTGGCACGAGGCTGCCGGTGGTCTGGTATCTGTCAGGCCTGACCTGCACACACGCCAATGTGACAGAGAAGGGCGAGTTTCGGAAGGCGTGCGCCGAACTGGGTCTGGTTTTCGTCGCGCCGGACACCAGCCCGCGCGGCGAAGGCGTGCCCGGTGATTCCACCGGCGCGTATGATTTCGGACTTGGTGCCGGCTTCTATGTCGATGCCACCGAGCAGCCGTTCGCGCATCACTACCGGATGTGGAGCTATGTGACGGAAGAGCTTCCGGAGTTGGTCGCAAGCCAATTTCCGGTCGATGCCAAACGACAGTCGATCTTTGGGCATTCGATGGGTGGCCATGGTGCCCTCACGATTGCGCTGCGGCATCCCGATCGCTATTGCGCCGCCAGCGCCTTTTCTCCTGTTGTCGCGCCGTCGCAGGTGCCATGGGGCATCAAGGCGCTCGGCGGGTATCTCGGCGATGACCGTGCGGCTTGGCGCAGACACGATTCCATCGCGCTCATCGAGGACGGTGCTCGGTTCTCTGATCTGCTGGTCGATGTCGGCGACGCCGATCAATTCCTGGCCGAGCAGCTTCGCCCCGAGCTTCTGGAGCGCGCCTGCGCGCAGGCGGAGATTCCATTGCTGCTCCGCCGTCAGGCCGGCTACGACCACAGCTATTATTTCATATCCACATTCATGGAAGATCATTTGCGCTGGCACGCCGCGCGATTGAGCGCATGATCGGTCACGCGTTGGGCGAAGCCGCAATGGACTGGAAGCAACGAGGAATCGCCAAAGCGGCAGCCCTGATAGCCTACACGCTGGCCTTCATTCCACTGGGCGCCTCGGCAAAGGACACCCAGTTCTGGAACTTGACCGCTAACACTATTACTTCGTTGCAGCTTTCGCCGCCTGGCAAGAACGAGTGGGGCCGCAATCAGGCCGACAACGACCGCGATCATACGGTCGATCATGACGAGCGGCTGAAAATCACCGACACCGCCGCCGGTGTCTACGACGTCAAATTCGTCGACAAGAGCGGGCGGACCTGCGTCGTCCCGAACGTTCAGGTCAAGGTGGGCGCGATCTTCACGATCGAGGAGAAAGAGCTGAAGGGCTGCGCCAAATAGCAACGGCATGTGCGGCCCGCCGGACCCCGAGGAACCCAGCACAATTGATGCTACTATCTTCCGTCGACATTGCCATCTCGCATCCGCAAGATGCGGTGGGATTCGGCGGGGCTTTGCTTATCTCCTCGATGGATCGACAGTGCAGGTGGTTTCTCCCATGAATGGCGAAGTGAGGAAGTGAGAATGATATCCCGGTTCCAGGTTTTTGCGCTGCTCTGGCTCGTTGTCGGCACCGCTCCCGCGCCGGCAGCCGAGACCTTGCGCATCAGTGCGCAAAGCACCGGAACGTTCGCCTGGCAACTGGACGTGATCCGCCGTCACGGCCTTGCCCAGGATGCCGGGCTCGATCTGAAGATCAGCGAATCGGCTTCGCCCGATGCAGGCAAGCTTGCGCTCAACAGCGGCTCGGTCGATCTTGCCGTCGTCGATTGGCTTTGGGTCGCACGCGCGCGCGCGCTCGGCGCCAAATGGCTGTTCTATCCCTATTCCAGCGCCGCCGGCGCCGTCATGGTGAAGGGCGATTCACCTGTGCGCGAGATCAAGGACCTCAAGGATCGTGTTCTCGGCATCGCGGGCGGACCGCTCGACAAAAGCTGGCTCATCGTCCAGGCGGCAGCGATCCGCCAAGGCATCGATCTTAAGCGCGCGGCAAAACTCGAGTACGGAGCTCCGCCGCTCATTTCTCAAAAATTGCAGCAGGGCGAGACTGAGGCGAGCCTCAATTTCTGGAATTTCTGTGCCAGCCTCGAGACACGAGGCTACCGTCGTGTCCTCGACGTGCGTGACGCCGAAGCAGCACTTGGGCTGGACCAGCCGGTCGCTCTCATTGGCTACGTGTTTTCCGAGCAATTCGCGGCCAATCACAGGAGCACTATCGACCGCTTCATCGCGGCTGCACAGAAGGCCAATGACATTATGCTACGATCCGACGCAGAGTGGGAGGCCCTGCGCCCGCTGATGAGTGCGGAAGATGATCGGACATTCAAGGCCTATCGCGATCGGACCAGAGAGGGGATACCGCAACGGCCGGTCGCCGCGGAAGAAGAAGATGCCCGCACCCTGTTCAGGGCGCTGGCAAACATTGGCGGCGCGCCGTTGGTGGGCCCATCGCAGGAGCTCGATCAAGGTCTTTACTATAGACCGACCCCAGGGGCGGAGATGGAACATTGTTGCAGAGAACTTATTCGCTGACCGCCCTGATTGCGATTTGGGGTGTTGCCGCCGCGCTGCTTCAATCGCGGCTGCTTCCCGGTCCACTGACGATCGGAGCCGCTATCGTAACCGACATCCGCACCGGCGAGCTGCCGTTCCAGATGGCCTGTACGCTTGGTCGCGTCGCCGGTTCGTTCGCGATCGCCATGGTCCTCGGCACGATAGCGGGTTACGCGATGGGACGGTCAAAAGCTTTCGATCGGTATGTTGATCCGTGGCTCGTCGTGCTCCTCAATATGCCGGCGCTGGTGATCATCATTTTCGCCTACATCTGGATCGGCCTCGACGAAACCGCGGCGATCGTGGCTGTGGCCGTCAATAAGTTGCCGAACGTGGTCGTCGTTATGCGGGAGGGGGCCCGCGCGCTCGACCCGGAGCTCGACGAAATGGCGAAGGCCTATCAATTCGCACGGCTCTCGAGGATTCGTAATCTCGTGCTACCGCAGCTCGCCCCTTACCTGGCAGCCAGTTCGCGTTCCGGTCTCTCGATCGTCTGGAAGATCGTGCTCGTGGTCGAGTTGATCGGACGCCCTAATGGCGTAGGATTCGTGCTGGGGTCGGCATTCTCGTTGTTCGACATGGCCAAGATACTGAGCTATGCGATCTGCTTCATCGTGCTTATGCTTCTGATCGAAAGCCTTGTGGTGCAACCGCTTGAACGACGCGCAAACCGCTGGAGACGCCGCCCCGCTTGAGCTTCGCATCGCTGCGAAGAGCTTTCTGTCGGCAGATGGTGCGCGGGTGGAAGTCGTTCGTGACCTGCAACTTCGGCTCGAGGCCGGGTCGTTCGGTGCGCTGATTGGCCCTTCCGGTTGCGGCAAGACGACGATCCTGAAGATCGCCGCAGGATTGGATCCGGATTTCCGCGGCCAGCTCCGCACCCCCGGTTCCGGACGCCTCGGGATTGTCTTTCAGGAGCCCCGCCTGCTGCCCTGGCGCACTGTCGAGGACAATGTCCGCCTGGCGCTTCCCGCCGATCGCGCCGACGTCGATCTCGGCGATCTCTTCGAGATACTCGGTCTCGGCTCCCATCTCACCCGGTATCCCGCCGAATTGTCATTGGGACTTGCGCGGCGCACGGCGATCGCCCGCGCATTTGCGGTCGGACCGGATTTTCTGCTGCTGGATGAGCCTTTTGTGTCGCTCGATGAGGCGATCGCCGATCGGCTGCGCGAAGAGCTGCTGGCACTGACGGCGCGAGCCAAGGTGACAACACTATTGGTGACCCATGATCTGACCGAAGCCGTCGAAATGGCGGATCGGCTGTTTTTTCTGTCCGACCGGCCGACGCATATCATCCTCGAGAAGGCGCTGCCGCCGCCGCGGGGAGGCCGCAGCAGCGACGTCGTTGCGTCGATCAGCGATGAAATGCGCGCGCTGATCGCGCAAGCGGCGATCGAGCACGGAAAGAGCTGACCTCGGCCTCACACCAGCCGGGTCTCGATCGCGAAGCGAACGAGTTCGGAAGCCGAGCGCAGTCCGAGTTTCTGGCGAATGATGGACGAGGTATTGGCAATCGTCTTGTAGGATGAATGGACCAGCCAGGCGATTTCGGAAAGACTTTTGCCGGAGCTGAGCAGGCGCAATATTTCGATCTCGCGGGACGTCAGCTTTGACAGCGGGTTCTGCGCGAACGCGGGTCCCGCGAAGGCAACGCTTCGCGCCATCGCCGCCGGCAAATAGACGCCCCCGTTTCCGACTTCCCGAATCGCCGCAACGAGGTCGCACGGATCCCCGGCCTTCGAGACGTAACCTTTGGCGCCGATCTCGATCGCGCGTGCGGCGAATATCGGATCGTCATTCATGCTGAACATGATGATTCGTGCCGATGAGGCTCGTGCCAGAATGCGCCGGGCCAGTTCAAATCCGGAGACGGTCGGCAGGTTGATGTCGAGAACGCAAACATCGGGGTGCTCGGCGGCAAACACTTGCTCGCCACCCTCGGCATCGGCGGCCTCCAGTATCACGATATCGGTGTCATCCGCGAACAGTGCACGGCAACCGGAAGCCACGATCGGATGATCGTCCACGATCAGAACACGCATCGGCGTTGCTCCAAATCCTGTTGACCCCGCCCGCTGCACCGCATCGACCGAACGACACCAACATCCGCGCTTCGCTGCCCCGATGCCGGATTGTGCATCTGGGGCGCAAGTGCTGTACGGTTTGATTAGATAACCGCGCTTTTTGCCTGTCAACGCTCCTTATGACGAGGAATTTGTGCACGGTTTTCGGATACGGACGAATGCGATGTGGCAAAAACTATCCTTGCGCGCCCGGCTCAACGTGCTGCTGGCGCTCCTTCTCACGCTCGGCCTGGCTATCAATATCGCGAGGCTCGTGCTTGAGGCCGGGCCCCGTGTTCAGGCTGAAGATCAAAGCGTCATACGCTTGGCCCGCGAATTCGTCGGGACCCTGGTCGAGAGCCTCAACGAAACGGCGGACCCCGACGCACGGCTAAGCCAGATCATTGCGGACCTCAACCAATTGCGCCATGTCAGCATTACCCGCGAGGCCGGCGCGGCCGCGGCCAAGCAAGCCACAGCCGACGATTCCGGCGGCAACGGTAAACCGTCTTCGGTTCCTGCGTGGTTCGTCGCACTGGTTCACCCGGAAATGACCGCAGTGAACGTTCCGATTTCGATTCATGGCAAGCCGGAATCGCTTATTGTCACCTCGCATCCAAATGATGAGATCAACGAGATTTGGGATGGAATCGTCACCCAGCTTCAGGTCGGTTCTGCGATTGCGGTTGCTCTTTTCCTGATCACGATGATGGTGGTGAAGCGGGCGCTCGCGCCGATTCAGTCGCTTTCACACGCGATGGCGAATATTGCAGGGGGGAGCTACGACACGCGGGTGAAGCCGGAAGGCCCGCCCGAATTGGCGGCGATCTGCACCAAGCTGAACCATCTTGCGGCAACCCTGGGAGACGCCGTGGAAGAGCGGCGACGGCTAGCCGAGCGCTCCGTCTCGCTGCAGGACGCCGAGCGCAAGGAAATTGCCCGCGAGCTGCACGACGAATTTGGGCCGTATCTTTTCGCGCTGCGGGCCCATGTCAGCTCGCTGATGCGCCTTGCGGACATGCGCGAGCCGAGCACCGAGGGGTTGCGAAAGCATGGCGACGCCATCCTGGAACAGGTCAATGCCTTGCAGCAGTTCAACCGGCGGGTTCTCGAAAGGCTGCGGCCGGTCGGACTTGCGGAGCTTGGCCTTCGCGAAGCCATCGGTGCCCTGGTGCGGCTGTGGGGTGACTCCCATCCCGGAGTGGTCATCGAGACCGCGATTTCGCAGTCGCTCGGTGAGACCGGAGAGACGGCCGATCTGACGATCTACCGCACTGTTCAGGAGGCACTGACCAACGTTTTCCGCCACGCCAGCGCGACGTCGGTCGACGTAACGATCGAGCCTGCGAAGCAGCCTTCGAGCACGGGCCGTGATAGCCGCGACTGTGCTCTTGTACGTGTGCGGGACAATGGCGGCGGACTGAAGCCGGATAGCAGGCTCGGCTTCGGCCTGACAGGAATGCGCGAACGGATTGCGGCATTGGGCGGCACGCTGACTGTCGGCTCCAGCGATGGCGGCGTTGTTGTGGAGGCGCTCGTCCCCACCGGTCAGCGTGTCTAGACGGTTCGGGAATTTTTCCCGAAAACTCCGGGAAGAAGAGGTCGCAGCGGTGCTGATCTTTTGCGCTGGCCCAGCTTCGTGAACGCATTGATAATGTTTCGTACCGAGCCGAGAAACCTGAACAGCCGGGCGAAGCGGGACGAGACGATGAGCGCCCGATGTCTACTTATTCTACCGATATCGTTGTGCCTGCTTGCCCGCAATGCACCGGCTTACGCGCAAGAAGCCCCCGCCGCTGTTCAGGCCTTGCCACCCATCGTGGTGACCGGAACCAAGCCGGGCGTCAAACGTGGTCGCAACGAGACAGCGAGGCGAGTAGCGCGAGCCTTGCCGAAGCCCGAGCTGGTCGCCGTTTCGCCGGTACCTGGCGGGGAGATCGATCGCGAAAAGGTGCCCTCCAATGTTCAGACGATCACTGCGCCCGATCTTGACCATGCGAAGACGGATTCGCTGCTTGAAGGCATGGTGCGGTCGCTTCCCGGTGTCTCGCTGAGCGACCAGTCAGGCAACGCCTTTCAGCGTAATCTCGATTATCGTGGCTTCACCGCCTCGCCGGTTCCGGGGACAGTCCAGGGTCTGGCCGTCTATCAGAATGGCACCCGCATCAACGAAGCCTTCGGTGATGTCGTGAATTGGGATTTGATCCCGGAAATGGCAATCGCCCGCATGACGTTGATGCCGAACAATCCTCTGTTCGGACTGAATGCAATCGGCGGGGCATTGTCGATCGATATGAAGAATGGTTTCAACTACCAAGGGACCGAGGCCGAAATTCGCGGCGGTTCCTATGGGCGTGTGACTGCGGGCGCGCAGTCCGGGTATCAGAAAGATAACCTCTCAGCCTACATTGCTGCCGACACCATCTACGACAGAGGCTGGCGCGACTTTTCTTCATCCTCTCAGATCCGTCGAATGTATGCCGATGTCGGCGTGCGTGGTGACCAGACCGAATTCCATGTTTCATTCACCGGCGCCGACAACAAGCTCGGCGCCGTCGTTGCCACGCCGGTCGAATTGCTGAACCAGCGCTGGTCGAGCGTCTACACCTGGCCGCAGACCACCCATCTTCAACTTGCCTTCCTGCAAGCGAACGCCAAGTGGACGCCCTCCGACACGTTCTCCGTTGCGGCCAATACATATTTCCGAGCCTATCGTGCGTCCCATGTCGATGGCAACGCTACCGATGCCCAACCCTGCGACGCTGGGGGGCCACTGGATGGTCAGCTTTGCATTGGCAATGGCGCGACGCCACTCAATCAGAATGCTGCGGTTTTAAATACGCTTCCCGCCAATTCTGCGCTTGGCGAAATCGACCACAACTCTACCAGCTCGAACAGCTATGGCGGCTCGCTGCAGGCAACCAGCACGGGGCAGTTGTTCGGACACGACAATCATTTTGTAGTGGGCACCAGCGTCGATCACGGAAACACAAATTTCCAGACCTCGTCCGAGCTCGGCACGGTCGACCAGAATTTCTTCGTGACCGGCACTGGCGTCTTCATCGATCAGCCCGTCGCCGACCTATCCCCCGTCAATCTTAGTGCCAAGAACACCTATGTCGGCGTGTACGCGACAAACACCTTCGACATCACCTCGCAGCTCTCGTTGACTGCCGGCGGCCGATTCAACTACGCCCAGCTCAACCTGCAGGACTTAACCGGCACCAATCCGCTGCTCACCAGCAACAACAATTTTCAGCGCTTCAATCCCGTGGTCGGCTTGACCTACCGGATCACCCCCAATGTCACAGCCTATGCCGGCTATTCCGAAGCAAACCGCGCGCCCACGCCACTGGAGCTGGGCTGCTCCGACCCCAACCATCCCTGCCAAATCGACAATTTTCTGATCGCCGATCCGCCGCTCAAGCAGGTGGTTTCACACACTATCGAGGGTGGGCTTCGTGGCCAGTTGTCAGGTGGCGCGGCGGCCGCCGAGTCCATTCCGACCAAAGCGCCTGCCAAGGTCGTCGAGAACGGTTGGCGCTTGCGGTGGGGCCTCAGCCTGTTCCGCACCGAGAACACTGACGACATCATCAGTATCGCCAGCGCAGTGGTGCCGAACTTCGGCTATTTCCAGAACGCCGGGACCACACTCCGGCAAGGCGTCGAGGCGAAGGTCGATCTCACCTGGAATCGCTGGACCGCCTACGCCAACTACACGTTCGTTGACGCGACTTATCAGAGCTTTCTGACGCTCTCCTCGCCCAACAATCCGGCTGCGGAACCTGGCAGCGGTAACATCAACGTCATCCCCGGCGATCATATTCCCGGAATCCCGGCGCATCGCTTCAAGATCGGCGGCGAATATGCGATCACCGACGCTTGGAAGCTCGGTGCCGACCTCAAGGTGATCGGTAGCCAGTATCTGATCCACGACGACTCCAACCTCAATCCGAAGGTCCCTGCGTATTGGGTCGTCAACATGCACACGTCCTACCAGGTGACGAAGAACGTGGAAATCTTCGGGCTCGTGCAAAACCTGTTCAACCAGCATTACTATTCCGCAGGCACATTCTTCAGCACCGCCGGCTTCAACAACTCCACGCCCGGTGGTGCCAATTTGATGACATTTAACGACCCGCGCACCTTCCTGCCGGGAATGCCGCTTGCCGTCTATGCTGGGTTAAAGGCCACTTTCTAACCGCCCTCGCGGCGAGCCAGGAAGCCGCGCGCCGGATCGTAGGCTAAAATCGCGCCGAACAGGAACGCGGCGGTGCAGCCGAGAACGACAGTGAGCGAAATCCAGGCCACCTGTCCATAGAGCGCAAAGCGAATGAGCTCGGTCGCATGGGTAAAGGGGTTGAGCTCGCACACGTAGTAGAGCAGGGGGCTCGATTCCTTGACCCGCCATAGCGGGTAGAGCGCCGACGAGGCAAAGAACATCGGAAAGATGACGAAGTTCATCACGCCGGCGAAATTCTCAAGCTGCTTGATCAGCGACGAAATCAGCATCCCCAGCGCCCCCAGCATGAATCCGCTGAGCAACAGCGCCGGCGCCACTGCCAGGTACCCGATGGCGGGTGGTTCGATGTCCCAGAACCAGGCGATCAGCAGGAAGACATAGGCTTGCAGGATGGAGACGATGGTGCCTGCCAGAAGCTTCGAGGTCAGCAGCCACCAACGGGGGAACGGGCTGACGAGCAAGGTGCGCATCCCCCCGGTTTCGCGGTCGTAGACCATCGTGAGGGAGGATTGCATTCCGTTGAAAAGCTGGATCATCGCGACCAATCCGGGCGCGATGTAGACCTCGTAGAGCACATAGGTCTCGTAGGGCGGGATGATCGAGACGCCGAGAACCTGGCGAAACCCGGCGGCAAAAATGAAAAGCCAGACCAGCGGACGCACTAGCGCGGAGATGAAACGTTCGCGCTGATGGATAAAGCG
Organism: Alphaproteobacteria bacterium; assembly: GCA_005884765.1. GTDB lineage: Bacteria > Pseudomonadota > Alphaproteobacteria > Rhizobiales > Xanthobacteraceae > Bradyrhizobium. Next base: position 9,828 of record VAZV01000256.1, read on the forward strand.
CAAGGCTTCGCGCCAGACAATGCCGGTAAGGCAGATAAGGTATTGCGCCGGCGAAAGGCCGTGCCGCTCTGTGGTGTCGCTGATAGCCGTCATCTCACTGCTTCCAGTTCATCCTGGTCGGCGACCCCCGTCAGGCGGTTGAATGCGTCGCGCAGATCGCCGCCCCCGGATTTGGCGATCACGTCGCCGACGGTGCCGTGCGCAAGCACGCTGCCCTTGTGAAGGACCGCCACGTCGTCGCCCGCGCCGGCTTCGTCGATCAGATGCGTCGCCCACAGCACGCCGATGCCTTCCACCTCAGACAGCCGGCGAACGTGGTCGAGGATGTCCGCTCGCGCCTTGATGTCAAGGCCGACGGTTGGCTCATCCAGCAGAAGCAGGCGCGGCTGATGCAGCAGCGCACGCGCAATCTCGATCCGCCGCATCTGCCCGATCGAGAGATTGCCGACGCGATCTCCGCTGCGATCGGTCATCGCCACGCGGTCCAGAACCTGTCCGATCAGCTCGTTGGCCCGCTTGCTGGCGATGCCATGCAGCGCGGCGTGATACATCAGGTTCTGCCGCACCGAAATGTCGATATCGAGCGCGCGGGACTGGAAGACCACGCCGAGCTTGCTCAAGGCCGCCCCGGGCTCTTTTGCGACATCGTGGCCGAAAATGCGAATTTTCCCCGAGCTGATCGCATAGAGGCGCGTGATCAGCGAAAACAACGTCGACTTCCCGGCGCCGTTCAACCCCAAAAGGACAGTGAATGACGACTGGCGGACGGTCAGACTGACATCTTTCAACGCGACCCGCGCGCCATACCGATGACCGACGTGATCGACGTCAAGCGCCGGAATTTGAGCAGCGGCGGATGGCTTCATGACCATTCCCGAAAAACGACGCGCAGACTCTCAGGTTCGTTTTGGGCCGTTTAGCCTACCGCGTTTGGTGCGGCAAGGTCCGTGACAAGTGCGTGTCGCGTGTTGCGCTGCTACGAAAGGCCAGCTTCATCGTATGATGCGCTTGACCGGCCTGAGCTTGACCTCGTTTGTTGATCCTGACAAAGTTCTTGCATTGGCGCTGCGCTAGTTCGGCAATGCAATAACCAAATCACGGATGGGCCAGTGACAAATCGACGAGTTTACGTTTTCGCTGCCATTGCGTTGGTGGGATCGGCATTGTTGGGATTGGTATTGTTGGGTTCGCTCAGTACGGCGAGCGCTCAGGATGCGGCGCTCGGTGAGAAGGTATTCTTCAAGTGCAAAGCCTGTCATCAGATCGGTGAAGGCGCCAAGAATGCCGTTGGGCCGGTGCTTAACGGCATCGTAGCTCGCAAGGCCGGCACCTATCCGGACTATTCGTATAGCGATGCCAACAAGAATTCAGGCCTTACCTGGGATGAGGCCACGCTGAAGGAATATCTCAAGAACCCTCGCGCCAAGGTTCCCGGAACCAAGATGATTTTCCCCGGTTTGCCCAAGGATGAGGACATCGACAATGTCATCGCCTACCTCAAGCAGTTTGGGGCCGACGGCAAGAAATCCTGAACGGCGCAGCCTGGACGAGCGTTGACGATGGCCCGCGTGCGTATCCTGGTTCTGTCGAGCGTCGTTTGGGCGATTGCGGCGGTCGTTGCCGCACGTAACGCAAGCGCCGAGGATCTAAATGATTATCCGACATCCGCGCGCGCCGACTATGTCTTCGGGTGCCTGAAGGCCAATGGAGAAACGCGGGAAATTCTACAAAAATGCTCCTGCTCGATCGACGTCATCGCATCGATCATTCCCTACGATCATTACGTGACCACCGAGACAATTCTCTCGATGTCCCAGGTCACGGGGCCGGTCGGTTCCGAATTTCGGCAGACTGAGCAGGCCAAGCTGGCGGTGCAGGAATTCCGGCGGGCCCAGGCGGAAGCGGAAATCCGCTGCTTTTAACGGCGCTGTCTGGCGCCGCTGTCGCTATAGCATCGATTTTTCGATCACCCATTCGTCCTTGAATAGGTGCTTGCCCGTGTCGAGCGCTTCGGCACGAAAATTGGCAGCGCCGTTGGACTTGTAGTTGAAGCGTACATTCGGATCTTCCGAGATTGCGATCCCGCCATCCATCGCCATGACGAGATCGTCGCCCTGCCAGATCTTGAGGTTCTCGATAAAGAACGGCGGGATGTAGAGCCGCGTCAACTGGTCCATCTGCAAACCGGAGTTTTGGGGGTGACGCATCATGAACTGCGCTTCGGGCTGCCCGCCGGCATCGGCATGGAAGGAGCGGAATTTCATCTGTCCGAGTATCGATTTGCTCGCGTCCGCATTCGATGCGGCAGGCGCGGAGCATCCCCCGGATGCCTTGACGAAGGCCTTGACGCCGTAGAGCTTGCCGTCGCTGAGTTCGGCGACGAGGCGAACGTAGGAATAGCTGTTGACCCGGACGCGGGTGGAGATCGAGGTCACACCCGAACGGGGCCCGATCGTAAACGTTCCGGCGACCGGCGCGGGATTTTCGTCGATGACGAGCGTTAGCGATTGCAGCGTGCGCTGGTCGTCAGCTGCGAAATTGACGCGCATGCCGATCGGCACGAGCGCGGAATCCTCCGCTCGCCGCGGCGCGTCGAGCATCACGAGGCCCGTGCCATCGAGAATGGGACGATCCTTGAAGATGTCGCCCTTGATGCTATTCCAGGTTTCTTCGGAAGGTTGATCGACGCCGGCAGGCGCGCTCTGGGCAAATGCGGCCGGGACGCCGGCAAAATAGAATGCCGCAATCAGGACAGGAACGACCGCTCTGGAAAAAATCGACATGGTCGAATTCCATTCCACGATGAAGCAAGTGCGAAAATTATACGAAAAACCCGCAAGCGGCAAGCCGCGCCGCAGTGCGGTCTGTCACTCCCATTCAAGTTCGCCGAAGGTCGCGATGACATTGCGCGAACCATATTCGTCGAACAATTTCCACCGCGACTGCTCGCTTCGCCCGGCCTCCCTTGCTGCCTGGGTGAGGGGTGTCCCCCGTGCAATCAGGCCGCGCACCTCGCTGGCGAGGTTCTGGAAATAGCGGCGCTCGTCGTCAACAGCGCCGCGCCAGTCGCTGACGATCGGGCCATGGCCGGGAACAGCGCGCTCGGCCGGAATTTTCAGCAACTGCGACAGATCGGCAAGAAAGCCGCGGATGCTGCCATCGATGACGGGCAGATGTTCGACGAACAGCAGATCGCCGGCAAAGAGCGTTGCGCTCGCATTGTCGAAGACCGTCAGGTCGTTGTCGGTATGTCCAGGCGGCCATGCTTTCAAGGTCAACACACGGCTGCCGAGATCGATCTGCATTTCGTCGTCTACAAGCAGCGTTGGCGGTACGATTTTTACGTCGTCGATGAGCGTGTCGCCAAGGACGGTACGAAACGCCTTCAGGTAATATTCGCCCCGTGCCGTCAGTGCACGCGGCAAGTTCCGGTGTCCGACAAAGGCCGTGTCGTCTTGCGCGAAAGCCGCATTACCGAAGAGGTGATCGGGATGAACGTGCGTGTTAATGACATAACGAACCGGCTTCGCCGTTACCTTGCGGAGCGCAGCGAGGAGACGCGTGCCCTCGCGCGTGCTGCCGCCGGTGTCGACCACGGCGACCGCGTCGTTGCCGACAATAAACCCAATATTGGCGGTGTCGCCCTGATTGGCCGCGCTCATCATGTCGACATTGCCGATGTGAACATAAACGCCTGGCGCGACCTGAGAGATTGGCAACGGCGTGATCGCTGCCTGCTGTTGCGCGTGGCCATCGTGCAGAGGCAGGCTGAAAAAAATCGTCCCAAAAATCGTCCCAAGGATGGTGCCCACAAAGCGAAACGCCCCTCCCTTGCGCCCGTCAAAGTGGGCACAGGAGGGCGCTGTGGCAAGCAATGCGCCTGGGGTGATCGCCAATTTCTTGCGCCGCATAATTCGCTCTGGGCCTAAAGGTTCCTGCTCGCTCAGAAATTTTTGCTCGTATTGCAGTGCAAGAGACCACACCCAAGGGAGCATCGGGTCAAACATCGAACTGCTGCAAATCATAACTTGCTTATGATTGAGGAGTTACCTAAAGTTTTTTCGCTTCAGTCTTGGCGAGCAACGGTGAAATAGGGAGCCCGTTGTTCGAAGACTCCAGCGGGCACCGTTTGCTGCACTCTGAATTCACGTGTTGTGACTTGCTTCACGAGCTGTGAGACGGGGCCGAAAGAATTCATCCAAAGAGGGCGAAAGACGTCCCGTGGAGAATGTCTGCATTGTCCAAGGAGCGTCCGCTACCCTCTAGGAAAAAAACCAGGGAGGAAGCGAATGAACAAACTTCTAGTCGCAACGACGTCGATCTTCGGCCTATTGGCCCTGCAGGGCTTCGCCGCGCGTGCGGACGAGGCCCTGGACAAGCTGGCCCAGGATCCGAAGCAATGGGTGATGCAGCAGGGGGACAACGCCAATACCCGCTATTCGAAGCTCAAACAGATCAACTCAACCAACGTCAAGAAGCTGCAGGTAGCCTGGACGTTCTCGACCGGCGTGCTG
>VAZV01000078.1 GCA_005884765.1 Alphaproteobacteria bacterium
CGGCCACCTTTCAGGTGATGTGCTGATCTGCGAGTCTGCGGTTTGGTTTTGACCGTTAGGCTTAGAATGGACACTGAACATATTGCTATCACGGAGCCGGTTCGGCGGCTGGAGGTTTTCACCGGAACCGGTCGCCGGCGGAAGTGGAGCCATGAGGACAAGGCGCGGATTGTCGCGGAGATCATGGCGAGTGGTGACTCGGTCTGTGCGGTAGCTCGGCGCCATGGGTTGTCGCCGCAGCAGTTGTTCGGCTGGCGCCGCCAACTGAGAGAGGCTGCGGCTTCTGAGGCGGAAGAATTGCAGTTTGTACCGGCGGTGGTGGATGTGGTCGCGCGGGCGCCTGTTCTTCACCGGCGGCGCCAAGCATCGCGATGCAAGTCCGAGCCCGATGTCGGGACGATCGAGGTTGAGGTCGACGGCGTCACGATCCGGGTCGGCCGCGGCGCGGATGTGCAAACGATTGCAGCCATCGTTCAGGCATTGAAGGCGAGCCGGTGATCGGCCCGACGGGTGCGGTTCGGGTGATGGTGGCAACGAAGCCGGTCGACTTCCGCAAGGGTGCCGAAGGATTGGCAACTCTGGTGCGCGAGGCCATGACGGCCGATCCGTTCTCGGGCACGGTCTATGTGTTCCGGGCCAAACGCGCGGATCGAATCAAGTTGATCTTTTGGGACGGAACGGGCTTGTGCTTGTTTGCGAAACGTCTGGAAGACGGCATCTTCCGCTGGCCGAAGATGGAAGACGGCGTGATGCGGTTGTCGGCGGCGCAATTGTCTGCGCTGCTGGAAGGGTTGGACTGGCGACGTGTCCATGAGGCACGCGAGACGGCGACACCGACGCAGGCCGGATAGTTGTTCGCAGCTCTGCGGCGAAGTGAATCAGGGACGTCTGGATCGTCGCAAAGTTCGGCCGAATATGATCTGATTTGCTCATGCCGAGCGACGCATTGCCTGATGATCTTCAGACGCTGAAAGCGATGCTGCTGGCCGAGCGGTGCGAGAGCGAACGGCTGCGCCAGATCATCAAGGAGCTGCAGCGGCATCGCTTCGGCCGCAGGGCGGAAACGCTGCCCGAGGACCAGATGTTGCTGGGTCTGGAAGACGTCGAGCAGGTCGAAGCGTCTGGCGAAGCCAAGCAGGACGCGAACGCGCCCGAGGTGCGAGCGACCCGGGCTCACAAGCGTAGGGTCAACCGTGGATCACTGCCGGCGCATCTGCCGCGGATCGAGGTTGTCGCCGACATCGACGACAAGACCTGCCCCTGCTGCAAGGGCGAGTTGCACCAGATCGGCGAGGACAGGAGCGAGCGGCTAGACCTGGTGCCGGCGCAGTTCCGGGTCCTCGTCACCCGGCGGCCTAAATACGCCTGCCGGACTTGCGAGGACGGTGTCATGCAGGCGCTGGCCCCGGCTCGACTGATCGAAGGCGGATTGCCGACCGAGGCCACGGTCGCTCAGGTTCTGGTGTCCAAATATGCCGATCATCTGCCGCTGTACCGGCAGGCCCAGATTTACGCCCGTCAGAGCATCAATCTGGATCGGTCCACGCTGGCGGACTGGGTCGGCCATGCCGCCTGGCATCTGCGTCCACTGCACGACCGTCTTCTCGTCAAACTCAGGCAACGGCTCAAGTTGTTTGCCGATGAGACGACGGTGCCGGTGCTCGATCCCGGCCGCGGCCGCACCAAGACCGGGCAGCTCTGGGCCTATGCCGCGGACGATCGGCCATGGGGCGGCGCCGATCCGCCGGGCGTTGCTTATGTCTATGCACCCGACCGCAAGGCGGAACGGCCGATCGCCCATCTCGATGGCTTCAAGGGGATCCTGCAGGTCGATGGCTATGCCGGCTACACCAAGCTCGCCGAGCGCGGGGACGTCGCGCTTGCGTTCTGCTGGGCGCATATGCGGCGCAACTTCTACGAACTCGCAACTCCTGGCCCGGCGCCCATTGCGAGCGAGGCGCTCAAACACATCGCTGAGTTCTACACTATCGAGAAGGACATCCGTGGCCGGCGTGCCGAGGAGCGCCGCCTCATCCGCCAACAGAAAAGCCGGCCGCTCGCCGATGCATTCCAGAAGTGGCTGCGCACAAAGCTCGCCCTGATCAGCCAGAAGGGCAAGCTCGCCGACGCCATCCGCTATGCGCTGTCGCGCTGGGAGGGCCTGACGCGCTTCATCGATGATGGTCGCATTGAGCTCGACAACAACGCGGTCGAACGCTCCATCCGTCCGATCGCGCTCAACCGAAAAAATGCGCTGTTTGCAGGCTCGGACGGCGGCGCCGAACACTGGGCCGTCGTCGCGTCACTCATCGAAACCTGTAAGCTGAACGAAGTCGATCCGCTCGCCTACATGACTGATGTCCTCACCAGGATCGTCAACGGCCATCCGAACAGCGAGATCGACCAGCTGCTTCCGTGGGCCTATCGGCGTCAAGACCTCAAAGCTGTGGCCTGAAAACGACGCTTACGGAGCAGTGGGAGCTAGCGAACTTCAAGCCGGAATATCGGTTCGTGATCCGTAAGTACGATATCGGCAAGGGCTATTCTGTCAGCGTTGTTGGACGCAACGGCGAAGCTGAAACCATCTATGGCTTTGAGACGGAGCACGACGCGATGCAGTGGATTAGGGAGAAGTCGCAAGCGTGGCTAATCGAAAATCGAAAATAAAGCTTCATCTGTCCCGGACAACGTTTTCGATTACATCCGAAGTGGAGACCTGACTAAAGCCGCCCGCCTTATCGTCAAAGACAAACGTAAGATTCAAATTGCGTTCCATCGGATGCTTTTCGTTGCCCGGCAGGCCATATCGTAGTTTGAACTTTATGTGGCCTTCGAAGATTTGTTTTGTAACCGCCATTTGTTTCGCATCAATCGGTGCATCGCGATACCATGCTTGTGAAGTTGGCGGGATATCGGCACCTAGCGTGTCGCGAATAGGACGCGCATTCATCATCCCCTCAAACGAGGTCGATAATTCATCCACGATATACGATATGGGAAAATGTGCATTGTTTTGTAAAATAATGCATATCTGCACTTTTTCGATGCTTTTTATTTTTCCGGTTTTCTTGTCACGAATGAAATTCGCGGCGGGAAGAATTTGCCAAAGTCCAAGTTTGTTTTGAGCTGTGATTCGTGCCCAGAATTCAGAAAGCCTCAATGCCCCAGCCGATGCCGCTGCGAAAACAATGGTCGCTGCGACCATGACGTACATCCAAGGAACGGATTGAAAATAACCAGCCATGACAGTCACCGCCGACAACAGGAACGGCAGCAACCAAAGAATGAGGTGCATGGCTGCATAAGCGCCCAGATTGACTCCGGTACGCTTTGCCATTTGTTTGAAGGTTGGCTCTTGGCCCATCTCAGTGCCATATCATGTTCCTCCTCGAAGTTTCGGGAGGCAGCGCGCCAGTCAAGAGTTAACCACAGAGGTCATTTCTCAAACTGACCCACTACCGTCTCTTGACTCCTGGAACGAAATGAGAACAATGTTCCCGTTATGTTCCGAATGGTCAGGAGGCGAGGATGTTGAGGATTTTCGTCGAGGAAGCGGCGGCTCTGGCGTCGATTACGCTGTTCGTCGGGATGATCGCGGTTTGGGCGCAGCTTATTCCGCAGTTCTGAGCGCCTTGCTGGGCGGGCCTGGGGAAAAGCCTGATAGCGCGTGGCAATAGCGCGTTCCGCGTGGACTCCGCCCACGTGAGGTATCACCATTGCGGGGCGAGTCGGACCGAGCCTGACGATCGCGCCCACCCCCTGATGCCGAAAGTTTTCTCGCGACCATGTCCAGCGCCGGATTCGTTCATCTCCACGTTCATTCGGCCTATTCGCTGCTGAAGGGGTCGATCAAGATCGCAAAGCTCGGCGAGCTTGCCAAAGCGGACCGCCAGCCGGCCTTGGCGCTGACTGACACCGACAATATGTTCGGAGCGCTGGAATTTTCCGACAAGATGGCGGGGTACGGCATCCAGCCGATCATCGGCTGCGAATTGGCGATCGATTTCGGCGACCAGGACCCCAACGCACGCAACGCGGTTTCGGCTGGTCCGGCGCGGATCGTGCTGCTCGCATCGCGCGAGCGCGGCTACCGCAGCCTGATGCGGCTTAACTCGCGCGCGTTCCTGGAGACGCCGGTCCATCAGTCCCCCCATATCAAGTTCGACTGGCTCGAGGACGACGCCGACGATCTGATTGCGCTGACGGGCGGGCCGGACGGGCCGATCTCGGCGGCGCTGCATGCCGACCATTCGGCTCTCGCCGGCGTTCGCTGCGATCGCCTCGCAAGCCTGTTCGGCGATCGCCTTTACGTCGAATTGCAGCGTCACGGCATCGAGAAGGAGCGCCGCGTCGAGGCCCACCTGATCGATCTCGCCTATGCCAAGGGATTGCCGCTGGTTGCGACCAACGAGCCGTATTTCGCAACCGCGGATGACTACGAGGCCCATGACGCGCTGCTCTGTATTGCGGGCGGGCACCTGATCGCCGAGACCGATCGCGCCCAGCTCACCGCCGATCATCGCTTCAAGACCCGCGCGGAGATGGCGGTGCTGTTCGCCGACGTGCCGGAGGCCTTGGCCTCGACCATCGAGATTGCGGAACGTTGCGCGTTCCGTCCCGTGATGCGGAAGCCGATCTTGCCGCGGTTTACGGTCGGCGCCAGCGCTGCGGATGCGGAGAGCGACGAGGCCGCGGAATTGCGCCGTCAGGCCGAAGAGGGGCTTGCCAACCGCCTCAGCGTTCACGGCCTCTCGCAAGGAAGCTCGGAAGGGGATTATCGCAATCGGCTTGCCTTCGAGATCGACGTCATTACCCGCATGAACTATGCGGGCTATTTCCTGATCGTCGCCGATTTTATCAAATGGGCAAAATCGAAGGGCATCCCGGTCGGCCCAGGCCGCGGCTCGGGCGCGGGCTCGCTGGTCGCCTACGCCTTAACCATCACCGATCTCGATCCGATCCGCTTCGGCCTGTTGTTCGAGCGCTTCCTCAATCCCGAGCGCGTGTCGATGCCGGACTTCGACATCGATTTCTGCCAGGACCGTCGCGGCGAGGTGATCGACTACGTACAGCAGCGCTACGGCCGCGACCAGGTCGCCCAGATCATCACCTTCGGCACCCTGCAGGCGCGCGGCGTGCTGCGCGACGTCGGCCGCGTGTTGCAAATGCCCTACGGGCAGGTCGACAAGCTGACCAAGCTCGTTCCGCAAAATCCCGCCGCTCCCGTCACGCTCGCCGCCGCGATCGCAAGCGAGCCGAAGCTGCAGGCCTTTCGCGACGAGGATCCGGTGGTCGCGCGCGCGTTCGATATCGCCCAACGCCTCGAGGGCCTGACGCGACACGCCTCCACTCATGCCGCCGGCATCGTGATCGGCGATCGGCCCTTGAGCGAGCTCGTGCCGCTCTACCGCGATCCGAAATCCGACATGCCGGTGACCCAGTTCAACATGAAATGGGTGGAACCCGCGGGCCTCGTCAAGTTCGACTTCCTCGGCCTGAAGACGCTGACGGTGCTGGACGTCGCCGTCAAACTCTTGAAGCAGCGCGGCGTCGATGTCGATCTCACGACCCTGCCGCTCGACGATGCCGCAAGCTACCAGATGCTGGCGCGGGGCGATGTGGTCGGCGTGTTCCAGGTGGAAAGCCAGGGCATGCGGCGGGCGCTGGTCGACATGCGGCCCGACCGTTTCGAGGACATCATCGCGCTGGTTGCGTTGTATCGGCCGGGTCCGATGGCGAACATCCCGACCTACTGCGCGCGCAAACATGGCGACGAAGAGCCGGAATATCTGCATCCGATGCTGGAGCCGATCCTCAAAGAGACTTTTGGCGTCATCATCTACCAGGAGCAGGTGATGCAGATCGCGCAGGTGATGGCCGGCTATTCGCTCGGCGAAGCCGACCTGTTGCGCCGCGCGATGGGCAAGAAGATCCGCTCTGAGATGGAGAAGCAGCGCGCGGGCTTCGTTGCGGGCTCGGTCAAGAACGGCGTGCCGAAAGCGCAAGCCGAGACCATCTTCGAATTGCTCGCGAAATTCGCCGATTACGGCTTCAACAAGAGCCACGCCGCCGCCTACGCGCTGGTGTCGTACCACACCGCCTATATGAAGGCGCATTACCCGGTCGAGTTCCTCGCCGCCTCGATGACGCTGGACCTCAACAACACCGACAAGCTCAGCGAATTTCGCAGCGAGGCGCAACGGCTCGGCATCAAGGTCGAGGCGCCCTCGATCAACCGCTCCGGCGCCAGTTTCGAGGTGGCTGACGGCACGATTTATTACGCGCTCGCCGCACTGAAAGGCGTCGGACCGCAAGCCGTCGAACTGATCGTCGAGGAGCGCAGGAAAGGCCTGTTCACCTCGCTTGCTGATTTCGCCGCGCGCGTCAATCCGCGCGCGATCAACAAGCGTGTGATCGAGAGCCTGGCGGCCGCCGGCGCCTTCGACGCGCTGGATGCCAATCGTGCCCGCGTATTTGCCGGCGCCGAGGCGATCCTGGCTGCATGCCAGCGCAGCCACGAAGCCGCGACCATTGGGCAGAATGACATGTTCGGCAATGCCGCCGACGCGCCGACCATCATGCTGCCGCAGGTCGAACCGTGGCTGCCGGCGGAGCGGCT
>VAZV01000079.1 GCA_005884765.1 Alphaproteobacteria bacterium
AGTACGTCCTCGACCCGTCCATAACCACTCGCGTCTATTTGCTCACGACTGATGAGAATGACCTTCGAGCCTGCGACCTCCGCGCCACGAATGTGACTGCCGGTGACGACGACTTCCTCCAAATCGCTGACGTCCTTAGTTTTTGACCGAGACCATTCGGCAGGCTCGGATTGCGCGAGCGTCAGTCCGGATTGCTGCATGAGAAGCCCGAGGGCGGCGGCGCGGAAGCGCATTGCGACTTTTCCCACCGACCGCGCCGCTCTTTCTCAGCGCGAAGCGGTTGGAAGGCCACGCCGCGGAACCAGGCCGTTTCCCCGCAGCGCTTCAAGTTCGCCGCGCTGCGCATCAATGTACCTCCGCACGTCCGCTTTGATGGCCTGGAACCGCGGGTCATTGTGCAGCGGCAACCACAAGGGATCATACTCAATGGTGTACCACCAATTCGCGTAGATCCCTGAACGGAATGCATCCGCCAGCTCGGAGAGCGCCGCGTCTTGCTTTCCGTCGAGTAGCAGAAATCTGGCCCGCAGGTGCCCAGCGCCCGTAAAATACTTGGCCGCGTTCGCATCGAGCCACAATGACGCGGCACGCCGCAGCGCCAGTGCCTGCTCGGCTTGACCGGCAGCGGCCATTAACTGTGAAAGATAGACGACCGCGTGGAAATTACATACTTCCAAGTGTGCCGCTGGATCGTTGCCCAAATAGTACTTCAGTTTGATGAACGCGATTGCCCGACTCAATTCTCGGGTTTTGAACGCATAGTCGCGAATCGCAGCACTCGCCAGCAAGTTCTTGCAGGTGTCGTCGTCGCTTGTCCAGCTCGCCTCATCGTATGCAGCGAGTCCCGCACGTCGCCAGTCGCCTTCGTGCATCGAGAGCAGCCCCGTCGTGCGCGCGCTTTGCGGCGTGCCGGCGGCGACATCGCGCGCTGCGTTCACCTCGCCGAGGTCGAGATACACCTCCACGGCCGTATAACGCAGCCATGGATTGTTCGGATCGAGCGCGATGGCATGCTCAATGATCTGGATGGCTTCGGCCAGCTTGCCGTCAAACATCCAACGGAATGCTCCATAGCGCTGCAGCGCCGGAACGAAGTTCGGATCAAGTTCCAACGCCTGCAGTGTCTTTTGCTCGGAGGCCTTGACGCCGCTTTCCTCGAGAGTGAACTCGGCATCTATGTAACGCGCACTGGGTGAGATAGGATCGACCCACAAGGCACGCTTGAGCACGCTCCTGCCTTCCTCGCGTCGTTCCAGGATCCAATAGAGAAACTCGGCGTAAGCCGCGAGACCGCGCCCGTTGCTGGGATCGAGTGCGGCTCCTTGACGAAAATCGCGCTCCTGCGCAGCGATCAACGGGTTAGTCGGTCTCGCGCTCGCATCATGCGGCTGGTCTCCCCACATCGCACGCGCAAAGTATGCGGCGCCCAACTTGGGATCCAGTTCAAGCGACCGATCGATTAAATGACGGTAGCGCCGCCTGGCCAGCGTCATATCCTCCTGGCGTCGATCGGCCGCTTGCATCCTCGCGTCGTACAGTGAAGCGTAGGCGGACGCGAAATTGGGATCCAAGGCAATGGCCCTTTCAAAATAGGGCACTGCAGCCTCCGACTCGGCGACCGTGCCGCGACCCAGCAACGTCCGACCCCGCAGGAAGGCGAGATAAGCCTCCAAATTCGCGCTGCGGGCACCAGGTGGGGGTTTGGGCTCAAGCTCCCCAAGGCGCACCGACAGCGCACCAGCGAGTTGGTCGGCGATCTCATCCTCGATACTGAAGATGTCGTGCAAACCGCGATCAAAATGTGCGGACCAAATCAGGGTGCCCGCGGCGCTATCCACGAGTTGCACCGCCACCCGCAACCGATCCGCCTCGCGTTGCACGCTGCCGCCGATCAGATATCCGCAATTGAGGCGCCGGCCGATCTCGCGCGAATCGATGCTCTTGGTGGCCAGCGCGAACGAGGAATTGCGCGCGATGACCGAAAGCCCACTGACGCGAGACAGACGGTTGAGGATCATCTCCGGAAGGCCCAGCGCCAGATAGGCGTCTGCAGGATCGGCGCTGATGCTGTCGAAGGGCAGTACGGCGACCGTCCGCGAGAGTGCTCCAATGGCTGCGGCGGTCGAGGCGGGTGCTACGGGAGCCGGAATGGCCCCTGCAACCTGATGCCGTGCGGCCCATCGAACACCAAGCGTGGCGGCGATGAGCAATCCCGCCGTGAGAACGGACAACGCGGCCCAGCGCCCCAATGGCAACCGTGACTTCGGCGCATCAGTTTGAGGCGCCTCGATGGGGACGACGGGAATCGGCGAGTCGGCGGCGCGTGCGGAACCCTCCGGTATTGGCGTCGGCAGATTCGGTAGCAGTGCCCCCTCGGTGACCCGAGAGACCGAGGCGATCAGCCGATAGCCCCGGCTGCGTACGCCCGTAATGTACCGGGGCTCGCGGGAGTCATCGCCGAGCGCCTCGCGGAGCAGATTGACGCGCTTGTTTACCGTCTCCGGGCTGACCACAAGGCCGGGCCAAACCTGCGTCATCAAAGACTCGTTGCTGAGCACATTCGGCGCAGCGCGAACTAATGCCACGAGAAGTTGGAACGACAGATTGGGCAAGGCGATGTCGCTTCCCGCGCGAGTGACGCGTTGCTGCCCGACATCAAGGTACAGGTCGCCGACAATGAATGCGGCTGCAGTGGTTTCGAGCGAATGGTCTGGGACTGGATTCATCGTGAGGAGCAGAATTTCATAGAATTGTCGTAGCGGGCGGGCAACGTCTCCGCGTGGCAGCCGCGTCATGCATAGCCTTCGCCGCCACGGTCCCGGCCTTCCGGCGCCATGGCCACCCTGCGGGGCGCGGAACCGGGTTCCGGCCTCGAAATAGGCTGGAAGATTGCGCTTTGCTAGACAACATTGTAAAGAATGTCTCGAAGCATGGTTGTGCAGAATCGATAGGATTTTGCAGGGATTCCAGCGAGGAGGAATATGGCGAAGGCACTGAATGTGCGGGAGTGGGGCTCCCTTGGTTAGGCAGTTCGGTGGGACCCCAAAGTGGCCGTCAAACGCCACCAGTTGCTTGACGTGATTCAGAAGGCGTCGGACACCGGAATCCGTCGGATTCTTCAGCGACGATCGTCCGAGTGTCGGTAACGGTCTCCAAGGGCACCACAATTTCGGCGAGAGGGGGCCTCGCTGTGGACGTTGCCTGGGAGTGGATCTTCTTACGATCGTAACCGGCTGGCCAACTCACCTTCCACCTTCCCGGCGTGCTTGGTTGGTGCGGTAGGCAGCAATGGGCGCCCTGAAGGCTGAGGATCAAAGGATCGGAGGCGGCTGCTACGCCCGTAGAAGGAGCCGCCGCGGTCCCCGCTCTTGGCGGAGATTTCGCCGACGACATGAGTCTCAGGGGTCTGCTCGTGGCGCTTCGGCCCGCGTCATCGGGCGAGAGTGAGTAGAATCGTCCTGTGTGATTGGTCTGACTCAAGCGTCAGAACTACCCGTCCGAAGAACGAATTCGCTACCAATAAACGACTTTATGAATGTACTGTAAATACTTGATTAGACTGCCAGGGAGAGGACTCGAACCTCGCTACAAGAATCCTCTCGAAGCAAATCCTTATCGCGGTGGGATTTTTTGAGTTACCCAGAAAGTTACCCACGGCAATGGCGCGCTGGGGTGGGACCGCTTGGTATCTGTTGGGCTCGCATGAGCCGGCACCGTGGTCACCCGCTCCCAGCGTCAATTGACGCATCGGGCCGGTGTTGGCTGCCCCAACCTGTTACTCGTTCGAAAGCAAAGCCACCGTCGAAGAACGCTACAGCGGTCTCGCGAATGGCCGCTGTCAGCGAGCGGGGCGGCACCGCGGAGTTCGCCTCACGCCTCATCAGGCGGCGCGAGATCCTCCGCCGCCAAGTGTCGCAGAGCAGCCGCTCCATCGGCTCCACACTCGGCGTTCTTGCGCTCGCTCGATCCGCTGCTGATCCGGGCGATGGCGGGACGTATAGTAACCCCATAGCCAAACATCAACCGCTGTCGCGTACAATCCGTTTCTTCGCAGCCAGCAACTGCCCTCAAATTCCAAACGGGAGACTGCACAGATGCGCACCGCTTACGCGCTGCTCGCCGCGATCGCTCTGTTCCCCTTCTCGGTTTCCGCTGCACCTCCCGGGGACCTTCGCACACTGGCTCACCATGCCTATGAGTGGTACGACGAGGCCTATCCCGTCGCGGCCAGCAGTCTGGGGGATCACCGCTTCGACGCGCGCCTCACCGACTACCGAATGAGCGAGGTGGTT
>VAZV01000257.1 GCA_005884765.1 Alphaproteobacteria bacterium
ACACGTCACCGCAACGGTCAACGCCGGGCCCCTTGCCGTACCAGATGCCGACCACGCCATCGTATTTGGCGCCGGGCGAGAGGTTGAGCTGCTGCGAGCCCCAGATCGCGGTGGCGGCAAGGTCCTCGTTCACGCCGGGCTGGAACTTGATGTTGTATTGCTCGAGATGTTTTCGTGCGGCGAACAGCTGCTGGTCATAGCCGCCGAGCGGCGACCCGCGGTAACCGGAGATGAAGCCTGCGGTGTTGAGACCGGCGGCGTGGTCGCGGCGGATTTGCGCCATCGGCAGGCGAACCAGCGCCTGGATGCCCGTCAGGAACACGTGGCCGGTAGATTGGGTGTATTTTTGGTCGAGACTGATCGGACCCTGGTTGATTCCCATTTAAGCCCTCTTAAGCCTTTGGCTCGCCCGTTGTTTTTAGCTAGTGTCACCGGCGCCGATTGCTACTCTATGTCGGTTTTTCCGGGCCGCGCACCAGAAATCTGGACGGGTTTGGCCACCCGTTGAGAATCGCAATTTCGTGCTGGGAATGGCTTGTTCCTTTTTTGATTTGTGTCGCCCCCAAGCGCTGTCGCGAAACGACGTAACGCCTCTATAATGCGGGCCGAGGGTGATAAGGGGTGAATTGAGGCAGGGAAGGCATTTACTGATGCGGACGATTTTTGCGTGTCTTTTTTTGTGCAGTGCGTTCGCTTTTGGCGCCGCGGCGGCCGAGCCCTCGGAAGAGACGATCGCCCGCGGCAAGGCGCTGGTCGAAGCCGGCGATTGTGCGAGCTGCCATACCGCCGACCCGGCCAAGCCGTTCGCCGGGGGAAAGCGGATCGACACCCCGTTTGGTGGGGTCTACTCCGCAAACCTCACCCCGGATCGCGATACCGGCATTGGCGACTGGAGCGATGCCGATTTCTATGGCGCGTTGCGCCAGGGCGCCGACCCCGATGGCTCGCACTATTACCCGGCCTTCCCCTACCCGTATTTCACAAGGCTGACGCGGCCGGACATCGCCGCGATCCGGGCCTATCTCGCGACGCTGACGGCGTTCCGCAGCGAGACGCCGCCTCCCGAGCTGCATTTTCCCGCAAATTTCCGCGTACTGATGGTCGCCTGGAATTACCTGTTCTTCCGGCCCGGCATTTTCGAGCCGGATCAGTCGAAAGGTACGGATTGGAATCGCGGCCGCTATCTGGTCGAAGGCCTCGGCCATTGCGGCGCCTGCCACACGCCCAAGAACATTTTTGGCGCCGACAAGCGCGGCCACGCGTTCTCCGGCGGCTTGGTGCAGGGTTGGTTCGCGCCGCGGCTCGATGCCGCCGAGCGTAGCGGGTTGAAATCATGGAGCGTCGATGACATCGCCGAATATCTGAAAAGCGGCCGCAACGGCAAAAGCCACGCCGACGGGCTGATGGCCGAAGTCGTCGTCAACTCGACCTCGAAGATGAGCGACGCCGATGTCCGCGCGATGGCCGTCTATCTGAAGTCCCTGCCGGCAGGCCCGCCGGAGCCCGCCGTGAGCGCGCCGCCGGAAGCCCGCATGAAGGCGGGTCAAGCCGTCTACGCTCGTCTCTGCGTCGCCTGCCATGAAGCTGACGGCTCGGGCGCTCCGCGCATCTATCCGCCGCTACCCGGCAATGCGCTCCTACAGTCGGCCGATCCCTCCAGCACGTTGCGCGTGACGCTTGACGGCGCGCAGACCGTGACGACGCCGCGCGCACCCAACACCGGATCGATGCCCGCTTACGCCAGGGACTTGTCGGATCAGGAGATCGCCGATGTGACCAACTACATCCGAAATTCCTGGGGCAATGCCGCGCCGCTGGTGACGGCGGAACAGGTCAAGAAAGCCCGCACGCCCTGATCTGACCGACGAGTTGGAAGCATCACGCCAGCCACTCCCGTCTCGCGGCGTCGCGGAAATCCGATGGCGTGGCACCGAAGTGGCCGCGGAACGCGCGATTGAAATAGGAGATATCGCCGAAACCGTTTTCATGCGCGATCTGCGCAATGTTGAGGTGGGCGTAACGCCGATCAACCAGCATGCGCCGTACCCTGACCATGCGCTCGGTGAGGACGAACGAGGAAAACGACGAGCCCTCTTCCTCGAATAATTTCCGCAAGTAACGCGATGAAATTCCGTGACGCGCAGCGATGCCATCCGCGGACAGATCGCCGTAGCCAAGCCTTGCGAGGATGTCGACGCGGATGGCGGCAAGCCGCGCTGCCCGGAGGCCGCGACCCTTGGCGATCTCCATCGCGTCGCGCGTGGCGCCGACCGATGCGGCGACGAGATCGTAGACATGATTGACGATGAGCGGATGCAGTTGCGGGTCGGCAACTGCGCGGTTGTTCCTCAGCGCGCCGACGTATCCGATCAAGAGCTGCAAGGCCGCGGTGTCGCGCGGGATTCGCCGCATGATGGATCGATCCGCGCCGTCCAAAAGCGGGGCGATGGCAGCCCGCGGCATGCGCAGGCCGAGAACGTGATGATCCGTCGTTGGCCGGATCATGCCGCCGACCTCGCTGCTCGACATCAGCGTCGCCTCCTGTTCGCCGAACGTGAAATCGAGCCCACGCTGGAACATGATGGCGCTGCCCTTCAGATTGATAATAAGGGCGAGGTCGTCATTGCCATCGGACAACAGCTCGCGGGTTCGCGATTGGCGCACGCCTCCGCCGGTGCCGGACGAAATCAGAAGACCGGGAAGCGCATGGGAGGTGAAGTCGCAACGAAGTGGGACATCTGGCAAAGGCTCGATATCGAGCCGCGCAAAAAGCCGTCCAAACACCTCGCGCCACATCGCGACACGATCGCCCTCGGGGAAATCATCGGTCGATAAACGACGAGGAAATGCATCGCTCACGCCAGCCACTCCCGTCGTGCGGCCTCGCGGAGATCCGATGGCGTGGCACCGAAGTGGCTGCGGAACGCCCGGTTGAAATAGGAGATATCGCCGAAACCGTTTTCGTGCGCGATCTGCGCAACGTTCAAGTGGCAATAATGATCAACCAGCATGCGCCGGACCCTGACCATGCGCTCGGTGAGGACGAACCAGGAAAACGACGAGCCCTCTTCCTCGAATAACTTCCGCAAGTAACGCGACGAAATTCCGTGACGCGCAGCGATGCCATCCGCGGACAGATCGCCGTGGCCAAGCCTGCCCAGGATGTCGGACCTGATCGCCGCCAAGCGCGCGGCCTTCGCGCCGCGTTGTTTGGCGATGTCGGCGCTGTCGCCGCGAGCCCCGAGCGCGAGCGCCGCAAGATCGAAAATGTGCGTCGACACGGTATGGGCGATTTCGCGGAACTGCGATTCATCGCCGGCCTGCACGATATCCACGTACCTGGTCAGCAGGTACAACGCCGCATTATCGCTCGAAATGCCCCGGCCAAACGCCTGCGAAAGGTTAGGAACAAGCGCTGCAATGATCGGGCGCGACAAGGCAAGCGTGATGAAGCTGCCAGCCGACTGCATGGTGCTGGTCGAGGGAGCATCCGTCGACAACACGCTGGCGCTGCCAATCCCGTCGATCAACTCCCTGCCAAATTGCGTGGCGCTCGCCGTCCCGCTCCGCAACACGCTGATCGCGATGATGTCGCGGCCGCGCCCTACAAGCTCGGGCGTGACCCGATGGTGCGCCGGCGATCGCGAGCCGCCGGCAATGGTGGCGTTGGGCAGCAGGTTGAAGGTGACATCGGCGCGGAACGGCGCGTCGCCGATCGGCTCGATGTCGACGTTGAAGATGCCGCGGCCATAGACCTCGCGCCAGGTCGCGAAGCGTTTGCTCTCGGGAATATCCTGCGTGGAAATCCGAACGCGCCGAAGCGGTTGGAGATCGTGCATGCTTTAGGCCCTGGTGGCGATGCTCATCCCCGGTTGTAACCCCAGGCGAGGCCGATAATTGCTTTCGACGATGCCCGTTGCGACGAAAATCGGGCGTCATCGGAACTTCTCGTTCCGAATAGTCCCAAGGGCTGTTCCGCTTCGGACAACGTTGCGTTCCCAGAGCTGTGTCGATCGGGCCACAAGCTGCCCGGAACTAGCCAAAGGGCCGAATTGGCCGATCGGCCGTTCCGGTTCGACCAAGACGGATTCGCTTTCGCATCCGATACAGGCAGCAGCTGAACCTGCGGACTGACTCGGAGAATCCCCGTGCGAATTCCAAAATGTATCGTGTCGAAGTCGAAATGGATCGGGGCGCTTCACGCGGTGGGGCAGCGTCCAATCGTCTGCGGATTGCAAACGGACCTTGTTGTTGCCGCGCAGCCGGCCCGGCCAAGCCCGCTTATCTTTCGGTCGCTCGACCGCGAGTCTTGCAGCAATGCTGGCTATGCTCGTCGGGTCGACGAGCGCTGCATTCGCTTCCGCCGGCTGCGATGTGGTGAACGCTTCTGGATTCAACGTTAATCGGGGCGGCACCGGCGTTAGCGGGAAAATAGTTTCCGGCTTCGCTGCCGGGGACAAGCTCTCCATTACCGTCATTGGGGGAGCTACCGTGAACGATGACTGGTTTTTATTGATCCCATCGCCCGCGACGACCCTGTTCGAAATCGAGGGGCCGGTTAATACGCCGCAGACCGTTTCGTACACCGTCACTGGCAACCGCGACACAACGCTGGAGTCGAACATCAGTCTCACCAACAGCTTCGCCAGCATGACTGCGACTGCTACCTGCGTCGCGGCGCCGCCAAATTCACCAGGCGGGAGTTCCAGCAACCAGAATCTCGACAGCCAGCTCCTGCGCGAGCTGCAAATCGATCTCACCAAGACGGTGGCGAACCAATTCCGGCGCGGCAATCACCGGCGCCATCGATGGCGCCATCAGCGATGCTTTCTCCGCGAGCGGAGGATCTCCGATCAGCGCCGGCGCGAACGGAGTGCGGCTCAATCTCGCGGCCGAGCCGCAGTCGGACGTGGCACACCGAGCCGATGAAGCATTTGCGGCCCTCGGGTATGCCGGCAACGTCTACGCCAAGGCGCCGCCTCGCATCGATCGCGAATGGAGCGCCTGGATCGATGTGCGCGGCACCGGATTCAACCGCAATGATGCGGTGGCGGCAACCCACGGCGATCAGGTGAACGTCACCGGCGGCCTCGGCTACAAGCTCACCCCCGATCTCCTGGTGGGCCTGGTCACCGGCTACGAGCACTTCAATTACCCGGTCGCGAGCCTGAGCGGCAAACTCTCGGGCGACGGCGGCACGGTCGGCGCCTATGCCGCCTATCGGTTGGCTCCGCACTGGCGCATCGACGGCGCGTTCGGCTGGTCCGATATCGCCTACGCCGCCAGCGCCGGCACCGCGGCGGGCTCGTTCACGGGATCGCGCTGGCTCGCCACCGGCGCGCTCAGCGGGGACTATCGTTATGGCCTCTTTATGCTCGAACCCTCCGTGCGCATCTACGCGCTGTGGGAGAGCGAAAACGCCTATACCGACAGTCTCGGCACCTTGCAGGCCGCGCGCAATTTCTCCGAAGGCCGCATCGCGACCGGCGGCAAGGTGACCTATCCCTGGCAGGCGACCTCCGGTCTGCTGGTGTCGCCCTATGTCGGGCTCTATGGCGACTATCGCTTCTCCACCGACAGCGCGCTGCCGGTCGGCATCGCCTTTGTCGGCATCAAGGACGGATGGTCCGAGCGCGTGACCACAGGCCTCACCATGAAGTCAGGGCTCGCCGGCCCGAGCCTCTCGCTTGGCGCCGAGCTCGGCGGACTGGGCGCCGGCTACGACCTGTGGTCGGCCAACGCGCGGGTGAACTGGCCGTTCTGATCGCGGATAGCAGATCCTGCGCGCGGAAAGTCCCGGGCCAGCCTCCGGGGTCTTTCTGCGTCCGGTCACAACAGTAGCGCGCCGCAGGTTCCAATCTGAGCAGGCCGGAAAACGCCTGTTGGCGCCGGCCGCGTTCCAGGAACTCCAACGAGGCGCCAACGGTTATCCTACGACTAAAGAAGGAGCCTCGTCATGGCCAACGAACGCTTTCCGAACGATCCCTTTCATCCCAAGCTGAGCGATGATGATTTTGGCCGCGCCTCTCGGCTCGACAACGAGGTGCAGCCGGATCCGATGCTTCAGGAAGGTCGCGCCTCTACCGGCAGGGTAGCGTTGTTCGCGGTCGTCCTCGCGATCGTGCTGGGTGCGGTGTTCTACGGGCTGAACAACACGACCATCAACAATGCCGGCACCGCGCCGCCGAGCCAGAGCGCCCAGCGGACGCAGCCGAATAACGAGCCCGGTACGACCACCGGTTCGGCGATGAAGCGGCCCAGCCCACCGGCCTCCAACCCGACCGGATCCGAAGTCGATCGCGCGAACAACAAATAGCGCCGACAAGCGGATCGGAGGATGGGTTGAGCCCTTCGCGAAACCCATCTGTTTGTTCGTCGCGGTCAACCGAACATCTTGTTCAGCTCGCCGCCGGGATAGCCGTGGGCGAGTTCGCTGAAAGTCCCCTTCTCCGCCATCTCCTTTGCCGCCTTCATGAAACCGGCCCAGGCCGAGCGCGCCAGCGAGCCGCCGACGCTGATGCGGCGCACGCCAAGCGCTTCGGCTTCTTTCAGCGAAAGACCGGAGGCGCCGATCAGGAGGTTGACGGGTTTGGGATGTACGGCCTTCACGACATCAGCGATATCTTCCCTCGTCTTGATGCCCGGCGCGTAGAGACAATCGGCGCCGGCATCGGAATAGGCCTTCAGCCGATCGATCACCAGGTTCAAATCGGTCTGCCCCCACAGGAACGCCTCGCAGCGGCCGGTCAAGAGCACGCCGCTATGATCGGCGTCGATCGCGGCACGCGCCGCCTTGATGCGTTCGATAGCGAGGCTGCGGTCATAAAGCGGCTTGGTCTTGTCGCCGGTGGAATCCTCGATTGACAGCCCCGCGACGCCGGTCTTCACCGCGCGCGCGACGTTGGCGCCGACGTTTGCGGCTTCGACCGCAAACCCGCCCTCGAAATCGGCATTGACGGGAAGCCCGATGGAGGCGCACAGCGCGGTGAGGTGCGCCAACGCGTCCTCGAGCGTGATGTGATTGTCTGCTTTGCCGATGGTCCAGGCAAAGCCGGCGCTGGTCGACGCCAGTGCCTTGAAGCCGAGGTGCTCAAGCGCTTTCGCGCTGCCGATATCGAAGGGATTGGGGATCACGAAGCAACCGGTTTCGTGCAACTTGCGGAAGGTGGCGCGCTTGTCCAAAGTCGTCGGCATGGTCACTCCCTGTGGTCTTTTCGATCTGGGCTCGCCGGCAAAGATAGCGACGCGCTGCGCCGCCCGCCAGTCGCGATTACCGCGTCACCTTGCGGAGGAACGTTCGTTCCTCGCTGAGGATAAATTTGTTCTCTTCGGCGAAATTGAAATTGGCGATGCCCTCGGGGTCGTCGCGCAGCCGCGCGCGATAGGCCTCATAGGTGGCGAGGTTCTCGAATGAAATCAGCGCGTAGGCGATATTGTTGGTGCCTTCATGCGGCATGAAGTAACCGACGAGATCGCCGCCACATTTCGGGATGATGGTGAGCCAGCGCCTGGAATATTCCTCGAACATCCCCCGCTTGAACGGATCGAGCTGGTAGCGGATGAAGACCGTGATTGCCATGGGAACCTCCTTTGTTGCTTGCCGTCATTGCGAGCACAAGCGAAGCAATCCAGGCTGGTTCCGCGGAACCGATATGGATTGCTTCCGCCTACGCGCAAGGGCGCTTCGGCGGACTCAAAGCCGGCCATAGCTCGCCCTAGCGAGCGACGGCGGATCGCTCCTCGCAATGACGAGTTCAATCGTTGGACCGAAAATAGCCGCTTGAACGTCGTGAATGCTTCGGTTATCGTCGAAGCATGAAAGCAGGTCCCGATATCGCCATGGTCGCCTCCCTGGTCGGCGATCCCGCGCGTGCCAACATGCTCACGGCGCTGATGAGCGGCCGCGCGCTGACCGCGAGCGAGCTCGCGCAGGAAGCCGGCATCACGCCGCAAACCGCGAGTTCGCATTTGTCGAAACTCGAGGTCGGCGGCCTGATCGAGCCGGAGAGGCAGGGCCGCCATCGCTATTACCGTCTCACCGACCCCGATGTCGCCGGCGTGCTCGAAGGGCTTGCGGGCCTCGCTGCGCGTGCCGGTCATATGCGCGTCCGCACGGGACCGAAGGATCCGGCGCTGCGCCGGGCGCGGATTTGCTACGACCATCTCGCCGGCGATCTCGGCGTGCAGATGCTCGACAGCATGAAGCAGCAAAAACTGGTCCGTCAGAAAAAGCAGGAGATCGAACTGACCGCGGAAGGCGAACGATTTTTGCAGCAGGCCTTGCAGATATCGCCCGACATGCTGGCGCATCCGCGCCGCCCGGTATGCAAGGCCTGTCTCGACTGGAGCGAACGGCGCCATCACCTCGCCGGCACGCTGGGCGCCGCCATGATGTCGCGCTTCACCGAATTGAAATGGGCCGCGCGCGATAGCGCGCCTGGCAGCCGCGTCGTCAATTTCACCCGCAACGGCGAACGGCGGTTTTCGGCATTGTTCGCGAATGGTGAAGCCACGCACAATCGCGTGTGATTGAACCTTCTCGTCATGGCCGGGCTTGACCCGGCCATCCACGTCTTTATTGCCGAACTGCCGTCTTGAAGACGTGGATGCCCGGGACGAGCCCGGGCATGACGAAGTTGAGCCCTCGATGAACCGTCCTGTCGCGGCCGCGCTCTGCGCCGCCCTCATTGCACTGCCGTTCGGGCCAATCGACGCTGCCGAACGCGAGCCCTATGGCATCGACCTTGAAGGCTTCGCCTACCCCTACCCGGTCAAGCTGCTGCCGCTTGTCAATGACGGTGAACAAGTGCGGATGGCTTATATGGATGTGGCGCCAGCGCAACCGAACGGCCGCATTGTGATGCTGCTGCACGGCCGCAACTTCGCGTCGAGCTATTGGACGCCCGTCATCAAGACGCTGAACGAGGCTGGCTTCCGCGTCGTGGTGCCGGACCAGATCGGTTTTGGTAAATCCTCAAAGCCGTCCGGCGAGCTGCATTTCGACACGCTGGCGCGCAACACCATTGCGCTGCTCGATGCCTTGCAAATCCCCAAGGCCGATGTCGTTGCGCACTCGATGGGCGGCATGCTCGCCGTGCGCATCGCGCGGGCCTATCCGGACCGCGTCAACCATCTCGTGTTGACCGCGCCGATCGGCCTTGAAGACTACCGGATCTATGTGCCGCCGACACCGACCGAAAAGATCCTGGAGAACGAGGACAAGCTCACGGCCGAGGGTTACCGCAAGCAGCTCCAGACCAATTATTCGCTGAAGCTTCCGCCCGAGCAGGTGACGCCGTTCATCGAGCAGCGATTCAACGTCAAAGGCAGCGCCGAATATCCGCGCTGGCTGCGCGCCTTTGTCTCTTCGGGGCAGATGATCTATCGCGAGCCGGTCGTGCACGAGATTCCGCTGATCTCGCAGCCGACGCTGTTCATCATGGGGGCGGACGATCACAACGCGCCGGGCCGCCCCAATGCGCCGGAAGCGTTGCGGGGCAAGATGGGCCAAAACGCTGAACTCGCCAAGTCACTCGCGAGCCTGATGCCCGACGCGCGCGCCGAGGTGATCCCGGACACCGGGCATCTGGTGTTTCTGGAAGCGCCCGCGAAATACAACGAGCTGCTGCTCGACTTTCTCGGCAGGTGATTTCTTCAGCATAAGAAAAAGGCGGGGATGTTGCGATCCCCGCCTCACAAACTTACCAGCCGTTGCGGAAGCATTGGCGGCCGTATGGACCCGAATGCCAGCCGGGCGGGCAGTTGTACATCGGGCGGCAGCCACCATAGGGACCGCGGTGCCAGCCGGGGCCGCAGCCACCGGCCACGCGAATCACGTCGCCCGAGGTGGCTTGGGCCTGATTGACCCGCGCCAGCGGCATTGCCTGTGATGCAGACATTCCCATCAGGCCGAGCCCGATGGCAAATGCAGAAGCAGCGAAAATCTTCACGAGTCTTCCTTTCCTCTCAATGTGCCGCGAAGCGGCGGTTGCAGATTGACGCAATACAGCGGTTCGGACTTCACCAGTAGCGGCGATGCCAGTGACGGTGGCGCCAGCCCCAATGTCGGTGGCGCCAACCCCAATGGCGACGATGCCAGCCCCAATGGCGGTGATGATGCCAGTGATGCCCCCACCGCACTTCCTCTGGCTTGAGCCGATCGACCTCGTCGCTGCTAGTCACGGCAGGATGGGCATCTTCATTGGCGGGAAGCCGTCCGCCCGGATTGAGCGGCTGCGGCGAAAGCGGCGCGGCCTGCGCGCTTGCGGCCAAGGTTGCGGCGCCCGCCGCCAGCCCAACGGCGAATTTCAAAAACTCGCGGCGTTCCATGACATCTCCTCCTCGATTGAAGCGATGGGGAGAGTGTCGCTTGCGCGAGATGAATGTTCGCTGAATTGCGCGTTCAGCTTTCGCGGGCCGGCGATGCTCATTGCGTCTTGTAGACGTAACGTGCCGGTTACACCGCAAACTCCTGCGCCAGCACAAAGGTCTCGCGCGTGCGCGTGACATCCGGCCAGTCGCGGTTGAAGTCGGCGATCAGCCGCTTCATGTCCTCGCCCTTCATCGCGCGCTCGAGCGAGGCTTCGTCCGGGAATTGATATGTCGCCTGGTGCAGTGAAGGATCGGTGAGGCTCCAGAACCGCCACGCCTTGGTCACCCCAAAGGATTTCGCAGCGTCGGGCAAATGCTCGCGTTGGTACCAGGCATCGAACGTTTTGCGCTTGGCGGCGTCAGCGACGGTGGCGCGGACGACGAAGAAGGCTGCGGGCATTTTTTTCCTCCTGCAAGTGTTCTCGTTTATCATTCCGGGGGCATCGCTCCGCGATGAACCGGAATCTGGAGATTATAAGATCGAAATTCCAGGCTCGCGCTGGCGCGCGCGCCGGAATGACGCCGCACGTTACACCCATCCTCCCCGCGCCATGATGGCCGCGCAGAGGAGGATAATGACAATGCCCAAAAGTTCGCCGTGAATGACCGCGGTAACGAGCTTTCGTTTTTTGGCATCGATGACAGGCACCTGGCCAGCACCGATCGCCTTGCGCCACGACAGGAACTCGAGCGTCGGGATGATCGACACGAGCGCGATGACGACAAAGAGCGAGAACTTTGTGAGGAAGGCGTGGCTGTGCCAATAATAGTCCGGCCCCTTCTCCAGGAAAAACACGCGGACCAATCCGACGAACAGCAGCGCGCCGGCGGCGATGCCAAGCACCATGTCGGTGACCTGGAGCCTGCGCGCGGAGGAAAGCGTCAGCTCCTGGCGGATCAGCACAAACTCGATCGCGACCGCCGATACCAGGGTGAAGGCGCAGAGGTGGTGGAGGAAGGCGAACAGCGTGGACATGGTGACCCTCGATGCCGCGTCGCGGCGGTCTTCATGGAAGCCTATCATCACGCGCACATTTGCGCGACCTGCGGCGGTTCCTGCCCAAATCCAGCACACCTGTCACACTTTGTTCAAGGAATTGGAGAACAACCGGCAGACCGGAACGTCCGGTTCCGCGTTAATAGCGATGCCTTAAGAAGCCACAGGAGTTCGCCATGGCAACAAAAGTAAAGCCTGTTCCCGACGGCTATCACACCATCACGCCGTATCTCGTCGTCGACGGTGCCGAGAAGGTCATCCGTTTCATGAAGGAGGCCTTCGGCGCCCAGGCCGTATTCGAGCCGATGATGCGGCCGGACGGCAAGGTCATGCACGCGGAATTCAAGATCGGCGATTCGGTTGTGATGATTTCCGACGCCTCGGAGCGCGCCAAGGCTACCTCCACCATGCTCTATCTTTACGTGCCCAATGTCGATGCCGTCTACGAGAAGGCGATCAAGGCCGGGGGCGCATCGGTGATGGAGCCGGCAGATCAGTTCTATGGCGACCGCAGTGGCGGCGTGAAGGATCCAGCCGGCAATCAATGGCACATCGGCACGCATGTCGAGGACGTCGCGCCGGCTGAACTCAAGAAGCGCGCGGCAGAGTTTATGAAGCAGCAGCAAGGCAAGGCGGCGTAGGCGGCACATCGTAGGGCGATTAGGCGAGCTAGTAACCTGCCGCTCTTCTCGAACGGCGGATACTGTTTCGCTATTCCGCCCTTCGCTCCAAGCCTCACAACGGCAAATTGTCGTGCTTCTTCGCCGGCATCTCGACGTGCTTGTCCTGCAGCATGGCCAGAGCCCGCGCGATCCTCCGCCTTGTCGAGTGCGGCATGATGACGTCGTCGATATAGCCGCGCTCGGCGGCGATGAAGGGCGACAGGAAGCGGTCTTCATATTCCTTGGTGCGCGCGGCGATTTTCTCGGCGTCGCCGATGTCCGAGCGGAAGATGATTTCGACCGCGCCCTTG
>VAZV01000080.1 GCA_005884765.1 Alphaproteobacteria bacterium
TGACCGGACTGACTGCCAGTTCCGGTCGCAACGAGAGAATTTGACGATGTCGATTACCGCGGAACGCAAAGCGGAAGTCATCAAGGCAAATGCCACCAAGGCCGGCGACACCGGCTCGCCCGAGGTTCAGGTCGCGATCCTGTCGGAACGTATCAACAATCTCACCGGGCACTTCAAGAGCCACGTCAAGGACAACCATTCGCGCCGCGGTCTCCTGAAGCTCGTGTCGACGCGCCGTTCGCTTCTCGACTATCTCAAGAAGACAGACGAGGCGCGTTACAAGGCGCTGATCGAGAAGCACAACATTCGTCGTTGAGCTTGTTCGAGTACGCGCGCTCCTTAGAGCATGATCCGGAAAAGTGGATGCCGGTTTTCCGAAACAGATCATGCTCAAACAAAAAGATAGAGTGGGATGACGATTCGAAGAAAAGTCATCGCGTTCTAGCGCGCGCCCTTTGCATGATCGTTGACAATCGCCTTTTGCGATTTTCGAAAAGACGATCCTGCGTGAGGGGCATGATTGCGGAGAAGTCGAGATCGGTTTTTCCCGAACGATCATGCTCAAACGTACAACGTCCAGCAGCAATTCGGCCGCTGGCGTGACGGGCACGGTGCCCGTGACTACACGAAAGATGGACGCCATCCGAAACACCAAGACCATGGCAGGATCGCCGGACGCTGATCTTCAGTTGCGATCAGCGTCCTGCCATCTTGCGCATGGTTTTTGTGTTTTTGGGCGTCCCGTCTTTCGTGAACCCATGAAAGAAGACCATTATGTTCAACATCCATTCAGTCGAGATCGACTGGGGCGGACGTCCCCTCAAGCTTGAAACCGGAAAGATCGCCCGTCAGGCCGACGGCGCTGTGCTCGCGACCTACGGGGAAACCGTCGTGCTTGCCACCGTCGTGGCCGCCAAAGCGCCCCGCGAGGGCGTCGATTTCCTGCCGCTGACCGTCGACTATCAGGAGAAGACCTACGCCGCGGGCCGCATTCCCGGCGGCTATTTCAAGCGCGAGGGCCGGCCCACCGAGAAGGAAACGCTGGTTTCCCGCCTGATCGACCGCCCGGTCCGCCCGCTATTCGTCGACGGCTGGCGCAATGAAACCCAGGTGATCATCACCACCCTGTCGCACGACATGGAGAACGATCCTGACGTGCTCGCAATGGTGGCTTCCTCCGCCGCGCTGACACTGTCGGGCGTGCCGTTCAAGGGTCCGATTGGAGCCGCGCGCGTCGGCTTCATCAACGACGAATATGTCCTGAACCCGACGCTCGATGAAATGATCGAGACCCGGCTCGACCTCGTCGTCGCCGGCACCGCCGACGCGGTGTTGATGGTGGAATCGGAAGCCAAAGAGCTCAATGAAGAGATCATGCTGGGCGCCGTGATGTTCGGTCACCGCCACTTCCAGCCGGTCATCAACGCGATCATCGAGCTCGCCGAAAAGGCCGCAAAGGAGCCGCGCGACGTCAAGATCGCGGACGAAAGCGCGCTGGAAAAGGAAATACTCGGCCTGATCGAGCAGGACCTGCGCAAGGCCTATGCGATCCCCGTGAAACAGGACCGCTACGCCGCGGTCGGTGCCGCCAAAGACAAAGTGATGGCGCACTACTTCCCGGAAGGGCAGGAGCCGAAGTACGACAAGCTGCGGATTGCCGGCGTGTTCAAGGAGCTGGAAGCCAAGATCGTCCGCTGGAACATCCTTGACACCGGCAAGCGCATCGACGGCCGCGACGTCAAGACCGTGCGCAACATCATCGCGGAAGTCGGCGTGCTGCCGCGCGCCCACGGCTCGGCGCTGTTCACCCGCGGCGAGACCCAGGCGATGGTCGTGACCACGCTCGGCACCGGCGAGGACGAGCAATATATCGACGCGTTATCGGGAACGTACAAAGAGACGTTCCTGCTGCACTACAACTTCCCGCCCTATTCGGTTGGCGAAACCGGCCGTCTCGGCGGCACCAAGCGCCGCGAAATCGGCCACGGCAAGCTCGCCTGGCGCGCGATCCATCCGGTGCTGCCGCCGCATCACGAATTCCCCTACACGGTCCGCGTGGTCTCGGAGATCACCGAATCGAACGGGTCGTCGTCGATGGCCTCGGTCTGCGGCGCCTCGCTGGCGCTGATGGACGCCGGCGTGCCGCTGAAGCGGCCGACCGCGGGCATCGCCATGGGCCTGATCCTGGAGGGTTCGCGCTTCGCGGTGCTGTCCGACATTCTGGGCGATGAGGATCATCTGGGCGACATGGACTTCAAGGTCGCCGGCACCGATCAGGGCATCACCTCGCTGCAGATGGACATCAAGATCGAGGGCATCACCGAAGAAATCATGAAGGTCGCGCTCGGCCAGGCCAAGGAAGGGCGCATCCATATCCTCGGCGAGATGTCGAAAGCGCTCACCGCCGCACGCGCCGAGCTCGGAGAATACGCGCCGCGCATCGAGACCTTCAAGATCGCGACCGACAAGATCCGCGAGGTGATCGGCACCGGCGGCAAGGTGATCCGCGAGATCGTCGAGAAGACCGGCGCCAAGGTCAACATCGAGGACGACGGCACCGTGAAGGTTGCCTCCAACGACGGCGAAGCGATGAAGGCCGCGATCAAGTGGATCAAGTCGATCGCTTCCGATCCGGAAGTCGGCCAGATCTATGACGGCACCGTGGTCAAGGTGATGGAGTTCGGCGCATTCGTGAACTTCTTCGGCGCCAAGGACGGCCTCGTCCATATCAGCCAGCTCGCGTCGAGCCGCGTGCAGAAAACCTCCGACGTCGTCAAGGAAGGCGACAAGGTCAAGGTCAAGCTGCTCGGCTTCGACGATCGCGGCAAGACCCGGCTCTCGATGAAGGCGGTCGACCAGGTAACCGGCGAGGACCTCGAGGCGAAGCAGAAGACCGACGCTCCGGCGCCGCGCGAAGCCGCCGGCGAGTAGGATCTCTTCTCACCAGCAAATACAAAGGGCGGCCCGTCGGCCGCCCTTTTTTTTTGTTCTCGCCGGTCTATCCGCGCGAATAGCTAAGATCGAAGCGATCGGCGTTCATCACCTTGGTCCACGCCGCCACGAAGTCGTTGGCAAACTTCTCCTTCCCGTCCGAGCACGCATAGACTTCCGCAAATGCACGCAGCTGCGAGTGCGAACCGAAGATCAGGTCGACCCGGGTGCCGGTCCACTTGAGCTCATTGGTCTTGCGGTCGCGACCCTCGTAGACGCCGTCACCTGCTTGGTGCCATTGCGTGGCCATGTCGAGCAGGTTCAGAAAGAAGTCGTTCGTCAGCGTCTCAGGCTTGTCGGTAAAGACCCCGTGCCTGGACCGGCCGACATTGGCGCCAAGCACACGCAGTCCGCCGACGAGGGCCGTCATCTCCGGCGCGGTGAGCCTCAGCAGTTGTGCCCGGTCCACCAAGGCCTCCTCAGGCATCATGTACTGCCGCTTTCCGCTAATATAGTTGCGGAAGCCGTCGGCCCGCGGTTCCAGCGGCGCGAAAGAGGCGACGTCGGTCTGCTCCTCCGAAGCATCCATCCGCCCCGGCGTGAAGGGAACCTTGACGTTGGTGCCGCCGTCCTTTGCGGCCTTCTCAACCGCGGCGCAGCCGGCGAGAACGATCAAATCGGCGAGCGAGATCTTCTTGCCTCCGTGCTGGGACGCGTTGAACTCCTTCTGGATCGCTTCCAGCTTCCCCAGCACGGTCTTGAGCTGCGCCGGCTCGTTGACCTCCCAGTCCTTTTGCGGGCTGAGGCGAATGCGTGCGCCGTTGGCGCCGCCGCGCTTATCCGAGCCGCGGAACGTGGACGCCGAGGCCCAAGCCGTGGAGACCAGCTGGGACACCGACAGGCCGGACGCCAGGACTTTCGCCTTCAGCGCCGCGATGTCCTGCTCGTTGATCAGTTCATGATTGACCGGCGGGATCGGGTCCTGCCAGATCAGCGTTTCCTTCGGCACCAGCGGGCCGAGGTAGCGCGCGATCGGCCCCATGTCGCGGTGCGTGAGCTTGAACCAGGCGCGGGCGAACGCGTCAGCGAACTGGTCGGGATGCTCGTAGAAACGCCGCGAGATCTTCTCGTAGGCTGGGTCAAGGCGCAGCGAGAGATCGGTCGTCAGCATGGTCGGGACACGCTTCTTCGACTTGTCGAAGGGGTCCGGAATTGTCGGCTCGACCCCCTTGGCTTGCCACTGCCACGCACCTGCCGGGCTCTTCGTCAGCTCCCACT
>VAZV01000258.1 GCA_005884765.1 Alphaproteobacteria bacterium
ATTACGCTTTTCGCGAATCCGCCCTACGCTGTCGCATCTCACGCGCCCTGTGGCACCTGATCCAAAAATCCGGTGATGTTGCGGATGCGGCCGTCCTTCAGCTCGGCGAAATCGGTGCCCTTGATCGGGCTGTCGGCGCCGTCAGGGCCGAGGCCCCAGGAGAAACGGACGTGATCGCCATATCCGTTGGGCTCGCCGATCAGCTTGAATTTGAACTCCGGGAACCGCTGCTGGACGCCCGCGATCAATGCGTCAACGCCATCATGTCCGTCGCCGCTCATCAGCGGATCGACGTATTTCGCGTCACTGGTCCAGTTCGTCGCTAGCATCTCCCGCCTTCGGCTCGGCGTCCGCTCGTTCCAGAGCTCGATATAGCCGCAGGCAACTTTGTTGATGTCGGTCATGTTGGTCCTCCTTTGATGCCGCCGGATTGAACGGCTGACCGACTATCGAAGCTTGGAGCGGTCAAATCGATTACCTCGGAGGTTAAGCCTCGTGCTACGGCTCGATCTTGAGCACAGCCTTCATGTTGGGATGGAAGCGGCAATAATAGTCGACTGTCCCGGCCTTCTTCAAAACCAGGGTGCCGGTCTTGTTCGGCGGCAACATCACATCCCAGTCGCCGTTGCGCGCTGTCGCGGTGTGCGCGACGATGTCCTTGTTGATCCATTCGACGGTGTCGCCAATCTTGGCCGAAGCTTCAGGCGGCAAGACCGCAAGGTTTTCCATCGTGATCTGAATGGTTGCGGCATGCGCCGAGATGGACTGCGCTACAAACGCCAGGGCCGTCAGGGCAGGGAGAATCCATCTCGGCGTCACGCGCGTGCTCCTTACTTCAGGTTGGCCGCGACTTGTTCGGCATGCTGCTCGTGCCCCTGGAATATTTTCAGACCGGTCTGCAGCAGGTTCTTCAGCTCCGGGTTGCTGGCGCTGGGAATGAGCTGCGTCTCCAGCGCGTTATCGACCGCCTTGTGGTAGGCGACTTCGTTGTCGATGTAAGCCTTGTCAAACGCGGCGCCTTTCAGCTTGCCGAGCTCGGCGAGCTTGTCAGCGGCATTCTTCGATAGCGTGCGGCTGGTGTCGTTATCTTCGGGCTTGACCTTGAGCTTCTTCACCAGGTCCAGCGCCTGCTTGTTCACGGCTTCATGGTCGCGCACCATGTCTTGTGCGAACGCCTTGACTTCCTTGCTGCGGGTCTTGTTCAGCGCCTGCTTCGCCGCCTTGATATCGATCACGCCTGCCGTGTAGGCGATATGTGCGATCTGTGGATCGGTCGGCTTGGCGCCTTGCGCAAGGGCGGCGCTGCTCAACAAGCTTACCGCGGCGATCGCCGCGCTCAGTCGAACGAACATCATTTGACACTCCTGTGGCGCCCGGCCTTGGGGCCGCCGGGGCGTTGCTGGTTGCACAGGAGATTGGATGGCGCAGGGAGGCGGAGGTTCCCAAGATTATGCGCGGAAACCTAGCCGTCTCAGCACCGTCTCGGTCAGGCGCTCGCAGCGTTTTCCGGCGAACGGAAACGCCGCCATCACCACCGGGCCGATTTTCTTCTCGACGTTGTCGCGCAGCAGGTTGCGGGCGCGGTGCAGCCGCGTCTTCACGGTTTCCGCCTTCAGCCCCAAAATCTCCGCCGTCTCCTCGACATTCATCCCTTCGATCACCCGGGTGATGAAGACGAGACGAAATGCCTCCGGCAATTCGTCGATAGCCTGTTCGACGACGCGCTGGATTTCGCGTTGGGCCACGGATTTTTCCGGGTCGTCCGCCGATGCAAGGGGAAACTGGATGATCTGGGCTTCCAGCACGCCCTCTGGCAGAGAGGACCATTCGACCCCCGGCCGCCGGCGGCGCAACCGGCCGAGCGCCTCATTCATCGCGATCCGCGCGAGCCACGTTGCAACGCTGGAGTCGCCGCGAAAATCCTCCAGATGCGTGAACGCGCGGACATAGGTCTCCTGTACCACGTCCTCGGCTTCCCCGTCATTGCGCAGGATACCGCGGGCGAGCCGGTAGAGTTTTCGATTGTTCGCCGTGATGATGGCGCGAACCGCGGCCTCGTCGCGCCCAAGGGCACGCCGGACCAGCTCGGCGTCGCCGGCGGCGGTTATTTCGGGGGCCTGTGCCTGGCGCATGACGGATCACTTTCGTTCTGACCAACGACGGCTGACAGTCGGTGTTCCAACCTCCCATGTAAAGGTCGGGAACCTATTTGCCTTCGGCGCATCCAACGAACAGAAGTGGACGGGTTTTACGGAGGAATCCCATGGCAAACCCCAGATCGACCGCACAAATCGCCGGACATCCAATCCATCCAATGGTTATTCCGTTTCCGATCGCATGTTTCGTTCTAGCCCTGGTTTCGGATCTGGCCTTTTGGAAAACTTCCAACGACTTCTGGGCAACCGCATCCCTGTGGCTGTTGGGGATAGGCCTGATCATGGCTGCTGTGGCGGCGGCAATGGGCCTTATTGACGTATCGGCGGACCAGCAAATCCGCAATCTTTCCGACGCGTGGCTGCACGCGGGAGGCAATGTCGTTGCCGTGGTGATCGAACTCTATAACTGGTACGCGCGCTACGAGCATGGAAACGCCGCCATTATTCCAACAGGCCTGATCCTGTCGCTTGTCGTGGTTCTGATTCTGCTTTTCACCGGCTGGAAGGGCTGGGAAATGGTCTACCGTCACCGCGTCGGTGTTGTCGATCAGCCGCACTGAGAGACCGGGTGGCGCTGCCTGCGTCCGTCAGCCGCAGGTGACGTATGGCGAGCGAATTGCTTGTGATGCGCGGCGGATCGAGGCGGAAAGGAACGCCGCTCGCGCGGCGTGAACGCGCGCATCACGGAAACCGCTTGAAAAAATCCCAGATGATCTCGGCGCCGTCGATGTCGTGATTTTGCGGACCCAACAGCAAGTCCACCAGGCGCGGAAAGCGCGCATCGGCAAAACCGCCGGGCATGCGGTGGCCGCCGTCGTTGACGCGGTAGAGCACGACGTCGCGCCCGGGCGGGCAATTCGAAGAGATCCGCGTCACCGTGGTCCGGTCGGTCTTGTCGCGGTCCTCGAGATCGGTGACGCCAGCGTCCTTCGTTTCGCAGCCGTTGGCGCGCCGCCAGAACTCGAGCGTCTTTTCGGTCGGCCAGAAGCCGTCGACCGCAAAGCGGCTGGTGCCGTGGCCGCCTTGATAGGGAATAAGCGGATCGGCGGTGCCGTTCATCATAAGAAACGGCACCGGGCGGGAGGGATGGCAGGCATCCGCTGATTCATCGGTGAAGTTGATGATGACGCTGGCGGCGGCCGCGAACAGATCGGCGCGCACGCAGGTCATTGCCATCGTCATGGCCCCGCCGTTGGAGAGCCCGGTGACATAGAGGCGCTTGGGGTCGGCGACCCCGTCGGCAACGAATTCCTCGGCCAGTTTGACGATAAAGGCGGCGTCGTCGGTGCCGTCAGGCGGCAGGCGGCCGCCGCGCTTGTTGCTTGGCCGTAGATCGGCCCAGGCGCGATTGAGCCCATCCGGAAACACGACGCCGAAATGTTCGCGTTTGGCGACTTGCGGCCAGGAGGTGCGGTCCGCCATCTCGGCGCCGGTCTGGGTGTTGCCGTGCAGGACGATGACCAGCGGCGCGGGTTGGGTGTCCGGAAGCTGCGCCGTGAAGGTTCGCCTCACGCTGCCGACGTCGAGGGTTTCTGCCAGCGCCGGAGTAGCGCACCAGATGAGCGCCGCAACAGAGGCGAGCCTGATCGGGGACAACCCTCGCTTCACCGTTTCGACCTCTGCTTTCGAGATCATGCCACCGCCTTTGCTGCCGCGCGTCCGGCGTTGCGGCCGGAGAACAGGCAGCCGCCGAGGAAGGTGCCTTCCAGCGAGCGATAGCCGTGCATGCCGCCGCCCCCGAAGCCCGCGGCTTCGCCGACCGCATAGAGCCCCGGCATGATCTGGCCGTGCTGGCCGAACACGCGGGAGTTAAGATCGGTCTCGAAGCCGCCCAGCGTCTTGCGCGTCAAGATATTGAGCTTCACTGCGATCAGGGGACCGTGCGCGGCATCGAGGATGCGATGCGGCTTCGCGGTGCGGATCAGCCGATCGCCGATATAGCGGCGCGCATTGTGGATGTTCATCACCTGGGTGTCCTTGACATAGGGATTGGTGATTTCGCGATCGCGCGCCTCGATCTGCGCCTTCAGATGCTCGACCTGCAACAGATTGTCGCCCGCAAGCGCGTTCATCGCGCTGACGAGCGCTTCGAGGTTGTCGCGTACGATGAAATCCGCGCCGTGGGTCTTGAATGTTTCCACCGGCGCCGGAGCGGCCTTGCTGGTGGCGCGCTTGGCGGTCATCCGCCAGCTTTTTCCGGTCAGATCAGGGTTCTGCTCCGAACCCGACAGCGCGAATTCCTTCTTGATGATGCTCTGGGTCAGTACAAACCACGAATAATCGTAACCGGTACCCATGATGTACTGCAGTTGGCCGAGCGTGTCGGAGCCAGGAAACAGCGGCGAGGGCAACCGCTTGCCGGTGGCATCGAACCACATCGATGATGGCCCCGGCAAAATGCGGATGCCGTGCCGCGGCCAGATCGGCGACCAGTTTCTGATGCCCTCGACATAATGCCACATCCTGTCGCGGTTGATCAGCCGCGCGCCGGCGGCTTCCGTAATGCCGATCATCCTTCCGTCGACATGTTCGGGCACGCCGGAGATCAGGTGTCCGGGCGGCTCGCCCAGGCGTCGAGGCCAGTTCTTGCGTACCACATCGTGATTGCCGCCGATGCCGCCGGAGGCGACGATCACGGCCTGGGCGCGCAGCGTGAACTCGCCGATGACGTTGCGCGAGGAGCTTTTTCCCCGCTCGACATTCGAAGGCTCGAGGATCACTCCGCTGACGCCGTCGATGGCGCCGTTGGTGATGCTGAGCGCGTCGACCCGATGGCGGAAGCGGAAGCTCAGATTGCCGTTAGCCTCCGCCTCGCGCGCGCGCCGCTCGAACGGTTCGACGATGCCGGGGCCGGTGCCCCAGGTGACGTGAAACCGCGGCACCGAATTGCCGTGGCTCATGGCGTCGTAGCCGCCGCGCTCGGCCCAGCCGACGATCGGAAAGATCCGGTGACCCATGGCGCGGAGCCAGTTGCGCTTCTCGGTAGCTGCGAATGCGACATAGGCTTCCGCCCAGCGCTTCGGCCAAAGATCCTCGTCGCGGTCGAAGCCGGCCGATGCCATCCAGTCCTGGAGCGCGAGGTCGTGGCTGTCCTTGATGCCGAGCCGGCGCTGCTCGGGTGAGTCGACCAGGAACAGGCCGCCGAACGACCAGAACGCCTGGCCGCCAAGGCTTTGCTCGCCCTCCTGATCGACCACGATGACATGTTTGCCGGCGTCGGCAATCTCGGTCGCTGCAACGAGACCCGCGAGGCCCCCGCCGACCACAATTACATCTGCATCATCGGCCATTGCATCGTCCCCCGGAATGTTACGGATAGAAGCCTGCGGCGCGAAGCGCGGTCAACGGCAAACCGCGCTTGCCTGTGGCAGCAGTGCATCGCAGGCGACGTTAACGTGTTCCAGTTTGGGACCTTCCGCCGTGCCGAGTGCAGCGCGCCAGCAACACTTGATTTGAATTTGATTTTAGTTCTCTCATCCGTCTGGACAAAAACCCGATCTCGAAACACGCTGTTTGTGCATCACGGAAGATGATCAGACTGATCAGATTCGATTTCGACAGGTCGACTGGGGCAGGACATGAGATTTGTGACGGGGGTGCTCGCGGCGCTGCTGCTGCTGGCGGGCATGGGGGCAAGTCATGCGGTAGTTCGGATCGCGGATGACCGCGGCGGCAGGATCGGCACCTACGTCGACAGATATCAAGGCCTGCGCTCCTCCGGTGAAACCGTGATCATCGACGGCCTATGCGCCTCGGCCTGCACCATCGTCCTCGGCGCGATCCCACACGACAAGATTTGCGTGACCACGCATGCCATGCTCGGATTCCACGCGGCGTGGGATTTCGGCGCCAATGGCCGCGCCATCACCAATCCCGAAGCGACCCAGATGCTGTACTCGATGTATCCCTCGCCGGTACGGCGCTGGATCGCCGCCCGTGGCGGGCTGACCCCGCATATGATCTTCCTGCGCGGCAAGCAGTTACAGGCCTTGTACAAGCCCTGTTACCTCGACGCCCAGGCTTCCGCGACCAAGATCCTGGTCTCGCATTAGGCCGCCAAGGCGCTAAGTTAACGCGTTACCTGCATTTTATCAGCATGACGTGATTGGCTGGCGCCTGGCGGCGCTTGCCGGGCGGCTCAACTGGGCCTATTTGAACGTCATGGCGCGGCCGGTTTCCTCACAGCACGAGATGATGTCCCCCTCCCGCTTGTCCGGCGCGGTCGGATCGGCGATCGGCTGGGGTGGCGCCGGGCTCGGCAGCATCATCCTTCTCGGCGCGCTGGCATTGTGGTTCCATTACGGGACCGCGGTATTTTTCGAGATGATCGCCTCCGGCATCTCGGCCTGCTTCTGACACGAGAGGAATTTTAGGAAATGGACCGGACTACCCGCCCGCTCGTGATCGTCGCCGCTTTCGGCACAAGCCTGGTCGTGGGTCTTGTGCTGATGCTGTGGGCGCTTGGCGGGGTACGGGGTGTGACGGCGCCGGCCGCCATCGGCGGGCCGTTCCAGTTGACCGACCAGGCCGGCCAGACCGTGACCGAGAAGAACCTGCAGGGCCGGCCGACACTGGTGTTCTTCGGCTTCACCCATTGTCCGGACGTCTGTCCGACCTCGCTGTTCGAAATTTCCGAAGTGCTGCGCGCGATGGGCAAGGATGCCGATCGCGTCAACGCCTATTTCATCTCCGTCGATCCCGAGCGCGACACGATGGCCGCAATGAAGGATTATTTGTCGAGCTTTGATCCGCACCTCAAAGGGCTGACCGGCGCTCCCGACGCGATCACAAAAGTCACCACCGAATACCGGGTCTATGCCAAAAAAGTACCGTTGAAAGACGGCGACTACACCATGGACCACACCGCGCTGGTCTATCTGATGGATCGCGACGGCAGGTTTATCGCGCCCTTCAACCTGAAGCGCACGCCCGAAGAAGCTGCGGCCGACCTTAAGCGGTATCTTTGATACCCGCATTTCTCTGTTTTACCGCAAACTGGAACTCGAATTGTCGGCCGGATGGTCTATAAGGCCGTCTGATCCCGCTAAATCGCCCATGTCGATGGCCTTGATACGAAACGCAAAATTGCTTCGATCGCGATTGCCTGGCGTGCTGATGGCCGCAAGCTTGCTGGCGCCCGCGCTGTCCGGATTCGCGCAGGCACAGACATTGCCAAAGCCCGCCGTGGAAGCGGCCCCGCAGGCGGTTCCCGGCTTCTGGGACCCGAGGCGGCGTCCGGACCGCCCCGACCTATCGCGCATCACGGTGATCCGCTTTCTGACCGAGACCGATTATCCGCCGTTCAATTTCACCGGCGCCGACGGCAACCCGGCCGGCTTCAATGTCGATCTGGCGCGCTCGCTGTGCGAGGAAATCAAGATCACCTGCACGGTGCAGATGCGCCGGTTCGAGACCTTGCTCGATGCCATCACGAGCAACCGCGGCGATGCCATCATCGCGTCGATGGCGGTGACGCCGCAACTCCGCGCCAAGGTCGATTTCACCGACCCCTATTATCGCGCGCCGGCCCGCTTCGTGTCGCGCCGCGATGCCGTGATGCCGGAGGTTCGTCCCGAATATCTGGAAGGAAAGAAGCTCGGCGTTGTCGCCGGCTCCGCGCACGAGGCGTATCTGAAGGCGCTGTTCACCGATGCCGAGATACGCTCTTACGCCAACGACGACGCCGCGCGGCTGGCTTTGCGGCGCGGCGAGGTCGATTTCATCTTTGGCGACGCGATCTCGCTGGCGTTCTGGATCAACGGTACCGATTCCGGCGATTGCTGCGCCTTCTCGGGCGGGCCGTTCGTCGAGAGCCGCTATTTCGGCGAGGGCATCGGCATCGCCGTGCGCAAGGGCAACGACTTGCTGCGGCAGGCGCTCAATTGGGCGCTGTTCCGGGTCTGGGAAAAAGGCCGCTACACGGATTTGTGGCTGCGCTATTTTTCGGTGAGCCCGTTTTAGGTAGCGACTGTCATTGCGAGGAGCGTAAGCGACGAAGCAATCCAGTCTTGCTTTGTAGCCCCTGGATTGCTTCGCTGCGCTCACAATGACGGCTAGAACATTAGTGTCCGGAGACTCCGTTTAAATGTCCACGATCGATCCGAGCGAATTGCGCGCGCTTGCCGAACAATCCAACGCCTGGCCGTTCGAGCAGGCGAAGCAGATTGTGGCGCGGCTGAAGAAGAAGCATAAGGACGAGGTGCTGTTCGAGACCGGCTACGGGCCATCGGGCCTGCCGCATATCGGCACCTTCGGCGAGGTCGCGCGCACCACCATGGTGCGCCATGCGTTCCGCGTGCTGACCGAAGACAAGATCAAGACGCGGCTGATCGCGTTCTCCGACGATATGGACGGCCTGCGCAAGGTGCCCGACAACGTGCCGAACAAGGAGATGCTGGAGAAGCATCTCGGCAAGCCGCTGTCGCGGATTCCCGACCCGTTCTCCAATGAATATCCGTCGTTCGGCGCGCACAACAATGCGCGGCTGCGCGCCTTTCTCGATCATTTCGGCTTCGACTATGAATTCGCAAGCTCAACGGACTATTACACCTCGGGAAAATTCGACGCCGCGCTGTTGCGCGTGCTGGAACGGCTCGACGCCGTCATGGCGATTATGCTGCCCAGCTTGCGCGAAGAGCGCGCGGCGAGCTACTCGCCGTTCCTCCCGATCTGCCCGCGTACAGGCGCGGTGCTTTATGTGCCCATCGTGGAGCATGACGTAAAGTCCGGCACCATCTCCTACGACGATGCCGAGACAAAAGAGCGCATCACCCTTCCGGTCACCGGCGGGCATTGCAAATTGCAATGGAAGCCGGACTGGGCAATGCGCTGGTTTGCGCTCAGCGTCGATTATGAAATGGCCGGCAAGGACCTGATCGATTCGGTCAAGCTGTCGGGCAAGATTTGCGCCGCGCTCGGCGGCTTGCCGCCGGAAGGCTTCAACTACGAGCTTTTCCTCGACGAGCACGGCCAGAAGATTTCGAAGTCGAAGGGCAACGGGCTCACCATCGACGAATGGCTGCGCTACGCCTCGCCGGAATCGCTGTCGCTGTTCATGTACCGCGAGCCGAAGGCGGCGAAGCGGCTGTATTTCGACGTGATCCCGCGCAACGTCGACGACTACCAGCAATTTCTGGAAGGCTTTCCACGCCAGGACCCAAAGCAGCGGCTCGCCAATCCGGTCTGGCACATCCATGCCGGCCATCCGCCCAAGGCCGATATGCCGGTGACGTTCCAGCTCTTGCTGACGCTGGTGTCGTCGTCGAACGCGGAGAACGCCGAAACGCTGTGGGGTTTCATCGGCCGCTATCGGCCGGGCGTCACGCCCGAGAGCCATCCGAAGCTCGATGCCATGGTCGGCTACGCCATCAATTATTATCGCGACTTCGTAGCGCCGACCAAGAAATTCCGCGAACCGACCGCGAGCGAGCGCGCGGCGCTGCAGGATCTGCGGGACGCACTGTCGAATCTGCCGCCGGCGTCGACCGCCGAAGAAATCCAGAACGTGGTCTACGAGATCGGCCGCCGCGAGCCGTTCCTCGACCCCGTCAAGAAGGGCAAGGACGGCCGGCCTGGCGTCTCGCTCGACTGGTTCAACATGCTCTATCAGGTCCTGCTCGGCCAGGAGAAAGGCCCGCGCTTCGGCTCGTTCGTCGCGGTCTATGGGTTACAAGACTCGATCGCCATGATCGACGGCGCGCTGGCGCGGTCGGGGTAGCCTTGGAGCCCGGATGGAGCCAATGGGTCGCGCGAACGCGCCCGATCGCAGGCTCCGCAAACTCAGGGGTTGCAAGCGGCGAGACCCCCCGATTTCGCTGACGCTCCATCCAGGCTACGCAAGGCCCACGCGATGACGATCCTCTCAAACTGCGTTACACTAGCTGTATAATCAGCAGTCCAGCAGGGAGAACGCCGATGCAGTTCAGGGTTTCGCCGAAAACGCTTTCCGAATGCAGCGCCGAGGAATGGCAGGCGCGCCTCGATCTCGCGGCCGCCCATCGGCTCGCCCACATGCACGGCTTCAGCGAAGGCATTTTTAACCATTTGACCCTGGTGGTGCCGGGCCGCAGCGACCGCTACTACCAGATCCCATTCGGGATGCATTGGTCGGAGGTGACGGCCTCGTCCTTCATGGAAGTCGGGATCGACGACGGCCTGGTCAAGAGCGGGGCCGGTGACGTCGAGCGTTCCTGCTATTGCATCCACGCGCCGATCCACAAGGCGCTGCCGCAAGCCAAGGCGGTGTTTCACACGCACATGCCGTATGCGAGCGCGCTCACGCGCCTCGAAGATCCGCGCATCAAGGAGATCGGCCAGACCGAGGTCGGGATGTCCGGCGAGATCGCCTACGACGACGAGTACACCGGCCCGGCGCTCGATCCGGCGGAAGGCGCACGCCTCGCGCGCGTGATCGGCGACAAGACGGTCTTGTTCATGGCCAATCACGGCATCTCTACCGTCGGCGAAACCGTCGCCGACGCCTATGACCGGCTTTACTACGTCGAGCGTGCCGCCCAGGTTCAGATCTATGCGATGTGGACCGGGCAGCCCTTGAAGAAGTTGCCTGAGCCCGTGGTCGAGAAGACCAAGCGCGATATCGGCGGCACCAGCCTGTACAATCCGGGCCCTGCACAGCGGCACTTCGATGCGTTGAAGCGCATCCTCGACCGCAACGAGCCGGACTACGCGTCGTAGGCCGTCGCGACTTCTTCCTTCTCCCCTTGTGGGAGAAGGTGGCGCGGGACGAAGTCCGCGCCGGATGAGGGGTTCTTTCCGCGGAGACAGACCCCTCAGCGTCACGAACGCGCTTCGCGCCTTCGTGCCCCCTCCAACAAGGGGAGAGGGAAAAAGGAGCTACCGCCTCGCCCACACGATCCATGCGACCTCGGACGCCGCGAGTGTCCGGTCTGCCTGCGCCGGATTGAGCGATTGTTGCTCGACCGCCTTTGCCGTGCCGTGCTTGGACCAGACCTGGTCGGGGGGTCAGCATTCTCGGCGTTTTGGGCTGTTTTGCCAATTTGCGGGGCGTCCGAGCATCTAGGAATTATTTCCCGATCAGACCGTCTTTCGCCAATCAGCGCAAGGCTCCTACGCGGCCCTTGAGTTGGGCCGATGCCGCCGATACGGTCCACGCGCCGGCCTCCAAAAATCCAACAGACCAAAGCGCGCCGGCAGGACCGCCAAACCAGTGCCCAGGATCTACAAAATCTGTTCCGCTTCCGCCTGGCGCGAGGCCGAGCGGCAGGGCGTGTTTCGGGGCAGTGCCGACGATGCGCGCGACGGCTTCATCCATTTCTCTGCCGCGCGGCAGGTTGCGCAAACCGCCAAGAAACATTTCTTCGGCCAGCACGCTTTGTTCCTGATCGAGGTCGACGCCGAGGCGCTCGGGGACAATTTGCGCTGGGAGCGGTCGCGCAATGATGAGTTGTTTCCGCATCTCTATGGCGAGCTCGATCTTGGCGCGGTGCGTCGCGTGCTTAAGCTCGACGCGCGCTCCGACGGCGGTCACGATATTCCGGAGTTACAGCCGTGATCCGCGCCTTCGATGCCTTTTCGCTGCCGCTGCTGCGCTGGTTCGACCCGGAGGATTCCCATCGTCTTGCGATCCAGGGCTTGCGGCTGCTGCCGCCGGTGCGGCCGCGGCCGGACGATGCAAAGCTGGCGGTGCGGGCGTTCGGCCTGAACTTTCCGAATCCGATCGGCATGGCCGCAGGCTTCGACAAGAACGCGGAAGTGCCGGACGCGCTGTTGCGGCTTGGCTTCGGCTTCGTCGAGATCGGCACGGTGACGCCAAAGCCGCAAACCGGAAACCCGCGGCCGCGATTGTTCCGCCTGGAGCGCGACGAAGCCGTCATCAATCGCTTGGGCTTCAACAATGACGGCGCCGATGCGGTGCTGCGGCGGCTCGCCTCGCGCGCCCATCATGGCGGCATCGTCGGCGTCAATGTCGGGGCCAACAGGGATTCTCCCGATCGCGTCGCCGACTATGTCAAGTTGATCGAGACCTTCGCGCCGCTCGCGAGCTATTTCACCGTCAACGTATCGTCGCCGAACACGCCTGGTCTGCGCAATTTGCAGCATGCCGCAGCACTCGACGATCTGCT
Source organism: Alphaproteobacteria bacterium (assembly GCA_005884765.1). Taxonomy (GTDB): domain Bacteria; phylum Pseudomonadota; class Alphaproteobacteria; order Rhizobiales; family Xanthobacteraceae; genus Bradyrhizobium. The sequence goes on from VAZV01000258.1 coordinate 12,260, forward strand.
CGCCAAAGTGATCGATGCGCGCGAGCGCGTGCGCAAACACGCTGGCGATTCGCCGGTGCTCTTGAAGGTCGCGCCCGA
>VAZV01000259.1 GCA_005884765.1 Alphaproteobacteria bacterium
ACTTCCCCGAACGGACCCGGCTCGAGATACCGGACCGTGCTTTCGATCTTGGTATGCCCGAGCAAGAGCTGGACGACCCTCAGGTTGCCCGTCCGCCGATAGATCAGGGTAGCTTTTGTACGTCGTAACGAATGCGTGCCAAACAGCCTCGGGTCCAGCCCGATGCTTCCGATCCACTCCGATACGAGCCGCGCATATTGGCGCGTTGTCATGTTGCGGTCGGGACCACGACTGCCCGTGAACAAGAACTCCCCTGGCCTTTTGTGGGCGGCCTTTAGATAGTCATCGACTGCTTGGCGAGTCTGCTCACTCAATTCAAATCTGACAGGCCGTCCGGTTTTCTTTTGCCGGACGGTTGCGCGATCCGCCGTGTACCCGCCGGCGGCGACATCCTCGACCCGAATGGCAACGACATCACAGCCGCGAAGCTTGCTGTCGATCGCCAGATTGAACATGGCGAGGTCACGAGTGCGGCCTTCGATCTGGAGTTTCGTCCGGATCGACCAGACGTGCTTGGGTCGCAACGGCGGTTTTGCCCGGGTTAGCTTGCCCTTGTTCCAGGGCAACCATTTTTGAGGCGTCGGGGCGGTATTTACTTGATCCTGCATGGTCACACTCCTCGGTTACAGAGGAGGAGAGCATGTGCCACTGGTTAAGCATCCTTGACCCGACCAATCTAACTGCTTTTGCGCAAGCCGTGTATCTTTAGTAGCCGAGAAGCTCATTCGTAAAACCATCTTTGAAGGGTTCGTGGCCGTGGTCCGTAGCAAGAAGGCGTCACCAACTTGGGGCGACGTTAAGACCGCGCTCCTAGACTTCGATCGCGCGGGCCTTCAAGGGTTAGTGCAAGACCTCTACGCTGCGAGCAAAGACAACCAGGCATTCTTGCATGCCCGCCTGGGCTTGGGTCATGATCAGCTCCAACCCTTCAAGGCGAGTATTTCCAAATGGATATCCCCGGATCTAATGAAAGGCCAACCCATATCGGCTTCAAAAGCCAAGAAGGTGATTGCGGATTATAAAAAAGCCATTGGACGACCGGATGGGATGGCTGAGCTATCGATATTTTATTGCGAGGAGGCATTCGGCTTTCTGGAATCCTGCAGCATAGAAGATGAAAGCTATTTTGCCGCTCTGATCCGCATGTACGGACGGTCCATCGAATTTGTATCGAGGCTACCTCCTGCCGAGCGCACCGCCTACCTCGAACGTCTCGACAAGCTTAGGTCACGCGGGAGGAACGTCGGCTGGGCGGTCGAAGAAGAATTTAATAGCCTTTGGTACGCCGCCGCCCTGGACGAGCACCAAAGTGAATGACGGCTCATTCTGTCGGACGAGAAGCAACTGGGTCGCCGGAACTGGAGCTTGCGCAGTGAGGCAGGCCGCCACCGGATATCGGCGCCAGGTCGGTTTTGGGGTCAAAGCGGACTTCGCATCCGGCTCGGCGGTAAAGGACCTGTAGCGATTGACCCGGAACGGACATCTCCCGATCGTGTTTCTGACTTCGGCCGTTCCCGTCCAGATCGGTCTGGTGCCAAGCCTGAACAAGCCGGGCGGCAATATCAACGGTGTCACTACGCTGAGGCGTCAGCGTATAATTTCGTTCAGGGGACGCTGCCGGGTGCATGGTTGTCTTCGCGGTCGACATCAGCCGCCGCATGATGGAGCTTCGCAGGACGAGCCTTCAATGTGAACGACGCGCTTTGAGTCAGCAGTGCAACAGCATCAGCGGAATAGCTCGGCTGACCTCCGGAGCTAGGAATGCACTCGGTCAAACGCCGTGAACCGGCGCAAAGAAAAGTAAATCGCGATCGGCGGCAGGCAATAAACCAGAGCGACCGCCATCATATAGTTCCATGGCGCCTCGTCGCTGTCGAAGAACTGATCGATGGCCGCCGCTACGGTCATGTTGCGCGTCGATGAAAGCAGCATGAACTGGTAGAGATAGTCGTTCCACGCCAGCAACAATGCATATACGCCCACCGCTACGAGCGCCGGTGTCATCAGTGGCAGGTAAATGCGCAGATAGATCTGGATAGGTGAAGCACCATCTATCCTGGCGCACTCATCGAACTCCATCGGCAGTAACTTGCCATATTGGTGCAGGATCAAGACGGCGTACGGCGTGGCGAACGCGACATATGCAGCAATCACCGCCCAGAGGCTGTCGGAAAGCCCGTAAACATGCATGACGTGGACGAACGGGATGATCAGGATGGCCGTCGGCAGCATGTAGGTCAGTAGCGCGGCGTCCCCAATGAGCTGACCACGGCGAAGCTGCATCCGTCCAATCGCAAAGCTGGCGAGCGAGCCGATGACCACGGTGAGCACCATGGTGGCTATGCCAACAAATATGCTGTTGCCGAACTGATGCCAGAAATGTTCCAGATACCAGTGATCTTGCGTCCAGACCGCACGGAAGCTGCCGAACGACGGATCTTGCGGCAAGAGGCTGCCAGTGAACTCGTCGCCCTCATCATCGAGCGCAATGAGCACCATGTTGTAGACCGGTAGCAGCGTCCAGATGAGCAGTACGACGCCCAATGCCGCACCGGCGATGCCGCTGGCAAGTCGCCGGCCGCGGCGGTAACGATTGCGCGCGGTGCGATCCGCAGAGGCCACGCGGCTGAAGGCGGGTCGACCTGTCATAGTTGCACGCCGGTCTTGTGCAGGCGCCGCATCAAAAGGACGACGACAGGGATGGCGAGCGGCAAAGCCGAGATCATCGCTGCCGTCCCCAGCTCCGGATGGCCAAAGCTGAACGCTTGGCGAAAGCCGTAGGTCGCCAGCACGTCCGTAGTGCGCGCGGGCGCACCCGAAGAGACGAAATGGACGGTCGAAAAATCACCGAGCGTCCAGAGCGTAGAGAGCAGCGTCGCCACCAGATAGACATTGGCCATCAACGGGAATGTTACATGGACCGTCTGCGGGATGCCGGTGGCGCCATCGATCGCAGCCGCTTCATAGATTTCCTTGGGGATCGCCATCCGCGCGCTCAGGAATATCAGTGTCCAGAACGGCAGCCACTTCCAGATATAGGCGAGAATGTTGGCCGCCGTTGCCATGCCTCGTGATACCAGGAACAGAGGACCGTCTGCGCCGGTCACGACGGTCCACAGGGTGTCAAGCAGCCCCCATTGGGACACCAGCATGTAATGGATCGACAGGAAGACGGACACCGCCGGCAGCGCCCAAGGCAGCAAGAACACGATCAGGAGCGCCCGGACCCACCAGTGTTGCTGCATAAAGAAGCCAGAGATCAGGAAGGCAAGAAACATCTTCAGGTTCACGCCGATGCAAACGAACAGCAGCGTGTTGACGAGTGTGTCGATGTAGCGCGGGTCGGAGAACAACAGGGCATAAAGTGCCGGCCGGCTGCCCATCCACAGCCCGAACACGACGGGGTAAGCGACGAAGGCCACGAATACGGCCGCATAGGGAACGACGAAAGCGATTGCCCAGGCGGTCTCCGAACCTTGCAGGTGGAAACGCCCGCGGGGACGCGCCCGGCCCGCAGGCATGTGGAGCGGCAGAACCGGCTGCGCGCTGCTCATCGTGCCCCGCAGCGCATCATCCCTTCACGCCGCCCATGGTCAGGCCGGCGGCCATATTCCGACGGAACATGTAGTAGATCATCAGTGGCGGCAGCGCATACACGATCGCCGTCGCCATCATCAAGTTCCAGGGCGATTCGTCGCTGTTCAGGAACTGCGCCAAGGCGACGGCGACTGTCATGCTGTCTGGCGTGGAGAGCATCAGGAAATTGTACAGATATTCGTTCCAGGCGAGCAGCAAGGCATAGGTGCCGACTGCGATCAGCGCGGGCGCCATCAGCGGCAGGTAGACGTACAGATAGATCTGGAGCGGGTTCGCTCCGTCGATCCGCGCCGACTCGTCAAGCTCCATCGGGATCGATTTGCCATATTGCGAGAAGATGAAGATCGCGTACGGCGTGGCGAACGTGGTTATGGCCGCGATCACGGCCCACAGGTGGTTGGTCAGCCCGTAAATCTGCATGATCCGGTAGAACGGAATCGCCAGGAATGACGCTGGAATGACATACGTCATCAGCGCTGCATTGGTGAGCAGCCAGCCGTTGCGAAGGCGCATCCGTCCGACGGTGAAGCTGGCGAGCGAGCCGATCAGCAATGTGAGGAACATCGTCATCAGTCCCACGAAAAAGCTGTTGCCGAACTGATGCCAGAAACGTTCGAGGTACCAGAAGCCTTCGGTGAACACGACATAGAAGCTGTCCAGAGTTGGATTCTCCGGCCAGATCGTGCCCGCGAAGATGTCGTCGTGGGTCGAAAGCGCGATGACTGCCATATTGTAGATCGGCGCCAGCGACCAGACGATCAGCACGATGCCCAACAACACGCAGGCGGCTTCTACCGCGCGGCGACGCGCGCGGTAGCGCCATGGCGAAAGACGCCGGGCGCGAGCGACGCTCACAGCTGCTGCTCCGACATGCGCAGCTTGCGCATCAGGATGAAGATCAAGGGGATCAACACCGGCAACGCGGTCATAACCTCCGCCACCCCGAGCCGGGGGAGGGAAACCGTATAGGCATAGCGGATGCCGAGCGTGGCGAGCACCTCGGTCGACATCGCCGGGCCCCCGCCGGAGACAAAATAGGTGGCATTGAAATCGCCGAGCGCGAAGACGGTATCGAGTAGCACGCAGACGATGTACAGGTTCGCCATCAGCGGCAGAGTCACATGGGTCAAACGACGCAGGCCGCTCGCGCCGTCGACCGCGGCGGCTTCGTACAGTTCCTGCGGGATCGCCATACGACCGGACAGCAGGATCAAGGTCCAGAACGGCAGGTTCTTCCAGATATATGCGCCGATGTTGGCCCCCAGCCCCATCCAGTGCGAGTTCAAATAGACCGGCCCGTCGATGCCAGTCAGCAAATACAGCACATTGTTCAGCATCCCCCACTGTCCGTTCAGGAACCAGTGGATCGACATATAGGCAGGAAGCGCCGGCGTCGCCCAGGGAAGGATGAAGATGACCAGAACCGCTTTGACCCACCATCCCTTGCGCATGAAGAAACCGGACAGCAGGAAGGCCAACGCCATCTTCACGTTCACGCCGATGCCGACATACAGCAGCGTATTGATGACCGCCGTCAGATAGCGCGGATCGTCGAAGAGCTGGCGATACAGCGCCGGATCGCTGCCCATCCACAGTCCATAGACAACGGGATAGAGCACAAAGGCAAAGAAGATGACGACGTAGGGCAGCGCAAATGCGACGGCCCAGGCATGTTCGGAGCCATAAAGGCTGCCGCGCCGTGCGGGCCGCCTGATCGCAACGGTCGTCAGGCGCCGGCCAACCGGAAGCGCCTGCTGGGTTATGCTCATATGGCCCTCGTTGAGGCTGTCAGAACGTGACAGCCGAGAAGATCGCCTCCGCTCGCTTGAATGCCTTGTCCATCGCCTGTTCCGGCGTCATGCCGTTCTTGATGACGTCGGCATGCGCCTGGCCCCAGAGTTGTTCGGCAGTCACCTGGCCCCAGGCGGGGTTGAACCCTTCGTAGCCCGAAGTCGTCGGCCCGAGCACGGCCTCGCGCACATAGGGGGCGCGATGCGGGTCCGCGGGATCGAGCCACCACGGGTCATCCTTGACGATCTGCGGTATGGCCGGCACCCACCGTCCGAGGCCCTGTTTCAGGTTCTCATTCATGACCTTCGGTTGTATCCAGTACTTCATGAGATCCTTGGCGACCTCGACGTTTTTTGCGCCCTTCGGAATGAAGCCGCCGCCGGCATTCAGCTGGGCGGTCATCGGCTGGCCATCGTTGCCGTTGGGCAGGCCCGTGGTGACCACTTCATTCATATAGGCCTGCGTGTCCTTGATCATCGCCAGCTCGGTCGAGATCGTGCCGTCAAAATCGACGAGGAACACCTTTTCGTGGAAGGCGTTGTTGTCGTCCGCATCGTTCCAGCTCAATGCCTCGGGCGGTACGTAACCCTGCTTGTAGGCGTCGGTCAGGTAGGCGACGGACTTGGTCGCCGCCTCACGCACCTTAGGGTCGTCGGTGTGTAGCCGGCCATCCGGGGTGACCATGTTGCCGCCGTTGGCGAGCACGAAGTGCGTGAACAGTCCGTTACCGTCGTTTGGCCCCACCGTGGTGATTTGCAGGCCAAGCGCGTAAATCTTGCGCATGCCCTTGCCGCGGAGTTCCTTCTGCGCCGGCTTGAAGAAATCCCAGAACGCATCCCACGTCTTTGGCGCATCGGACAGTTTCAGGCCGGCCTTCTCGACCAGGCTGCCCCAGATGTGGAAGGGTATGCAGGCCTGCTTGATCGGCGCCAGATAGTAGCTGTGGGCTTTTGCAGTCTTGTTATAGAAGGTCGAGCATTCCCTGGCCGTTTTCGAAAGCTGGGCTTCATAGGGCTTAACGATGTCGCTGACATCGACCAGCTTGTCGTCCCACGCGTTCTGCGGAATGATGGTCTGTGGTGCATCCATGAAAACCAGATCGGGGACGTCCCCGCTGGTCAGCGCAGAGACCGTCTTCTGGTTCTGCGCCTGGAACGGCATGATGCTGTATTCGAGCGTATTGCCGCTCGTCTTCATGTAGTCCGCGGCCAATTGCTTGAAGGCGTCGTCCTCTGCCTTCACGAACCCCTGGTTGACCCAGACGGTCGCCGTCGTAGCGGCGGCATTGGCAATGTACGGTTTACCCAGCGTGGCGGCGGCAGCGAGTCCAAGGGACCCGCGCAGCACCGATCTCCGGCTATGCTTGTCCATTCCCATCACCTCCTGTCCGGAGCGCAACCCTTTCGAAAGGGCACCAAATTTTTTATTGGTATGATGTAGGCAAACGGCCAGTATCGATGTTCGCAAACGGCCTATGTGATGTCAATGACTGTGGTCCCGATCGAACTTAGCAGAAATCGGCCAGCCTTTTTGTGCTACGCGGAAGTCCGGCTTTGGGGGATCTGCCGACTACTTATTTGTGGAGTTCGAACCCGTCGTTGCCGATGGCATCGCCGGAGCTTGTCGGGTAAGGCTTTGGGCCGCGATCTTCCAGTCCGAGCCTTCTTTAACCAGCACACGCATCCAGTTGCCAGTGACAGTGTCGCCCGGCTTCAAATTCGGATTATTGCGGTAGCTCACGCTAAATGTGCCGCTGGCCAAGAGCACCTGTCCTGACGCAAGCGAACGAACGTCATTGACCTTGTTGGTCAAGTCGATGCCCATGTCGTGCACCTTCTTGGTCAACTCGCCCATTTGGACGCCGGAAGTTCTGCCGTAAACATCGATGCCGAAAGCGTCAGACGTGAAGAACGATGACGCGGTCTTGCTGTCTCCCTGATTGACCGCCTGCGTCCATTTCGCCACCATGGCTTCTACCGCCTGCATCGTTTGGTTGTCGGCCTGCTGCGCCTTGGCAACGGGCGCGATCGCAATGGTCAGTGCCAGGATAGTCGTTGCTATGATTTGCCTCATGTCTCCCTCCTTTTTATCTCTGATCGTGACGTAAAGGTCTTTCGCGACCGCGCCTAGAAGCGCGACCGTTCTGTTCATCGAGACCGGCGGAGCACTCTGAGGGATCGGCCCCGCTCCCTGGAGTGGCAGCCACCGAGAACTAGAGCGCGATTGGCCCAATCGCAGCCTATCGCGTCCCGGGCGTAGCAAGCAGCGGGTTGAAGCGAGGGCGACATAGGTTGCCGCCCCCAACTGTCGCGGCTTGTGAATGATCTACTTGTAATATCCGACGCCGCAAGTGAGCTCACCAATCTTGGTCACGAAGCTGACCTTCTGGAACGTTGGTTCGGTGGTGCCGGGCTTTGGAAATTGATAGCCCTTTATCTCGGTAATCTCGCCTTCGGGCTTCTGGCTGGCGGCATACAGCTCCAAACCATATGCATTGCCGGTCCGATCTTTCAGCGTTCTAACATCTGTGCCAGCCTTGACAGCCTTGGGAGTGGCAAGGGTCTTCCCATCGGCATTTCGGAAACAGAACGGGTAAAGATCACCTTCAAGAAATCCGCCTTCTCCCTTAACAAACATGATCAGTGCCAGGGTTTGATCTGCCTTGACAGCGGCGACGGCCTTATCAAGCATGGCCTTGGCATCTTCGGGTCCTTGCCCACCCGCGAAAGCGGTGGCTGAGAACGTGAGAGCCGCGCCCGACACTGCGCTAATTATTAGCGTACGAAGCATGGACTTCCTCCTCGGTTGGCTCGCGGGGAATACAACACCGAATGCAGGGCTCACACACCCGCGAAACGTAGGTTTCATTTTTGTAAGTCATTGAAATATTTCGCCACATTTGGCGCACACGACCGTGCGGGGTGCTCGTTGCACCGGCAAAAAACGCATCGGTCTTTGTAGGTGGTAATGCCTGTCGACGGCCTCGACGCTGCCATTGGAAAAATCGGGACCTCGGCACGTCCCGCTGGCGGCTCTCCAATCACACTACATCATGTGGCCGCACTACGGAAGTGCCGGTGAGGTCTGCAATTGGCATAAACCGGCGGTTGGACGAAGGGCAGAGCATGTCCGCTCTGCCCGGGCATCTCAGACATCAACCTGTTGCGCTATTGCCAAGGCGTCATCGACCTCAATGCCGAGATACCGGTCCGTGCTTTCGATCTTGGTATGCCCGATCAAGAGCTGGACGGCTCGTCCAAATGTCGGCTGTTAAGGGTCGACCGGAAATGGCTAAACGACGCGACTGGCCGGCAGGCTTTTGAAACTGTGTCGCGGCAGGCCGTCGTCAGCGGATATTTGGGCACAAGGAGGTGCGATATGGCGACAACAGCTACCCAAGTCGTTCTTGATACGCCGGCGGCGGAGTTCCGGCTTCCGGCCACCGATGGCAAGACTTACGCACTGGACGACGTTGCGGGCGAAAAAGGCACGGTCGTCGTTTTCATCTGCAACCATTGTCCCTATGTTAAAGCGGTGATCGACCGCATGGTTTCGGACGCCCGCGTGCTGATGTCGGAGAGCATAGGCTTTGCGGCGATTTGTTCGAACGATGCGGCGAGCTATCCCGAAGACTCTTTTGAGAATATGAAGCGTTTCGCGAAGGCTCATGATTTCCCGTTTCCATATCTCCACGACGAGACCCAGACAGTCGCTCGGGCGTATGGGGCGGTCTGTACGCCGGACTTCTTCGGCTACAATGCCGACCGCAAGCTCAAGTATCGCGGCCGGCTCGACGAAGGCCGCACAACTTCGCCTCGCGCGGGGGCGCCCCGAGAGCTTGTCGAGGCTATGCGCGCGATTGCGACCACCGGGCTGGCGCCGGCTGACCAAAAGGCGTCTATTGGCTGCTCGATCAAATGGAAGGACGAATAAAGCCGAGCCCTGTCAACATGTTTCGTATCCGAGACCGCCCGCGTGCTGCACATGTGCGATTTGACTAGCAGCATCAAGAGGGCCCAGCGGCTGCTGCCGGTGTCGCATTCGGTCCCTTCTGCTTCAGGTCTACTTCCGGGGCAACGCGGACATCAGCCGGTGAGATAACCGGCTAAGTCGGTCGAAAATGACCCATATTCTGGAGCGCTGCCGGCTGTAGTTCTTTTGCTGCCAAGACGCGAGACTGATCGTTTCTCGGTGGCGCGGTGGCTCCATGGCCGGTTGCCACGCACCCACAGCAGCCAGTCATGTCAGCCATTGGCTTTACCACCTGGCACGCTATGACGCGCGGTTAAGAAAGATCGGCAGCCCCCGCTTGTTGGCGTAGATGGGGCGGTAGCGCTCCGTGTTGTAGCTGCTGGCAACGTCCAATTTGCGCGGGCCGAGCTTGGCGTCAGGGATGGGCACCAAGTCGTAGCAGCCCTCTACCAGCGCCGACATAAGGCCGGTCTTGCCTTCCAGGATGGCATCGTAGGCCATGTTACCGAAAGTCAGGGCCACAAGCTTGTCGATGAAGTCCGGATCGCCCGATCGCAGGTCGTAGGTGAGGTCAGAGACGATGGTCTCCTCGCCGGTGCGCCGCTTGATCTCGTCGGCAAGCGATTCCGCCACGTTGGCCTTCTTGCGGTGACCGTAGGCGTCAGGCTCGCCGTATTCCTGCAGCCTGTAGCCCTCCCACTCGGCACCTTCGCTTAGCACGATCAGCGCGTAGTTACTTGGGTTCGCACGCTTCTCCTCGAGGAGCAACTGGATCAGTTTGTCGAGATTGACCTTGTACTCCGGTATGACGCACCGAATCGAGGTCGCGTACGCGGTGTAGAGAGCTGTAAATCCGGCATCGCGACCAAAGACACGGAAAATCCCAATTCGCTCATGCGAGCCGACAGTTGTGCGCTGCCGCTGGATGGCATCGCTAGCGCGGGTGATCGCGGTCGAGAAGCCGATGCAGTATTCGGTGTTGCGGACGTCGTTGTCCATCGTCTTCGGAATGGCGATGATCCCGACGCCGAGCTCGTTGAGCTTGGCCGCGTAACTGAGCGTGTCGTCGCCGCCGATGGCGATCAGGCGTTCCATGCCGAGCCCCGAAAGGTTCGCCAGCACCTGGCCAGTGAGGTCCCACGTCTTGGTCGCCATGCCGCCCTTGGTACTCACGGAGACTGGAATATCCTCTCTGACGAGATGATCAGGCAGCTTTTGTATTTTGGACGGATTGATGCGGCTCGAGTGCAGCACGGTGCCACCGCGCCGGTCGATGGTGCGAGTGTTTTCACGGTTCAACGGGATGATATAGTGAGACCTGCTGTTCGGGTCATCGAGGTTCAGGTGCGTGAGGGCCTCCCAACCGCGGCGCAGACCGACGACCTCGATGTCGTTCTCACTGCCGCGATAAGTCACGCTCTTGATGACTGCGTTGAGGCCGGCAACGTCGCCGCCGCCCGTAAGAATGCCGATGCGTTTTCTCGCCAAGCCCACCTCCCAGCATTGGCATGTCGCAATAACGCCCGCGTCACGCGTTCTCTACTCGGCCGCTTCCGGCTTGCGCTCCTCGCGCAGCCGGAAACGCTTCAGCAGCGCGGACACGGTGTCGCGGAAGCCGCCGTATTCCAGTTCGGAATAGGGCAGCATCGCGGCGCCAGACCAGCCCTGGCTGCGCATCTCGATTGCCTTGCGCTGGGCGCACCGGCGGACCTCGTCCCACGCCGGGTTGTCGAAGAAATCGGTGTAGGACTCGGAAAACCGGCCTTGCCTGTCGATCGAAAAGCCGGCGCAAGAAACGATCGGCAGGCAGTACATGCCTGTCACCGGTGTGTTAAGTGGCACAGGCATGAGCGGCATCACGTGAGAGCCGCGCGCATCGCCGCCGACGAAGTGCGCCTTGGCGAACGGCGAGATGATTTCTTCAGGCGCCGGGAAAATCCCCTGATTCCTGACGATCGCGACCGGATCATCCTTGCCGGTGTACTTGCCTGCGATCGAGTGAAGACGCTGCGCCGAAACAGCGACGGCGACCTCGCCATATGCTTGAGAGGTGATGCGATCAATGACAAAGCGCTCGTTGTCGCGGAGCAGCGCGGCAATGGGGTAGCTGTCCGCGGGTGCGTCGAGTTCGATCACGCTGTCGCCAGCCGTGTGGTCCATATCGATGACATGGAAACGGAATCCCTTGATCATCTGAGGCAGCATCAGCCCGGCGCAATACATGGGGTCGGCAAAGGCGAGGTAGAGCGGCAGGTTGTAGGCGCCGGGGCCGCATTTGTCGGCGGCGAACACCATGAAGGACTCCGCTGGTCTCGGGCCCGAGAGGATGTGGTCGAAGCTGAGCTCGGCGACGCTCGGGCCGGCACCGCGAATGTTTCCGGAAGGCGCGTCTGCAAGAAGATCCTGGCCGGCGCCGTAGAGACCAGAAGTTTTCGCAACCGAAGTGGCCGCGAGAAACGTCTTCCAGGCGAATTGATGGACCTCGGAGCTCCCCTCGCCCCGCGTGTGCGTCATGACGATCGCAATGTCGTCGCCGGTGTGGCAGATGAAACCGTCGATCAGCAGACCATTGCAGATCGCCTTCGCGACCTCGCCCTCGACAGTTGCGATCATGCGTGAAGACGGTTTCGTATGCCCGCCAACGGAGCCAACGTCAGCTTTGATGACTGAAAGAGTGAGTCTCATGAGCATTTCTCCGACCCGTGCAGCTCAGCGCCTCGGCCTCGGCGCTTGCTGCGCCGGGCACGGCGCTGCTCATTCGCGGACAAAAAACGTCCGTCGCTGTGATAGGTTCCACGCACCCTGTTCATTCGGTTGCCGGGATCATGCAGAGTTTTCCCTTAGGGCTATGCGTCACAATTTGCTGCGCTGCAGGAGTCCGGTTCTGGCAGATTTTGTTGCGAAAGTTGGTTACGGCGGATGGATGCCCGTCAGCCATTCGACTATTGACGACCGGCTTTGATCTGCCGGCCCTGACGCTGGTTACGCAACGCCAACGCTACGCGATGCA
>VAZV01000081.1 GCA_005884765.1 Alphaproteobacteria bacterium
TCGGGCAGATTCTGCAGGCCATTCAGAAGGGCCGGCCCGCGCGCAACGTCTACACGCTTGCAACCCTGTTTGCCGGCGTCTGGGTTATCGGCTGCGGCCTCCTCACCGTGAGCTTCCTGCCTGCCTTGCAGGCCGCCATCGGCCAGGGCTCTGGCGGCGTGCTGGTTCTTGCCGGCCTTGCCGCGTTGTTCTTTGCGCCGGTGCTGTTGTTCTATTTCCTCGCGAGCCTTGCCTGGCGCGGCCAGGAATTGCGCATGATCGCGCAGTCGATGGCGCAGGTCGCGATCCGTTTCTCCGAGCCCGAGGGCACCGCCAGCGACTCGATGGTGACGGTCGGTCAGGCGATCCGCCGCGAGGTCGCGGCGATGGGCGACGGCATCGAGCGCGCGATTGCGCGCGCGGGCGAACTCGAAACCCTGGTCGCCAACGAAGTCTCGGCGCTTGAGCGCGCCTACACCGACAACGAGGTGCGGATACGCGCGCTACTGCAGGATATCGCCCATCAGCGCGACAACCTGGTCGGACAGGCCGAGCAGGTCCGCAGCGCCATCTCCGGCGTGCAGATCGACCTGCGCCACGACATCGCGCTGATTTCGGACGCGATCGCCTCGCGCGTCGACGAGGTCGCAAAGAGCATCACCGGCGCGCTGGAAGAGCGCGGCGCCCACATCACCAGCGCGCTCAGCCACGCCGGCGACAACATGATCCTCGCGCTCGGTGAGCGCGGCGGCGACCTGCTCGATCGCCTGGAGGAGGCCAGCGCCGAAACCACGCGCGCCGTGCTCGATGCATCGGAGCGCCTCACCACCAGCCTCAATTTCAAGACGGGCCATGTGCACGACGAATTCGTCGACCTCGCCGACCGCGTCCACGAAATGCTGAACGAACGGATCGACCGCATCACCGGCGAATTCGAGCAGCGCTCTTCGACCATCGTCGACGGCATTTCCGACCGCACCGAGCAGGTTCACGACTCGCTGAAGAATTCCTCCGACTCTCTGCTACTGGAGCTCGAACTGCGCAGCGGCGACCTCGTCAACAAGATCGACGAAGCCGGCAATCGCCTCGCCACCCACATCCTCACCTCCGGTGACAAGGCCAGCGAGGCGCTCGACGTGACGGTGAATTCGCTGGTTGCGAAGGTCGTCAGCCAGACCGAGACCGCGCACGATTCGCTCTCTTTGCAGATGAACGCCTTCGACGAGCTGGTGAAGAATCAGGGCGCCGAACTGGCGGAAAAATTCTCCCGAGACAGTGGCACGCTCGGCGCGCTGATCACCCGCCACATCTCGGAGTTCGACCGCACCGTCAAAACCTTCGGCGGTGAGATCGTCGAGCGGCTGGGCCAGCGTACCCAGGACATCGCCGACAGCTTGAAGACCTATGTCGACAACTTCGACACCCGCCTGACCTCGAATGGCGGCGAGATCACCGCCTCGCTGGACCAGCGCCTTGCTCAGTTTGAAGTCACGCTGCACGGCAGCGTGACCAATCTCGATACTTCGCTTGACAACAAGCTGAAGTCGCTTGAGCAGACCTTCGATACGCGCGCGAAGTCGGTGACCGAGACTATCGACAGCCGTCTCGGCTCGCTGTCGTCCTCGCTGACCGACGGCGCAGCGCAGGCGATCCACTCGATCGACTCGCGCCTCACCTTCCTCACCGCGACGATGACCGACGGCACCGCGCAGGCGATCGAGGCGATCGACCGCCGCATCGCCAACGTCACCGCGACCATCGACGGGCACTCCTCGCAACTCACCGATACCATCACCGCGCGGTTCCAGGAGATCCACCAAGGTATCGAGAGCAGGGTCGGCGCGGTCGCCAATGATATCGATGTGCGCGTCGCGCAGTTCGAGGACCTGCTCGGTTCGCGCGTCGAAGCCGTGGCGGGCCGCATCGAGAGCTCAGGACGCCAGGCCAGCGACGATTTGGTGGCACGGGCTGAAATGCTCTCCTCCGGCATTCGTTCCCATGTCGAGGATGCCGAACGCTCGCTCACCAACCTCGTGGTCAATACCAGCGAGACCATTCAGACCGGCGCGCGCGCCGCCCAGCAGTCGCTACTTTCAGTCTCCTCGGACGTCGGCGCCCAGTTGAAGCTGACCTCCGGAGAAGTCGAGCGCGTCCTCACCACGGTCGGTTCCTCGGCCGCGAGCTCGATTCTGACCAGCGCCCGCGACGCCCAGTTGAGCCTGGTGACTGCCTCCGGTGATGCTGCGACCCAGATCAAGTCGCTGGCCGCCGACGTCGAGCGAACGCTGTCGGCCGCCGGTTCTGCCACAGCCACGTCGATCCTCAACGGCGCCCGCGAGGCGCAGACCTCGCTGGTGACCGCGTCCTCGGATGCCGCCAGTCACGTCAAGGCGCTGGCGGCGGACGTGGAACGCTCCCTCTCCTCGGTCGGGGCGGACATCGAACGCTCGCTCTCTACGGTCACCGCCAAAACCACCGACAATATCCAGTCCAGCGCGCAGAACGCGCAGAACTCGCTGGTGGCCGCATCGAACGAAGTCAGCGCCAAGGTCAAGTCGACCTCGGCAGAAATCGAACGCTCGGTGCTGGCGGCCGGCAGCGCCTTCGGCGCGTCGATGACCGGCAAGACCGACGAGATCGTGAACCAGGTGCAGCAGCAGACCGATCGGCTGGCACAGATGATCGACGCCAAGCGCGGGACCCTGGTCGAGGCTATCACCGGCAAGACCAACCAGCTCACATTCGATATCGACCGCGTCACCTCGGAAGCGCTGAAATCGATCGAAACCCGCGGCCAGGCCTTCTCGCAATCGATGCTGGGCAACGGCACCGAAGTGGCGCGGACGATTACGTCCGCCGGCGAACTTGCCACCGGCGCCGTCAACAAGTCGCTGCGCGAGCTGGAGCACGCTTCCCGCGCGGCGATCGAGCAATCGCGCCAGGTCTCGATCGCAGCCGTGACCGAGATGCAGGAGACCAGCAAGGTCCTGCGTACCGACACGGTCGCCCTGTTCGAGCGGTTGCGCGAAGGCAATATCCTGCTGCAGGAAGTGTTGACCGGCGCCCACGACAACCTCAATTCGCTCGAGCGCGCGCTTGTCACGCGCGTCGCCGACTTCGTGTCGGCGATGAACGACGTCACCTCGCGCAACGGCGCCGCTACTCAGACGCTGGAAGACCAGTTGCACATATTCAACTCCAAGACCTCCGGGGCGCTGGATGATCTCGGCGCGCTTTCCGGCCAGTTCGAGAGCCACGGCCGGGCGCTGGTCGAGGCTGCCGCCATCGTCGAGCAGAGCAACCGCAACACCACCGCCTCGGTCGCCGAACGCAAGGCAACGCTGGAATCGCTCGTCACCACGATCGACCTGCGCACCGCCGATCTCGATCAGCGGCTATCGCGATTCACCAGCCTGCTGGATGAGTCGCTTGCCGCCGCCGAAGAACGCGCCCGTGATATCGCGCGCGTGGTGGCGGAAACCGCGGGCGCGGGCTCGGCCGCGATCACCCGGCAGTTCGAGGCTGTCAGAGCAGCTTCCGAAGAGGAGCACCGGCAGACCGTGGAATCCATGCACGACATCTACCGGCAGACCACGGACGAGGCGGATGCCATGTTCAAGCAGTCCGCGGAAAAGTTCGGCACCCTGGTCTCGAGCATGAAGCAGATGGCGTCCGAAATGCATCACGAGCTGGAAGCCACGCGCAACGAGCTTCGCCGCGGCGTCCTGGAAATGCCGCAGGAGGCCGCCGAGAGCACCGCGCAGATGCGCAAGGTTATCGTCGACCAGATCGAGGCGTTGGCGGAACTCAACCGGATCGTGGCGCATCACGGCCGCGGGCTCGACGTGGTCTCGAGCAGCCGCACCAATGTCCAGCGCCAGGAAGAGCCGGTGCTGGCGGCGGCCGTCGGTGGGCGCGACGATACACGCATGCGCGGTGTCGGCAGCGCGTCGACGCTGCCGCCGCCCGATCTCGGCGGTCCCCCCTCGCGCCGCGCCGAAGCGCCGCCGGTCAGCCCGGCGAGCTCCAATGGCGGACAGGATGGCTGGCTATCCGACCTGTTGAGCCGCACCGATGCCGCCGGCGGCAACGCCGCGCGCGGCCGTGCGCCCCAGCAAGGCAACGGCAATCCGCTGGAGGCACTCTCGCTCGACGTCGGCCGGCTGATAGACCGTAACCTCGCGGGTGAAATGTGGGACCGCTACCAGAGCGGCGAGAGCAAGGCATTTTCCAAGCGCCTGTACACCCCGTCCGGCCAGAAGGCATTCGACGAGGTCGCCCGCAAATATCGCGCCGACCGCACCTTCAAGCAGACGGTGGACCGCTACATCACCGAGTTCGAGCGCCTGCTCGACGAGGTCGCGCGCGAGGACCGCGGGCCGCAAGCGCTGCGCGGCCACCTCACCTCGGAAACCGGGCTGGTGTATACGCTGCTGGCACATGCGGCGGGACGGCTGGGGTGAGATCGCGAATAGCGGTCTCATTGCGGCCTTCCCTCCATCGTTGCGGGGTGAGCCAGCAACCACGACGCGACGAGTGCGGCGCCGAGCACGGTGATGGCGCTGGCAAGAAACACGGCATTAAGCCTTGTCCCGCTCGCGATCACTCCAAGCGCCGGGCTCGCAAGGCCTTGGGCCAAGTCGAGAAAGGCGGTGTAGGCCCCCATGGCCAAGCCGCGGCTATGCGCCGGCACGCGTCGGACCGCTTCGACGCCGAAGCCGGGGTAAACCAACGAGAAGCCGAATCCCGTGAGCGCGGCTCCGGCGAAAGCCATCTCGGGCCGAGGGGCCAACCAGATGAGCGCCTGGCCAACGGCCTCAATCAATGCGCAAATCAGCGCGACTTTCGCCCCGCCGATCGTGTCCGCCACATGGCTAAAGAACAGCCGCGCCAGAATGAATGCGGTCGCATAAGCTGTGTAGGCCAGCCATCCGTTGGCCCATCCTCTGCTTGCGAACAGCAAAGCGGCGAACGTGGTCACTGCGCCGAAGCCTACGCTGCCGAGTGCCGAGCCGAAACCCGGTACCCCTACGGCACCAACCACCTTGGCAAACGAAAAGCGAGTGTGGGGCACCGGAGCAACTCTGGGAAGGGCCGCAACGAGCAGCAGTGTGCCCAGAGGAGCCCCCACAGTAGCAAACGCAATTGCCGCAAAGCCGTAGCCGGCGTAAAGCGCGGAGCCGGCCGGCGCGCCGATCGCGAAGGCCGCAAACATCGCCGACCCGACCCAGGCGATGACCTTGCCCGTGCTCCTGGGATCGACGAGTGCCAATCCCCAACTCACTGCAGCCGTGATGATGAAGCTCTCCGCTCCGCCGAGCAAGGCTCGCCCCAGCAAGAGCAAGAAGAGATAGAGAAACCCAGAGGCGCTGGCCGCCATTAGGCCCACGACAACTGCGCGCTTGGCTCCGCGGCTGTCCGAATAGTGGCCCGCCCACGGTCGCGAAATCAGGGAGGCAGCGAACTGGCTGCCGGCGACGAGGCCAACCACAATCGTGCCGAATCCCAATCCGTTATGGACGTGCAGCGGAAGTACGGGCATGGCGACGCCAATGACGAGAAAGGCGACAAACACCACCCCCATGATCGGCAACAACGTCGCCGCCATACGCGGGGCCGCAACCGGCTCTTGCATTGCTGTAAGCGACATCCAGTTGCCTCAGGGTTCCCGCCGCGTCGGCGCAGTCGTCGGTCGGTTGATCCGAATCTAAGACTTCCGTTATCGCCCGATTAGATGATAAGTTCTGAAAGCAGTCATTAGCCAGTCTTATCAATGCATCGAGAAGACGCGAGCGACCTCACGGCTTTTCTCGCGGTGGCGCGGGAGCGCAGTTTCACGCGTGCCGCGGCGAAGCTGGGCATGACGCAGTCCGCACTGAGCCAGATCATCCGAAACCTGGAGGAGCGGATCGGCGTCAGACTTTTGAACCGGACGACGCGCAGCGCCAACCCACGCCGGAGAGCGGCTGTTCCTGAGCATCGGTCCAAAGTTCAACGAAATGGACGCAGACCTTGCTGCGCTTAGCGAACTTCGCGAAAGGCCCGGCGGAACCGTTCGCCTCACGGCGACAGAATATGCCGCGACTGAAATCCTGCTGCCCGCCTTAGCGAAGATTCTGCCGAAGTACCCTGACATTCATGTCGAGGTCATTATCGACTACGGGCTCACGAACATCGTGGCGCAGCAGGTCGATGCAGGCATCCGCCCCGGTGAGCTCGTTGCAAAGGATATGATAGCTGTTCGGGTGAGCCCCGACCTCCAGATGGCCGTGGTCGGCTCGCCCTCCTACTTCGCCGAGCGCAAGAGGCCCAAGACACCGCAGGAGCTGACGAACCACAACTGCTTTAATCTTCGCCTGCCGACTCACGGTGGCAGCCTCTACGCGTGGGAGTTCGAAAAGAACGGGCGAGAGCTCAACGTTCGTGTCGAGGGGCAGCTTGTGTTCAATAGCGCGGGCCTCCTCCTGGAAGGAGCGCTCAAGGGTCTTGGCCTTGCGTACCTCACGGAAGGACATGTACGGCGGTACATCTCGCAAGGGCAACTTGTCCGCGTTCTTTCCGACTGGTGTCCAGCATTCTCCGGCTATCATCTCTACTATCCTAGCCGTCGCCAGCCATCGCCGGCATTTTCGCTGCTGGTGGATGCCCTTCGATACCGTGCGACAGATTAACACGACGGGCAATTTGCGCATGGCGGCGCAATCCGCGCCGCGGGAGTGCGAAGCTGTATCCAAAAAGACAGATGGCCGGGATCGGCGAGCGGACGCGACGCCGTCCTTCGGACAGCTGTGGCCCGCCCCTGACCAACACTTGGACTGGACTTGGCTGTTTGAAAACCAAACCTGTAAATCAGGGGGCGCGGCGGTTGTGGCTTACGCCCAAGCTACGGCCGCTTCCTCTCACTCGCCGCCGCCGCCGCCGGTTGAGCGGCAGGTGCGGCTGCGGCCGCGGGCTGCGCGCTGGCATTGGCGGGGCCGAAGATCAGGCGCGTCGGGTTGCGGTCGAGATTGATCACGGCGCGGCTGATGTCGCCGAGCGTGCGGCGGCCATCAGCCATCAATGCGCCCGAGCGCTTGTCGAAATCTTCCGCGAGTTCGCGGATCGATTTCACCGCCTGGAAAAGCTCGCCGCCGTCCTTGCCGCCGGCCAGCGTATTGAGGCCGAGCATCAGATTGTCGGCCTTCCCCATCACGCCGTCGACTTTCGCCATGACGTTGTCGATCCGCTCGGAGTTGCGCGCGAGCGAGGAGGTGAAGACCTCGAGATTGCGCAACGAGTTCTTCACCGCTTCCTGATTGTCCGACACCACCTTGTTGATGTTCTGCAGCGTACCGCGGATCGCCTCGGTGACGTCCTGCAGCGCGTTTGGATCGGCGGTGAGCACGGGTATGCCATCCTCATCCAGCGGAACGGCGGGTGCAGCTTCCGCGCCGCCCTTCAGCGAGATCGCGGCGACGCCCGTCAGCCCCTGGAATTCGAGGCCGACCAGCGTGTCCTTGCGGATCGGCGCGTTGTTCTCGACCATCGCGAGTGCGACCACGCGACGCGGATTGTCGAGTTTGACCGAGACGACCTCGCCTATCCGAATACCGTTAAAATTGACGCTGCCGCCATTGCGCAGGCCCGACGCCGGGCCCTCGAAGACGATCCGGATCGGGCTGCGCAATTTGGTGGTGTGAAGCGACTGGAACCACAGCACGAAGCCGAACGCGGCGGCGATTACCGCCAGCGTGAAGGCTCCGATCAGTACGTAGTTCGCCCGCGTTTCCATCCAGAACTCCGATTACCGGCCCAAACACTAGCCCATGACAGCGCGGGCGCGCTTGCCGTGGAAATATTGCCGCAGCCAGGGATGCTGCGACGCCTGCATATCGGCCATCGATCCTGCTGCAATGATCTTGCCGTTGCCCAAAACGGCAATGCGGTCACAAGCGGTGTAAAGGCTGTCCAGATCGTGGGTTACCATGAAAACGGTCAGGCCCAAAGTACGCTGCAGCGTCCGCACCAGCTCGTCGAAATCGCCGGCGCCGATCGGATCGAGGCCCGAGGTCGGTTCATCGAGGAACACGAGTTCCGGATCAAGCGCGAGTGCGCGCGCCAGCGCGACGCGCTTGACCATGCCGCCAGACAATTCCGAGGGAAAACGGTCGGCCACCTCAGGGCGCAGGCCGACCATGCCGAGCTTCGCCACCATGATCTCGTCCAACAGCCGCTGCGACACTTTGAGATATTCGCGCACCGGAAACTGAATGTTCTGCCGGACGGTCAGCGAGGAAAACAGTGCGCCCTGCTGGAACAGGATACCCCAGCGCCGCTCCACCGCCCGCCGCGCCACCGCGCTCGCGGCATCGAGATCGATGCCGAACACCTCAATGTGTCCTGCGATCTTGGGCACGAGGCCGATGATGGTGCGCGTCAGCACCGACTTGCCGGCACCGGATGGGCCGACGAACCCCAGGATCTCGCCGCGCTTGACGTCGAGATTGAGCCCGTCGAGCACCCGCGTCGCGCCGAACTGCACGGTGATGTCGCGAACCCGGATGATGGCGTCAGTGTCAGCTTGCGGCATCATCACATTCCGATCGAGGCGAAAAAGATCGCAAACACGCCGTCCATGACGATGACGAAGAAGATTCCTTTCACCACCGATGCCGTCGTGTGCTGCCCGAGCGATTCGGCGCTGCCTTGCACCGCGAGGCCTTCAACGCAGGCGACGATCCCGATCACCGCCGCCATGACAGGCGCCTTGATGATGCCGACCGTAAAATGATCGATCGAGATCGCGTCGCGCAGCCGCAGCAGGAACGCCTCCGGGTCGACGCCGCCATAGAGCCATGCCACCAGTCCGCCGCCATAGAGCGCGGCCATGGCGCCGAGGAAGGCGAGGATCGGCAGCGCGATGATGAGCGCCAGCATTCGCGGCAGAATCAGAACCTCGATCGGGTCGAACCCCATGGTGCGCAGCGCGTCGATTTCCTCGCGCATCTTCATCGAGCCAAGTTCGGCGGTGTAGGCGCTTCCCGAGCGGCCCGCGACCATGATCGCCACCAACAGCACGCCGATTTCGCGCAACACCAGAACGCCCAGCATGTCGACGACGAAGATGTCGGCGCCGAATTTGCGGAAATGGAAGATGCCTTGTTGCGAGATGATGCAGCCGATCAGAAACGTGATGAGCACGACGATCGGTACCGCGCGCCAGCACACCTGTTCAAGATGATGCACAGTCGAAGTCAGGCGGAAACCCCTAGGATGGATCAAGACCCTGCCACTCGCGGCGAGCACCGCGCCCAGCATGTCGATCAAACCGACCATCGTGCCGCCGATGCCGGCCATGGTGCGGCCGATCTGATCCAGCATGCCCGTGATGGTTACAGCGCCGGTCTCGACCGCGGGCGTGCCTTTCACCCGCCGCACCTCGTCGACCAGGCTCGAATAGTTGGCCGACAGCCCGGCGATCTTGGC
>VAZV01000260.1:0-11404 GCA_005884765.1 Alphaproteobacteria bacterium
TCATGTTCGGTGTAATGCTGGCGCTGACGCCAAGCTTAGTTGCGCTGGCCGTTTTTCTTTACCGTGAATGGATCATAACTCGGGACGAATGCGCGGGCCGCCTAGAGCTTCGTGACTAGCCAACCGACCTTGTCGGCGAAATCATTTTGTCGCGGGCCTTCGCGCGTTTACGCCCAGATTTGAACCGACGCGCTCGCGTGGCGTGAGGGAGAATTCACTCGGATCGAGTTGTTCGAGTTTTTTGAAATGACGCAGCGCTTGCCCTATCGCCTTGGCAGCCGCGGCGGTTGCTCGTGATCCTGGCGTTCAGCAATTTGTCACGCTTTTCCCACGCGCCGTGGCGCGACCCGCGACAACGGCACAGCCTAAGAGCCGCTGGCAACTCTTTCAGGAGTTCTTGCAGTGGAGAAGGCAGCAGTCTCGCTAGACTGCGTATGTCGGCGCGCCTTCGCAAGTGGCCTGAATGACGCCGGCATGGATGACGCGGGCCACTTACTTTCCTCATCAGCCCGCGATCAAATGCGCTTGCACGCTCCGGTCGCGGACTTGGCTGGCTCCTCCGAAAGCCATTTTTCAATTTCCGATGGGCCAACGATTCGCTTTGGCACAACAGGATTTAGCGTTCCCGCAGTAACTTCGACGCCCGCCGCAATCTTGGCTGCAGCAAACTGTTTGGCCTCGGATTCGCTGGCAAAGGTTCGGGAGTGGCGGGAGTAATAGTATCCGGTCTTTTCTTGGTGCGGAACGCAAATTGAGACGTACCAAATATTCGGGATTTTCCTGATCACGACGACTGCGAGCCCTTGCCGATGTTGGTCGTGATGTTTGTCGCAGCAATTCGGCGGCCGGTTCATTTTTGTCCGGAACGGACCGGTACAACTTGGTGCGCCACGGCCGATCAAGATGGGGCGCTATAGCTTCGCTGCGGCGCTATGATGCTGCGCTTGCCGGCCTTCGCTATGTCGACAACGCCATTGTTCCCGTTTTGGGCTAAGTCGAGCCATGTCATAGCTCGAAACGTGCTTGTCAGCTTCTGCGGCAAGCACCCGGAAGCAAAGGTCTCGTTTGAACGCTGGCACACGATCGTAAATGCCGCGCAATAGACATCAACCGATGAGATTCAGAAGGCGGCTCCGAAGGCCAAGGCGTCGCGCGGAGAGCCAGCTAGCAATGCACTGATCGCCCGCATAAGCCGTTTTCTGTCGCCTAATTTAGTTCAATTCAAAAGGTCTATGCGTTGCCGTCGGGTTATCGGACGCCGCTCGCACGGCGGCGTCTCTCGCTTGAGGCATTGCGGAGCCGTGCGCGCAGCTTGCTTCCCTCAGACGATCCCCGCCGATGTCCTCGCCACCGGAGGCCGCTCCTTGGCCTTGTGCTTGCGGTAATCTGAGGCGCGATAAGTCTCGATCGGCGCGATGGCGCCGCCGGCCTGCAGCCGTGCCATGGCCAGGATCGGCGAGACGTCGGTGGTGTAGGCGCGCTTGAGTTCGAGGTGGGCGCCAAGCGCGTCATTGGCCGCTTGCGCCTCGGCGAGCGCTGAGCGGTCGACGATCAGCGCCTGGGCATGAGCGCGCTGCAATTCGATCGCCGATTGCATCAAACTCTCGATCGGATCGGTTACGTTGTGCGATTGGTCGAGCATATAGGCGGGGGCGAAGCCTTCTGCCCCGCGCATCCGAGCGTCAATCAGTTCGTTAAACACCATAAACAGGCGAAACGGTTCGACCGATCCGGTGTCAAGATCGTCGTCGCCGTATTTCGAATCGTTGAAGTGAAAGCCGCCGAGTTTTCCAAAGCGCACGAGGCGGGCGACGATCTGTTCGATATTGACGTTCGGCGCGTGATGGCCGAGATCGACGAGGCATTGCGCCTTCGGTCCAAGCTCTTGCGCCGCCGCAAAGCTGGTTCCCCAATCGGAAATTACGCTTGAATAGAACGCCGGCTCGTACAGTTTGTGCTCGAGAAACACCCGCCAATCCGCGGGCAGCGCCGCGTAGATCTCGCGCATCGAATCGAGATAGCGATCGAGCGCCAACGTCATGTTCGATTGCCCGGCGAAATTGGAGCCGTCGCCGATCCATACTGTCAGGGCCGTTGAGCCGAGCTGGCGGCCGATGGCGATGCAATCGATGTTGTGCGCGATCGCTTGGGCTCGCACCGCGGGTTCGACATGGGAGAGCGAGCCGAACTTGTACGAATGCTCCTGGTTCGGCTGATCCTGAAACGTGTTCGAGTTCACGGCGTCGAACGCTAGTCCGTGCTTGGCGGCGACTTCCCGCAAGGCAGCGTAGTCACTCGTCGCGTCCCATGGAAAATGCGGCGATACCGTCGGCGTTGCCCGCACCAAATGGTGGATGATGGCGCAATCCTCCAGCTTGTCGAACAGATGGCGCGGCTCGCCGGGACCGGGAAAGCGTGCAAAGCGGGTGCCACCTGTGCCGACGCCCCAGGTCGGGATCGCGACGCCGAACGCCATGATCTTTCGTGTTAGCGCGTCAGCGTCGATGCCCCGGCGGCCCAGCGCGCGCGCCAACGCGGCGTAATCCTCGTCGAGCGCCGTCTTTCGCGTGGCGTTCTCAGCCTGGAGAAGATCCTCGCTGATGGAGAAGTCGGTCATCATTGTCTCCCGACGATCGGCGTCTCACCGCGTGAAAGCCTGTGCGTTGCCGGCATCGACATTGAGGATATTGCCGGTCGATTTGGCCGAAAGATCGCTGGCGAAGAAATAGATCCCCTCGGCGATGTCCTCCGGCAACACCGAAAGCTTCAGCATGGATCGCTGCCGATAGACCTCTTCGAGTTCGTCCTCCGACACCTTGTTGGAGGCGGCTCGTTGCTGGCGCCATTCGCCGGCCCAGATTTTCGAGCCGCGCAGCACCGCATCCGGATTGACGGTGTTGACGCGGATGCCGTGCGGCGCGCCTTCCAGCGCGAGGCAGCGCGCCAGATGAATCTCCGAGGCCTTGGCCGCGCAATAGGCCGACGCGCCGGCCGAGGCGGCGAGGCCGTTCTTGGAGGCGACGAACACGATCGCGCCTCCGCATTGCTGCCGTTGCATCAGCCGGAACGCCTCGCGTGCCACCAGAAAATAGCCGGTTGCGAGTACATCCATGTTCTTTTGCCAAAGCGCCAGGCTGGTGTCCTCGACCGGTGAGGCGGAGGCGATGCCGGCGTTGGAGACCACAACATCGATCCCGCCATAGGCGAGAATGGACTCGTGGAAGCTTGCGACAACGCTCGCCTCGTCGGTCACGTCCAGCGCGATGCCGACTACGCTGTCGCGGCCGAATTTTTGCACGATCGCCCGGATGCGCGCCTCAAGCGCTTCCTGGTCGATGTCGGCCAGCACCACACAGGCGCCTTCGCCCAATAGTCGCAACGCCGCTGCTCCGCCGATGCCGCCGGCGCCGCCGGTAACATAGGCGATCTTGCCGGCCAGCGATTTCGCCTTCGGCATGCGTTGCAGCTTGGCTTCTTCGAGCAGCCAATATTCGATATCGAAGGCTTCCTGTTCCGGCAGGCCGACATAGGTGCTGACGCCGGAGGCCCCACGCATGACGTTGATGGCATTGACGTAGAATTCCGAAGCAATGCGCGCCGTCGCCTTGTCCTTGGCGAAGGAGAACATGCCGATGCCAGGCACCAGGTAGATCACCGCATTGGGGTCTCGCATCGCCGGTGAATTCGGCCGCTTGCAGCGCTGATAATAGGCAGAATAGTCGTCTCGATAGGCCTCAAGAAGCCCGTCGAGCGAATTGGCGAGTGTCTCGACACTGTCGCTCTGGTGATCGTAGGGCAGCACCAGGGGACGGATTTTGGTGCGCAGGAAATGATCGGGACAAGATGTTCCCAACGGCGCCAGTCTGTCCAGCATGCGCGAATTGACAAACTCCAGCACCTCCGGCGCGTCGGTGAAATGCCCGACCTTGCGCTCGTCGCGTGAGATCTTGCCGCGGATCAACGGCATCAGCGCCGCCGCGCTGGCGCGGCGCGCCTCAGGCGCGGCAGCATTACAGCGCGGACCGCCGAAGGCGGGCTGCTTTTCGTGTCCCGCGAGCCAGTCTGCGGCCTGCTGGATGATGCGCAACGTGGTCTGGTAGACCGCCTTCGATGTCGGGCCCCAGGTGAACAGACCATGGCCGCCGAGCACCACGCCGACATATTCGGGATGCTGGGCCGCCATCGCGCCGAGCTTCAAGCCGAGGTCGAAGCCCGGCCGCTGCCAAGGCAGGAACCCGATCGTGCCGCCGAACACTTTTCCCGTCAATTCCTCGGCGTTGGAGCAGGCGGCGATGGCGATCACCGCATCAGCATGGAGATGATCGACATGGGTGTGCGGCACGAAGCCGTGCAAGGCGGTGTCGATGGAGGTCGCGCGCGGGTTGAGATTGAAGGTGCAGTGATTGAACAGCGCCACCATCTCGTCTTCATGGGCGATGCCGCGATAGAGCTGTTTCAGGCTTTCCAACTTGTCGAGATAGAGGGTGGAGAAGCCGTCACGCTTCATCGAGCCGAGGTCGCCGCCGGAGCCTTTGACCCACAACACGGTAATCGGTTTTTGGGTCAGCGGATCGGTCATTGTGATTTTGGCCGAGGTGTTGCCGCCGCCGAAATTGGTGATGCGAAGATCGCTGCCGAGCAGATTGGAACGGTAGAGCAATAGCCCCGGCTCATCCAGGTCCGCTGCATGGGCATCGTCCCAAAGATCGGAAAGCGGCTCGGCCGCAGCCTTGGTCATGAACCTCGCCTCTGTCACGATGCGCTTTTGCCGGACCATAGGATCGCGACCGATCACGGTCAATCACGATGTGAGCGATGTTGCTACACGACGTGATTGATGCAGTGCGAAATTGATTGAATATGAAGGTTTCGCGTTGACCGCCCAAAAAGTTCATGACTAGTTGTGAGCATCGGGAGGAGCAGGGCCGTGCACGAACGCGAGCGCTGGCAGGTCATCAGGGCGATGCTGAAACAGCAGCTGCTGGTTCGTATCGCCGACGTTTGCCGCGCCACCGGTGCCTCCGAAGCTTCCGTGCGGCGCGATTTTTCCCGGCTTGCCGAAATAGGGTCAGCGACGCGGGTGCGTGGCGGATTGGAGGCGATGCCTGGTTCGCAGATGGCCTCAAGCGAAGCGCCGGCGCTGGCGACCCGCTCCTTCGAGATCAGCAGGACACTCAATGTCGCCGCCAAGCGGGCAATCGCCCGGGCCGCGGTCGCGCTGTGCAGCGACGGCGACGCCATCATCATCAATGGCGGCACCACGACCTTCGAGATGGGCGAATTCCTGCGCGAGCGCCGCCTCAAGGTGCTCACCAATTCCTATCCATTGGCCGAGACGTTGATCCACCATTCGAACTGTCGCGTCGCGCTGCCGGGCGGCGAAGTCTACCGCGAACAGAAACTCATCGTCTCGCCGTTCGAGGAAGACGCGATCCAGCATTATTCGGCCTCGCGCATGTTCATGAGCGCGATTTCGATCGGCCCGCTCGGCGTGATTGAGGGCGATCCCTTGATCGCCCGCGCCGAGACCAAGCTGCTCAAGCGCGCCGAGAAGCTGGTGGTGCTGGCCGACAGCTCCAAATTCACACCGCGCGGCAGCCTGGTGGTTTGTCCGCTGTCGCGAATTTCGACCTTGATCACCGACGCCGAGGCCCCGAAGGAAGCACTCGACATGCTTCGCGACGCTGGCGTCGAGGTGATGATCTCGACCGAAACGCCCGACGAGGTCGCGGCCGCATGAACGAGGCCCGCAACGCACTCATGCGAGAGGGCGGCCCAGCGGCGCCGCTGCTGGCGGTGGCCGGCATCGAAAAATCGTTCCCCGGGGTTCGCGCGCTGTCGGGGGTCTCGTTCGAGGTCGCGCCGGGCGAAGTGCATGCGTTGCTAGGCGAGAACGGCGCCGGCAAATCCACCCTGATCAAGATCATCTCCGGGGTCTATCAGCCCGACGCCGGCACCATTCATGTCGATGGACGGCCGCTTCGTCTCGATTCTCCAGATGACGCGCGGCGCGCTGGGATCGCGACCATCTACCAGGAACTGCTGCTGTTCCGCGATCTGACGGTGGCCGAAAACGTCTTCATGGGCCACGCGCCGCGCGGCCGCGGCGGCCGGCTCGACTGGAAGGCGATGGCGGCCAAGACCGAGGCGCTGCTCGCGACCCTCGAAATTGTCGATCTGGCCCCGAGCCGGGTCGTCGGCTCGCTCAGCGTCGGCAATCGCCAGCGCGTCGAAATCCTGCGCGCGCTGTCGCAGGATGCGCAGCTCTTGATCATGGACGAGCCGACCGCCGCGTTGACCGAATATGACGTGACGCGGCTGTTCGACATCGTGCGACGCCTCAAATCGCGCGGTGTGGGCATCATCTATATCAGCCACCGCATGGACGAGATCTTTCAAATAGCTGATCGGGTGACGGTGCTGCGCGATGGTGCCCAGGTCGGCACCCGCCGAGTGGCGGAGACTTCATCGGCGGAACTGGTCCAGATGATGGTCGGCCGCCAAATCGAAAGCCTGTTCCCAAAGGTCGCCGTGGCGGTCGGCGCGCCGGTGCTGGAAGTGCGTGATCTCGTGCGGCGGCCGATGACGAGGAGTATCAGCCTGACCGTGCGCGCCGGCGAAATCCTGGGCCTCGCCGGCCTGGTCGGCTCCGGACGCAGCGAATTGGCGCAGACCATCTTTGGCGTGACGCCGGCCGAATCCGGCGAGATCCTGGTTTCCGGCGAGCCGGTGCAAATTCGCGCGCCTGGCCGGGCGCGCGCGCTTGGCATCGCCTATGTACCCGAAGACCGCGCCACCCAGGGCCTGGTTCGCCCCATGAATGTGCGCGAGAATTTTTCCCTGGCCAGTCTGGCCAGAGTGGCGCGCTTCGGCTTCATCGATTCCGCGGCAGAAACGCGATTGGCTGAAACCGGGGTCACCCGCTTTCGCGTCAGGGCGGGTTCGCTCGACCAGGTGGTCGGCCGATTGTCCGGAGGCAACCAGCAGAAGATTGTGCTTGGCAAGTGGCTCGCCAACCAGCCGAAGCTGCTCATTCTCGATGAGCCGACCCGCGGCATCGACGTCGGCGCCAAGGCGGAAATCCACCGGCTGATGTGCGAACTCGCCGCACAAGGCTTGGCCATCCTGATGATCTCCAGCGAGTTGCCCGAAGTGCTCGGCATGAGCGACCGCGTGCTGGTGATGCGCGAGGGCCGGCTCGTCGCCGAATTTTCGCGCGCGGAAGCCACGCCTGAGGCGGTCGGCGCAGCAATGATGGGCAGCCAGGGCGCCGATGCGGGGAGGGCGGCGTGAGCAGCATCGTGATTTCGCGTCTGCGTCCCGGGGAAGGTGGCGCGCTTCGCTTGTTCGCCTCGCAGGAGGCCTTGCTGGCTTTCGCGATCATCGGCGTCGCGATCCTGGTCGGCCTCTACAACCCGCGCTTTCTGGCGACGCGGAACCTCGCCGATATCGTGCTTGGCAACGCCTATATCGCGGTGGCGGCGATCGGTATGTCGATGGTGATCGTATCAGGCAATATCGATATCTCTGTCGGTTCCCTGATCGGCGTTCTCGCCACTATCAGCGGATCGCTGGCGGTCGCCGGCGTACCGATCATTCTGGTTTGGCTCACGCCGCTCATGGTCGGCATCCTCGTCATGACGCTGCAAGGCGCGGTGGTCGCCTATTTACGGATCCCTGCGATCGTGGTGACGCTGGGGATGTTGTCGATCCTCAAGGGTGGCCTGATCAGCGTCACTGGTGGTCGATGGATCACCGACCTGCCGCAAAGCTTCCATCTCGCCGATATCGAATTGTTCGGGATTTTGCCGATGCCGGTGCTGATCATGGTGGCGGCGACCATTCTGGCCGCGCTGTGGATGCGCTATTCGGCAAGCGGTCGCGCGATCTTTGCCACCGGTGGCAATGCTGAAGCCGCGCGGCTGTGTGGCGTGTCGCCGCAGCGCACCGTGGTGATGGTATTCGCGCTGCATGGGCTGTTCGCTGGGATCGCGGCGCTTCTGTTCGCGACCCAACTCAAGGTGATCCAGTCGACGGTACCGCCCAACCTGGAGCTGACGGTGATCACTGCTGCGGTCGTCGGCGGCGTCAGTATCCTCGGCGGCGTCGGCACCGTGGTTGGATCGACGTTGGCGGCGGTCTTGATCGCCGAGATCGCCAGTGCGCTGGTCTTCATCAACGTCTCGCCGTACTGGATCCACGCCGTGCAGGGCGGGTTGATCCTGGTCACGGTGGTCGCCGACATCCTGCGGCGCCGGCGCCGTCAGGTGGGAGAATAATCGGCATGGCGGTGCTCGCACCCGAGGTCCGCTCCGCCGCGCCGCGTTGGCTGATCCGCCATGAGACGCTGCTGGCGGCCATTCTGCTCGTCGCGCTGGTGATCCTCGGCCTGTTCAACGAGCGCTTCCTGACCGTCGACAATCTGTTGAACCAGGGCCGCCTGATGACCGAAGTCGGTCTGCTCGCTTTGCCCATGACATTCATCATCATTACTGGCGGCATCGACCTGTCGGTGGGATCGATCGTCGGGCTGTGCGCGATCATGCTCGGCTATTCCTGGAAGAACCTTGGCTTCCCGTTGCCGCTGGCGATCGCCTTCGCGATCGGGGTCGGAGGCGTCGCCGGCTTTGTCAACGGGTTGCTGATCACCCGCATCCGGGTGCCGCCGCTGATCATGACCATTGCCACTTTGGCGCTCTATCGGGGGCTCGCCGAAGGCATCAGTCAGGCGCGGTCGGTGCGCAACTATCCCGAATGGTTCTTCTTTACCGGGCAAGGGGAATGGCTCGGAGTGCCGGTGCAACTTTGGATTCTGCTGGTGGGGATCATCGTGGCCGGCATTGCGTTGGATCGCACCACCTTCGGCCGCACGCTCTATGCCATCGGCAACAACGAGACCGCCGCGCGGTTTTCCGGCCTGCCGGTCGATCGGGTCAAGCTCGTGGTCTACACGCTGTCCGGATTGGCCGCGGGGCTGTCGGCCTGGGTGCTGGTTTCCCGCGTGACCACGACGCGCTCGGACATGGGAAGCGGCTACGAACTCGACGTCATCGCCGCCGTGGTTCTCGGCGGCACCAGCATTTTCGGCGGGGTTGGGACGATCTGGGGAACCGTCGTCGGCCTCGTCATGATCCAGCTGTTGAAGAACGGGCTGGCGCTGACCGGGGTCAAAGGCGACGCCACCATCATCGTCATCGGCGCGGTCCTGATTGCGTCCACGCTGATCGCAAGTTCTCTCCACGGACGCCGCGAGGTTGCGGGCTGATGGGGCGATAAGCCGCAAAAAGCGGCGTTTTAGGGAGGAAGCCACAATGAAGCAGTTCATGAAACATCGGATGATGAAGACGGCCGCACTCGCGATCCTGGGCGCGGCGATGGTGGGCGGCTCCGCCGTAGCCGCCGACAAATGGGATGGCGGTGACGATCTTCCGACCAGCCCGCTCGCATGCGACGCGGGGCCGGCAGCCGCCGCGGCGGCTAAGCCTTATGACGGCGGCCAGTCCACCGGCGCGCCCGACAAGGCCGGCAAGCCGATCACGCTGGTGGATGTGCCGAAGCTGATCGGCATCGGCTACTTCAACGCCACCTCCAAGGGCATGCAGGACGCCGCCAAGGAGATCGGCAACGTCAAGGTGACCACCGACGGACCCACCGAGGCCAAGATCGACGAGCAGATCAAGTTCATCGACAATTACATTACCCGCGGCGTCGACGGCATCCTGTTCGCCGCCAATGATCCGGTGGCGATCACTCCGGTTCTGAAGAAGGCCTTGTCGAAGGGGATTCACGTGGTCGGCTATGACGCCAACTCGCAGCCCGATGCGCGCCAGTGGTTCATCAATCAGGCCCAGTTCAACGGTATCGCCAAGGCGATGGTCGATGCGATGGCCAAGGAAGTCGGCGAGGACAAGGGGTTTGCCATCGTTACTAGCACGTTCACCACGCCCAATCAGGCGCGCTGGATCGCCGAAATGTCGGCCTACGCCGCCAAATGCCATCCCAAATTGAAATGGCTGGAAACGGTGGAGGCGCAGGAGGACAACGTGCTGTCGTTCAACCAGGCCACCACGCTGATCAACAAATATGGCGACAAGCTTTCCGGCCTGTTTGGCATGACGTCGGTCGCCACGCCCGCCTCGGCCGAAGCCGTCACCAAGGCCGGTCTGTGCGGTAAGCTCGCCGTCGTCGGCCTCGCCACGCCGAATGCCATGAAGCCTTATGTCAATGCCGGTTGCGTCAAGTCCGTTGTGCTGTGGAACCCGGTAGATCTCGGCTATGCCGCGACCTATGTGATGCGCGCCGTGGTCGACGGCAAGCTGAAACCCGGCGCGACTTCGGTCGATGCCGGTAAGCTCGGCAAGCTCAACGTCATCAACGGCAGCGAAATTCTGTTGGGCTCGCCGTTCATCTTCACCAAGGACAACATCAAGGATTTTGATTTCTGATCGCGGTTCTTGTGCCGGCCTCTCGTGGCGGAGAGGCCGGCACGGCGACCGAGGTTTGCGCCTGCAATCGGCACGAGACTGAACCACTTGAATTTGCAAATCTTGGCCTAGGGATCGTCCGGGAGGGAATCCAGGATGAACGGTGTCACCGCGGTTCTCGATATCGGCAAGACCAATGTGAAGGTCGCGACCTTCGCTTGCGATGGTGCGCTCGTGTGGGAGCGCGCCATGCCCAATCGCACGGTGCCCGGCCCGCTCTATCCCCATGCGGATGTCGAGAAGATCTGGGAGTTTCTGCTGGGCGCCCTTGCGGAAGCCAATAAGGTCAATGGAATTGCGGCCATTGTCCCAACGACCCACGGCTGCGCAGCCGCGCTGATCGACGATTCCGCTTTGGTGCTGCCGGTGATGGACTACGAGTTCGCCGGTGTCGAGGAGATCGAGCCGTTTTATGCGCCGTTGCGCCCACCGTTTTCGCAAACATTCTCGCCCGCCTTGCCCGTGGGCCTGAACCTCGCACGGCAATTGGCGTGGCAGCAGCGGAATTTTGCCGAAGCATTCGCGCGGGCCAAATATCTTCTGGCCTATCCGCAATATTGGGCATGGAGACTTTCAGGCGTAACGGCGGCTGAAGTGACCTCGCTGGGCGCTCATTCCGATTTGTGGGCGCCGCTACAGAAACAGTTTTCCAGCGTTGTCTCGGCACTCGATCTGCGCCGATTGATGCCGCCACTGCAGCCGGCCTACCAGCGCCTCGCGCCGATCAAGCCTGACATCGCCAGCGCGGCCGGGCTAGGACGCGACGTCGGCGTGTTTTGCGGCGTCCACGACTCCAACGCCTCGCTGCTGCCGCATCTCGGCTCGCGCCGGGCGCCATTCACGATTATTTCGACCGGCACCTGGGTGATTCTGTTGGCGCCAGGCTTGAGCGTAAAGGGCCTCGATCCGGCTGACGACAC
>VAZV01000260.1:11417-39622 GCA_005884765.1 Alphaproteobacteria bacterium
CGCGGCTTCGTTGGCGCGTGTGATCGCATCTGGCGCCATGGCGCTGCCGTGCTTTGCCGGGCAGGGCGGAGGCGGCCCGTTCGCCTCGCGCCAGGGTGAAATTCGCGGGGAAATCGCACCTGCCGACCGGCTGGCACTTGCGACGCTTTATGTTGCGCTTATGAGCGACCTGATGCTGACGCGTTTAGGCGTCACCGCCGGCGATCTTGTCGTCGAAGGCAGTCTCGCCGCCAACCCTGCCTATGCTGCGCTGCTCGCTGCGTTCCGCCCATCGCAGCAGATTTTCGCGGGCTTCGACGCCGCCGGGACCGCGCGGGGCGCCGCGCTCTTGGCGAAATGGCCGCCACGGAACTTTCAACCGCCGCGGCTCATCGCGGCGCTGCCTTGCGCGATAGAAGGCCTGCACGCGTATCGAAACGTTTGGACAAAAGCCGTGCTTGAAAGATGAGACGGAGTTTGCCCGCATTCGCAGGATCCGTTGAACCTGCGAAACGCATCAGCTTCGAGTGAAGATGGTGATGGACTTCGCTGTGGGGGCTGGACAAGAATTCGCTCACCTCTTTACGGGCTGCGGAATATCGGAATTCCACAAGTTCGCGACGTTGCGACGGCGTTTGCGGGCTCATGGGCGAGAGCGATCGACCAGAAGATGCCCTGCGAGAGGGGAGACTCTCCGGCACGGTCACCGCCGCGTCCGTTGCGGAAACTCGTGCTGTGATTAGAGCGCGGACTCAGGCTGTGGCGAGGAATCGTATGCGCCCCAGATCGACTGATCGTAGTCACCATGGATCCGGCCATCAAGCGAGGGACAGGACGGAGGGAGGCTTTGAGAGGCTGGCCATCGTCGCTCCCTTATTGCGTGGCCACTTTCCGGTCTCGCTCGGCATCCGCATCGGTCGCGTTGATCGTCATGCCATCGGCAATGTCGATCGGCGGATTGAGGATAACACGTTCCCCTGCATTGAGACCCTGCCTGACATCGACCTGGGCCCCCTCGTCAGCCGCAAGCTCGATGCGGCGCAAATGTGCCCGGCCGTCGGCGGCGACGGCAACGCTCAATCCGCGCTCATCGAAGATCACGGCTTCTGCCGGCACGATCATCACCGGCTGCTTGCGCGGTATGGTGAAGTGTACCGTACAGTAAAGGCCTGGATGAAGTGCGCCGTCGGCGTTGTCGAGATCGACCTCCGTCAAAAGGGTCCGTGTGCCGGCTTGCAGCGCATTGGCGTTGCGCGCGATGGTGCCTCGAAACGTTCGCTCCGGAATCTCAGGAACATTGACATCGGCCTGCGAGCCATCCTTGATCGCCAGCGCCGCGTCCTGCGGCACGTAGGCCTGCACCCGCAGCGTATTGGTGCGAGCGATTGAGAACAGTGCCGTGCCATTGGCGGTATCTGCGGTCACCAGGCTCCCGACATCGACCTGGCGGGCCGTGATCACGCCGTCGAATGGCGCGGTCACGCGTTCAAAGCTCGTGAGCTGCTCAAGCCGCGAGACCTGTGCCTTCTGCGCTTCGAGATTGGCGGTAGCTACGCGCACCCCGGCCGATTGCGCCGCGAAAGTCAGGCGATCTGTGTCTCCCTGCTGCTGCGACTGCCAACCTTGAGTCACCAGGCGGGAAGTCCGCTCGTTGTTGGCGCGTGCCAGTTGCTCGGTGGCGCGCGCCTGCTCCAGCGCTGCCTCGAGCTGCGCCACTTGTGCGCGGGCCTGGCTTAGCTGCTGATCAAGATCCGGTGCCGCGATGGTGGCCAGGAGATCGCCGGCGCGGACACGGCTGCCGATATCGACGTTGCGCTTGCTGATATATCCTGTCGCCCGCGCATAGAGCGTGGCGCTTTCGAACGCATCCATGGTGCCTGTTAGATCGATCGTTTTCGGATCGCCGACCGCGCTGACTGCCTTGGTACGCACCGTCGGCACCATGTTGTGCTCGTGCCGCAGTATTTGCTGCGCCATTGCACTGGTCTGGGCGTGGCGCCACATGCCATAGCCGACGAGGCAGGCAATGAGCGCGAGAGCGGCGAACGCGGCGCTCCAGGCGACGCGGCGGCGTTGCTCCGACCGGGCTTGATGGGACGGGACGGGATCGGGGGTAACAGGCATGTGGCCAGGCTCGCTCATGGTTATGCCTCGCTCGTGCCCCGGTTCGTTTGCGGCACCGGAACGTGCTCGTAACGGCCGAACACCGAATAGAGATAGGGGACGATCAGCAACGTCGTGGCCGTGCCCACCAGAACTCCGCCGATCACCGCACGCGCGAGCACCGCGTTCTGCTCGTTGCCCGCGGTTCCGAACGCCATCGGGACCATGCCGACGACCATGGCCGCAGCCGTCATCAGCACAGGGCGCAGTCTGGTCTTGCCTGCCTCCAGGGCTGCCTGTGCCGCTTCGACGCCCGCCTGACGCCGCTCGCGCGCGAATGCGACCAAGAGGATAGAGTTCGCCGACGCGACGCCCATCGCCATGATCGCGCCCATCAGCGAGGGGACGCTCAGAGACCTTTCGGTCGCAAACAGCATGAGCACAATGCCGCACCCGACTCCCGGCAGCGCCAATAGCACGGCAAGCGGATCCAGAAAGCTCTGAAAGTTGACGACCATCAGCAGATAGACAAAGAGCGCGGCGAACAGGAGCCCGATCGCCAGATCTTTGAACGCGGAATTCATGCTTTCGATCTGGCCGCGTACCGCGATGCGGTTGCCCGGCTTGAGCTTACCCTGCAGATCGTTGACGATCGCTTGAATCTTGACCGCGGCATTGCCGAGATCGGAGTTCTGCACGCTGCCATAGACGTCGTAAGCCGGCTGTACGTTCGAATGATTGAAGACAGATTGTACCGGACGGCGCGCGATGCTTGCGATGTTTCCGAGCACGTTGGGAACGGGCGCCTGTACCGACGCGTGGCTGCTGATCGGTGTGTTCTTGATATCGTCGACGCTACTCACGCGATATTGCGGCGTCTGGACCGCCAAATAATAGGGAATTCCGGCCTTGGGATCGGTCCAGAAATTCGG
This sequence comes from Alphaproteobacteria bacterium, assembly GCA_005884765.1. Lineage (GTDB taxonomy): Bacteria > Pseudomonadota > Alphaproteobacteria > Rhizobiales > Xanthobacteraceae > Bradyrhizobium. The sequence goes on from VAZV01000260.1 coordinate 14,432, forward strand.
CGAGACCTGCTCCGACGAGCTCAAGCTGACATTGATGTCATTGGCGACGCTGCTGATTGAAAGGCCAAGCTCCTGGGCGCGGTTGCGGTCTATGTCATAGCGCAGCTCAGGCGCATCGAGCTCTTGCTGGATGTGGACATCGACGAGGCCGGGCAGGGCGCTCACGCGCTGCTTCAGCGTTTTGGCGAGCGCACGGTTCTCGTCGCGGTCCTGACCTTGCACCTCGACGTCGATCTGCGACGGGATGCCAAAGTTGAGGATCTGGGTGACCATATCGGCCGGCTGAAAGTAGAACAGAACATCCGGGAACGCCTGATGCAGCTCCTCGCGCAGGCTTCTGACATAATCGGCCGTGGGGCGATGGCCCTGCTTGAGCGAGATGAGAATCTGCCCGTCATTGACCCCGATGGCAGAGCCGTCAGTGAAGGCAAGATTGTAGAGTCGCTGCGGCAGTCCGATATTGTCGAGCACGAGATCGAGATCCTCCGGTCGAATGTGCTCACGGATCTTGTTCTCGACCGCCTGGAAGATCCGCTCCGTGTCCTCGATCAAGCGCGCCGGCTCCTGCAATAATGGTGATAGCGACGACCGGCACGAGGATCCGACGGGCCAACAAGCCAGCAAGCAGCCAGCCATAGAACTCGCGGAAACGATCGAAGCCGCGGGTGAACCTGCCATGAATCGATGTCAGGAAATGCGCAATCGCCGAGCGGCCGCCGCCATCGCTGGCGTATTCGCCGCGCAGCAGGAGGCTGATGATGATTGGCGTGAGCGTGCGCGAAATCAGGTAGGAGGCTAGCATCGCGAATGACACGGCAAGCGCCAGCGGTGTGAATAGGAAGCGCGCCGGTCCCTGCAGGAAGAACAGCGACACGAAGACAGAGCAGATGGCGAGCGTCGAAACCAGCGTCGGAAGCGCGATTCCGGCCGAGCCTTCAAGCACCGCATGGTCAAAATCGATCCTGCGCTCGAACAGCCGGTGGGTGTTCTCGATCGCCACCGTGGAATCATCGACGAGGATACCGATGGCGAGCGCGAGGCCGCCGAGCGTCATGGTGTTGATGGTTTGCCCCATCACCGTAAAAACGGCAATCGAAGTGAGGATCGATAACGGAATCGAAACCATCACAATCAGCATTGAACGCCAGGAGCCGAGAAACATCAGGATCATCAGCGCCGTCAGCGCGGTCGCGATCAGACCCTCGCGCACGACACCGCCAATCGATTCGGAGACGAAGATCGATTGATCGAACAGCGGCCGGATTTCCATTCCGGGGGGCGCCGCCTTCTGAATCTCGGGAAGCGCCGCCTTGATGCGGTTCACGACATCCAAGGTCGAGGCATCGCCGTTCTTGATGATTGTGAGCAGGATCGAGCGGCGTCCCTCGGCCCGCACCACATTCTGCTGAACCGCCCAGCCGTCGTGCACGTGGGCCACATCCCTGAGCGCGACGGTGGTGCCGCAGACCTGACGAATCGGCACGTTGTTCAGTTCGTCAATGGTTGACGGCTGCGAGTTGATGCCGACGATATATTGCCGGTGGCCGATCTTGGCGTCGCCCGACGGCAGTGTCAGGCTTTGCGCATTGACGGCATTCACCAGGTCGGTCGGCGTCAAGCCCTTGGCGCGCAGGGCGGCAGGATCGATATCGACCATGATCTGGCGGTACTTGCCGCCATAAGGGGTGGGAAGGGTGATGCCCTGGATCGGTGCGAGCGCCTGGCGGATGCGGTAGATGCCGTAGTCATAGAGCTGCTGCTCGTTGAGGCGATCGGAGCTCAGGCTCAATTGCAGCACCGGCACGCTGGACGCGTTGTACTGCACCACGATCGGCGGCTGGATGCCCTGGGGCATCAGGTTGCGGATCGAGTTGCTGGCCGACACGATTTGGCTCATGGCAAGATCGACGTTCACGTTCGGCTGAAAATAGACCTTCTCCACGCTGATGCCGGACAGCGTCTGCGATTCGATGTTGCGCACATTATTGACGCTCGAGCTGATCGAATATTCGCTGTACGTCGTGACTCGCTGCTCCATCTCTTCCGGCGTGAGTCCGGTGTATTGCCAGATCAGCGTGACCACGGGGATGTCGATGCGCGGAAAAATGTCCTTGGGCGCGCTGAAGATAGCGCTGACCCCGAGTACCAGCATGGTCAGCGCCATGACATAGAATGTATGCGGGTATTTCAGAGCAAAGCGTACAATTCCCATCCGGGCCTTCCCATGGATGTTATGCGCGATGCTGGCTCGTCATGCATTTTCGGGATGACTCTCTCTGTAAGAGGCCCGCGATTGATTTGTTCCGAACCCGGAGCATGTGCGCAAATCCGTCGCGTGATTTTGAACATTCGGACGGGCCTGGTTAGGCGCCGTCCGCCTAGGTTCCTCAAGCATACACTTCGGGGCCAAAAGTTGGCCCCCAACTGCTCATTGGGGCGATCCTTATCTTTGGCAGGTCTCGAAATCCTCCCTGCCGACCGATACTTCCCATCAAAATCCGAAGGGCGATCTGACGAGAAGGGATTGGAACCCGCCTCCAGTTCGCGACGTTGCGACGGCGTCTGCGGGCTCATGGGCGAGAGCGATAGACCGAAGATGCCCCTGCGAGAGGGGAGACTCTCCGGCAGGATTACCGCCGCATCCGTTGCGAAAACTCGTGCTGCGAATAGAGCGCGGACTCAGGTTGCGGCGAGGAATCGTATGCGCCCCAGATCGACTGATCGTAGTTCACGATGGCATCGAGCCGGACTCATCCGTCGACTGAAATGCAACGGCGCGCGCAACTTCATGAACTATGGTACGGAGTTTACGTCGAACCAAATGTGTGGGTCCAACACGTCACTATGACGTCACGATGCCCGCGCCTCCCGGTCCGCTCCGCTAATGGGCCCGCCGGCTTTGCAAGACGCGGCGGTGATATGGGCGCGATCCGCCAACGCTGAAAGTTCACCATGAATCGATGTGGCCGAGTGCGCTAAGGATCGTCGGCCGCCTATGCCACTACCCGAGGGAAAGATCGAGCCACTCGAGTTCGACAAACGCCCAGCACGGAATTTTACGCACGCTACTGTAACGAGCCTTCCGCAACAGCGTCTTTCTATTTCGCGACCTTATGCATTTTGTGCATTTTGACAAACTGGGTGCTTAGACCCATACTACGAAGCTTGTGGTTTGGTTATTGCATATGACGCACGTTCTAGATGACTAAGTCCCCTCAATCGCGTTTCGGCGCCGCGACCATTTGGACTGTTGTTAGCTTATTTGTCGCAGTTGCGGGTTTCGGCGCGTTATTTAAGCTTTATAGCGCATCTCCCACTGCAATCACTCGAGCCGCTGCGTCGGACATTTTTGTCGATGCGACTGAAGCCAGCGGCGTTAATTTTGTCCACACCAATGGCATGAAGGGCGAATATTATTTCGCCGAAATCATCGGTTCTGGGGTCGCGGTATTTGACTACGATAATGACGGCCGCGTTGACATTCTAGTGTTGAACGGCGCGGCGTTAGGCGAGACCAGATCTAGCGATACCAGTTCATCTTGTTCGGCTCGCCTGTTCCACAATGAACTGACCGTCGGCGAAAGCGGTGCGCCCGCGGTCAAGTTTAAAGATGTCACCGAAAAATCCGGACTTTGTTCCTCCGGATACGGCATGGGCGTGGCAACGGGAGATTATGATAACGACGGCTTTCTGGACGTTTTTATCACCCAATTCGCGGGTCCCAATCGATTGTTTCGGAATCAAGGAGACGGAACGTTTAAGGAGGTCACGGCGATAGCCGGCGTCGGTGGGAACGGCCGATGGGGCACGAGTGCCAGCTTCTTCGATTATGATCGTGACGGTTTCCTCGACCTTTATGTGGCCAACTACGTCGACTATTCGCTGGCAGACACAAGAAGGTGCTACAATTTCACAAGTGCACGCGACTACTGTGCTCCCGTCGCTTTTCGGCCGGTGCCGGGCATTCTCTATCATAATTTGGGAAACGGAACGTTCGAGGATGTCTCGATTAACTCGGGGATTACCAAGGCCTTTGGCAACGGCCTCGGAACGATCGCTGCGGACGTGAACGGCGATGGCTGGCCTGATCTCTTTGTTGCCAATGACGGCAATCCAAATCAACTTTGGATAAACCAGAAAGACGGCACTTTTCGCAACGAAGCGCTTGAGCGTGGCGTGGCAGTAAATGTCGATGGAGCGGCCGAAGCAGGCATGGGCGTCGATATTGCGGATGTCTACGGCACCGGGAACGAAGATATCTTCGTCACGCATCTTACTCGCGAGAAAGCGACTCTTTATCGCAATCTTGGTCATGGCGGGCAGTTCGAGGATGCAAGCGCTGTGGCGGGGCTCTATGTCGCGACCACACCCTTTACGGGATTTGGTACAGCGTTCGTTGACTACGACAATGATGGTTGGCCGGATATCGTGATCGCTAACGGCGCAGTCCATGTGATTGAAGATCAGGTGCGGGCGCATGATCCGTTTCCTTTGCACCAGACCAAACAGCTACTGCACAATCTAGGCGACGGAAAATTTGCGGACGTTAGCACCAAAGCGGGAAGTGCCTTTTCCCTTTCCGAAGTTGGACGGGGGCTTGCCGTGGCTGACCTGGACAACGACGGTGGAATGGATTTTGTGGTCGCCAACAACAATGGGCGGCTGCGGATTTTTCTCAACAAGGTCGGAGCGTTGCGTCCGTGGGTCGGTTTGCGCTTGCTTACCGGAAGTCGTGACGCCTATGGAGCGAAAGTCGAGTTCAGACGCCACGGTGGTCGCACCCTATGGCGACGGGTGCATTCGGACGGGAGCTATCTGTCGGCGAGCGACCCGCGCCTTGTGATAGGACTGGGGGAAGCGAGCGAGATTGAAGAACTCGTGGTGCATTGGGTTGACGGAACAGAAGAGCGCTTTCCGCCACCTGCCTTGCGCACCTACACAACCGTCGCGCAAGGAAGCGGTATTCTCGTGGCCAAGCCATGAGAAAGACCGCCGCGGCCCGCGCTGTGCTCCTGCGTGTTGCCGCTGTGGCAGTGCTGGCTTTGGTAGCTCAGGGGTGCGACAATCAGCCCGATTTGTTGCCCGTGCCGACAACGGACCTCAGCAAGGTAGAGCCGGCGGTGCGCAACCGCATAGCCGCAGCCAATGCGGAATTCGATACTAGAACTAGGTCCAAAACCTCCTCCGCCGATCTCGCTCGAGCGTATGGTGATCTAGGAATGGTCTACCAAGCGCAGGATCTGACGACGCCTGCTGAGGTCGCCTACATAAATGCCGGTCGTCTCGATTCGCGCGATAAGAGGTGGCCCTATCTGCTCGCGCATCTCTATGCCGATCAGGGCAGGGTTTCCGAGGCGACAAGGTACTTTGAGATGGCGCGGCATATCGATCCCACGTATGTGGCTGCCGAAATTTATCTCGGTCAAATGTATCTGCAAAACGGCGATTTGGATAAAGCCCGCTCGATTTTCGAAGGGGCGAAGGGCGACAAGGAAGGCAAAGCGGCGGCCCTGGCCGGCTTAGGAAAGGTCGCCTTGACAGCTGGGCACTATCAGGAAGCGGCCGATTGGCTGGAGGAAGCCCTCAGGATCTCGCCCAGCGCCAGCCGATTACGTCAGCCGCTGGCAACGGCCTATCGGGGGCTCGGCGATGCCGAAAAAGCGCGGGCAAACCTTGCTCAGTTCGCGATTGATGGACAAGAGCCCTCGTTCCCGGATCCAATTGTCGATGCGATGAGCGATAAGCTCGTTGTTTCTCACGTACTGCTCCGCCGAGGACAGAGATTCGCAAAGGAGGGGCGGTTTGATCTCTCTGAAGACGCTTTTCGAGCGGCAGTTGCCTCCGATCCAGGTAACGCCGAGGCGTTAGCAAATCTGGGTATTTCGCTCGCCAATCTGGGCCGAACCGAAGAGGCGCAAAAGAACCTGATCGAATCTCTGCACCTTGACGACAACAGTGCCGTGGCACATTTCAGCCTTGGCGTAATCTACGACCGCCAGGGTGAGGATGCTGCGGCAATCGCCCAGTACCGTTCCGCGATCGAGCGTGACCCGAACAACATTCAGGCCGCCGTTTACCTTGCTGATGCGATCATGCGTTCTCGTTCTTCGCTTGACGCGGTCCAATGGTATCGGCAGGCTCTTTCCAAACAGCCAAAGTCGACCCGGATTGCGCTTTCGCTGGCCTTCGCTCTTATCAAAGCAGCCGATCATGTCGAAGCAAGGAAAGTCCTCGAGACCGCGTTGTCGCAGCAACCGCAAAGTGCTGAAGTGATCAACGCTTTGGCACGTCTTCTCGCGACGGCACCGGCAGCCGAAGTGCGCGATGGACCGCGCGCGTTGACGATGGCGAAGTCGTTGTTTGAAAAAAACTCTAGCCTGGAGATCGGTCAAACTTATGGTATGGCGCTCGCCGAGACCGGAAACTTTACCAAGGCGGCAGAGCTACAGCAGGACATCATCTCGAGCTATGAACGTTCGGGACTACCCGTGGACAAGTCCTTCCTGGTCCATAATCTCACCGCTTATCGCCAGAGCCAGTCTGTCCGCGAAGGTTGGTCTGCCCAGGACCTGGTTTTCTGGCCGCGCAGCCCCGCTGCTGCGCTTGTCCGAAGATAAGGACCTTAATGCAGTGCTCAGCGGGTGCATCAACTACGCTGAAGGGTCAATATATGTGGGATGAAGCGCCGATAGTTTTACGAGCCAACAAGACGCCGTCGATGCGGTTGCTGTTCGTATCGGTCTTCTTTCTTGCAGCATCCCCGGCGATCGCATTTGAAGCCGACGTCCACCACGGACTGACGAACTGGCTCGCACTGCAGGCAGGCTTCGAGCCAGAGCAGGCGCACATCATTGCGACATTTGATGAGCGTGTCGATTCCGGAGACACGCCGTTCATCGACGTCGTGGGCTTATATGCTTGCCTAGCTAAGGATGAGATCAGCGCGCGGCGAGCCGGAGAGCACCATTTTCCTTCTGAAGGCAGCATTCCCGGACCACCGGAGACCAGAGAAGTAGTGCCCAATAGCAGAGCGGCAAGGAAGGCAGCGCTTGAAGCGATCGAGGTTAGTCCGAGCCAAGCGCAATATAGGCTTTCGCAACTTGGCGAAGCACTACACGTACTTCAGGATTCGTGGGCGAACCAGGGAATTCCAACTCTTCCGCAACTCGGCGAAGCTACTTCCACATGCGACAGCAGCTTCGCTTGGGGACACTCCGAGATGCGCGGAGGTCCTGCATCACATCGCGCCGATCTCACCGTGTACTGGCCGATGGACACGGTCGCGATGGCGCAAGCCACCTATGAAATCCTCAAACAATATCCCGCGATATCCGACACTCGCCGCAGCGCTCGCAGCTGGCAAGAAATTCGCCAAGAGCTTGACGAGTTTATAAACGCTTCAACTAAGACCGAGAAGGCTCGCTGGTTCGTGGCACACGGAATTAACGACGTCTCGTTCCTGGAGGGTATTTCTCTACCCGACGGCGCAGAAGCGTTTTTACAGCATTGGCCCGATCGCAAGTTGCCGCCACTCAGGAGCGAGAAGTCATCTCAGCACGCGGTCGAACCAGCATTACTCGAGTTTTACAATCGCTTTTTCGCGAGCTGGCTTGCCACCAAAGACTTCACCGCGCTCGTCAAGGAGTTTTCTGCCGCAGCGGACACGAACGAAGGGACTGCAGCCACGGCCACGAGCATGACAAGCCAGGAGCTTGAGAGCCGGCTCAAGCTCTGGCGGCTGAACGACCACGGCAGCGTTGCTGAAATTGCTTTGCGGCGCGAACCTCTTACGACAGAGGAGCGTGCCAGCATTGATGCGATAGCAAATCGACCTGGTGCCTATGTCAGCTATGCGCCCCCGTCCTCCGCCTACTTTCCTCTTCTGCCGCAGGGAGGTCATGATGTATCGCCTTTGCTGCCGTTCTTTGTTGGCGAGCTCGCTCCTGCTGCCGGGCATCCACGGGCGGTCGCCGTGACCAAGTTTCGCCACGCGCCGTACGATATCGTTGGTGTCGTGGCGGAAGCTGTCGATGGCCGATGGCGTGTGACGTCGGTCGTCTCCACTGTGGACCACTAAACGGCACGCCCCTGATCCGGATCAGCCTAACCTATTCAGGTCAGGCCACCCCTGAGAATTCAATCAAAAACAGAACATCGATAAATTTGAGTAGCTTCTTCAGCGGCGTTTTGCTGGAATAGACCAATAAGCTTTCTAGTTGTCTGTTGCGGGCTTCTGCGCGAAATCCCCTGCCAAGATCGATGAAGCGCCCTATTCACTTGGACGACGGAATATGTCGAGGGTTGAGATAGATCGCTTTCGAAGGGAGCCGCAAAGCCGGTAGGTACAAATGTCCTTGTCAGCACGTGGACGTCCTGCCCCTCCCGATCGACCCCGCGGCGGGGTAGGCGAGTTATCGGGATTTCTGTTTGCAAAGGTCAGAGTGGCGATTTGGCATCGGGGCTATCTGCTCGCGGCCGTCTTGCTATCGGCATTTGTTCTGGGCACCACGGTGACTTTCGCAAAGTGGTACCTGGCCGAAGACGGCCGGCTCGGCGTGCTCCATTTCCCCATCTCCTGCGGCTGGCAGAGCCAGCGCGAGTTCATAAGCGCGACGTCATTGTTGCACCTCTTTCAATTCGCGGACGCTGGTTACGTCTATGACGACCTGGTCAAGCGGGATCCCGACTGCGCCATGGGATATTGGGGCATCGCTATGAGCAGGCTGCAGAATCCACTTTATCTGCTGCCGAGCGAAGATGACGTCGATATTGCGCGCCGGGCGCTCACCGCTGCAGAGAGGGCACGCCATACCAGCGCGCGCGAGCGGGCCTACATTGCTGCGGCACGTAAGCTCTTTCCTGAGTCTAAGATCCCCGGCTGGCACGAGCGCCTGATTGCTTATTCGCTGGCCATGGAGACCGTAGCCACCAACTACCCAGATGATCGCGAAGCGAGTGTCTTTTTCGCGCTGGCCTTGAATTTTGTGGCGCCGTCTGGCGATAGCATCTCGCGCGAGCGCACCAAGGCGGCGGAGTTGCTGTTGCAGATTTTCAGCGAGCAGCCAGACCATCCTGGCATTTCACATTATCTGACATATTGCTTGGGACACGAGAAGTATCAACCGAAACCGTTCGAGAGGACCACTATGATAAAACCCGAGCAGCGCATCGTACTTGCGGTGTTCGCCTTCTTTGCCCTACTCGGACTTGGGATGTTCGTCACATTCACGGCCGATTTGCGGTCGGGCGGCAGCGAACGGACTGGTTTCGGCGGACCGTTCGTGCTGACCGCGACCGATGGGCGCGTGGTGACCGATCGCACCTTCCGCGGTGGGTACATGCTCGTCTATTTCGGGTATACCCACTGCCCGGATGTTTGCCCGACGACGTTGATGACGCTGAGCCAGCTCCTGGAGAAACTCGGCCCGTCGGCCGACAGGATTCGATCGGTGTTTATTTCCATTGATCCGGAACGTGACACGCCGGCGGCGATAGGCCGGTATCTTGAATCATTTGATCGGCGTATCATCGGCCTCACCGGCAGCTCGGCGGAGATTACAGCCGTTGCCAAGCAGTATCGGGTCTTTTACAGGAAATTGCCATTCGAGAATTCCGACGATTATTCTATAGAACACAGTTCGTATATTTACCTGATGGACCCGGATGGCCGCTACTTGACGCTGTTCTCACCCGATCAATCATCTGATCAGATCTCGGCACGGCTTCACGAATGGCTAACGGTGCCTCGCTCGGACGATGCAGCGGCGGAGCGAGTCGCGCCGGATACATTGGCGACGTCCGGCAGCAATTAACTTGCAAAGGGGGCTATATGGGAATCGAAGCTCTACCTCGTGGCGAGCATGCCCATCCCTTGTTTTTTTGGTTGGGCACGGTCGCCGTAAGCGCTGGTGTGGTGCTGCACCTCCCAATGTATGTCCGCTCAGCGTCGATGAATTTTCATCTTGCCGGGATGTCCTTTGATGCCGAAATGTTTTTCGGTATGGCGCTTATCGTGGCCGGGACCGCGGCCAGCTACTATGGCCTCCTCCCAAGTTCCTCACATTCACCCGCCAGCATTGTGAAAGCTGCTGCGACACTCGAGCGTGACATGACGAGGGACACCGGGCGACTCAGATGGGCGCACTGGCAGCTTTTGTTGGTGCTTACTGTTGCGGTTGCGATCGATTCGATGAAGCCTGCCTCGTTGGGCTTTATTGTCCCCGGCACCGCGGCTGAGTATGGATTATCCCGCGAAGTCGTTGCTCTGTTGCCATTTTGCGCGCTGTCAGGTCTTGTAATTGGTTCTTATGTTTGGGGCATCATCGCGGACCGGGTCGGCCGCAGAGCCGCGATACTGCTCGCCGGCATCATGTTCGTAGGCACTGCTATCTGCGGTTCGATGCCTCAGTTTGAGCTCAACTTGTTCATGTGTTTTATGATGGGGATGGCTGCGGGCGGCATGCTTCCGATCACGTACGCGCTGCTGGCCGAATGCATTCCCACCCGGCATCGCGGCTGGTCCTTGGTGTTGGTTGGGGCATTCGGTCTAATCGGAGGCTGGTTCGCAGCGAGCGGCGCCGCAGCCCTGTTCGAGCCGCACTTTGGTTGGCGCATTCTCTGGTTCTTTAGTGCACCCACGGGCCTAGTCTTGATCCTATGCAACAACCTGATCCCGGAATCACCCCGCTTCCTGTTGGCGCGCGGCCGCTATGACGAGGCGCGCGAACTCGTTGAGCGCTACGCTGTGCCGTTGAATCCTCAGGGTTGGGTCGACGCCGAGGCTCCGCGCCCAGGCTCCATCGACAGAGCAGGCGAGCTCATATTTGGTCGTTTCCGTGCGACGACGGTTACGCTGAATTTCGTTGCCTGCGCATGGGGGTTGGTCAACTTCGGCATACTTTTGTGGATGCCGGCGAATTTGCGCGCGCGGGGATACAGCGTCGCTGGCTCGAACGAACTCTTGTTCTATTCTTCAATGTTGGCGTTGCCAACGACGATATTTGTCGCCTTTCTCTACAGCCAGTGGAGCACCAAATGGACCCTAGTTCTCCTGGCGGTTCTCACCGCTTTCGGTCTACTAGGAGTTTCAATGTTTGATTCCTCGATTGGTACCTTCCGCGCTCACCCGCTCATCGTATTTTCGATACTGATGGTCGGCGTCAACGGTATCATCGGCGTACTGTTGCCGTACGCAGCGGAAAATTATCCCGTGCTTATCCGTGGTCGCGCCACGGGTTTAGTATCCGGCAGCAGCAAGTTCGGAGGCCTTGCCGTGAACGCGCTGACGATCGTCGCGCTTATTCCAAATTTGGTGGTTGCCGCCGCGGCGCTTATCATTCCCATCGCCCTTTCGGGTAGCTTGGTTGCGCGTTATGGCGAAGAAACGCGCAACAGGCACCTGGAGTAGTGCCACAGCGCAACCCTTTCTCGGTAGGAGATTCCTTATCGAGGCTCGACCTCGATAACCGCGACCTCAACGTGAGAATCGCTCGACTCGTGCGGATCCGCGCACACGACATTATGAAGGTGAACGTAGTATCTTCCGGGGGTCGCGGCGTAGAATGCGAGCGAGGTCTCCAAGTTAGGTAGAAGCGTGGCGCTGGTTTCTAGACCGTGGATATAGACCTCAGCGGGTAGCGGCGCCGTCAGGAGCAAGTTGACTCGATCGCCTTCACGAACTCTTAAAACAGGGGTCTCAGCGACCATCACCTGTCCCCGCATTGCCTCCTCTTCAATTGCCAGCCGATACGACAGATCTTGGGATGTGACGATTCCGCCCGATGTTGAATAACATCTTGCTCCCACATATCCCACGCTCAGCACGATTGCTGACGCGCCAGCGATCAGTAGGTTGCGCAGCTCCACGGAAGCTTCCTAGCGTCGCGATCAAACGCATATCGCAGATTAAGCCAAGTTTGAAACTCCGCGACACTATTATCCTTGGCGACTGCTGACTACCTCAAAACCGGTGCCAACCACCTTGACTTTCGTCTACGTCGTCGTTCTTGATAAGCCAAACTGGATCGAAATTTGTTTTCCCCGTGGAGTTGAGGTGGCTTAATAGGTTGGCCAGCGAGGGTCACTCATGACTGGGGAGCAGGCAGCCGTACTTCGCAGTGTGCGTAGACCTGGCCCAAGGATAACGGCAATAGTGCGCGATCTCTGGGCGAAACAGTGCGCTCAAGCCGTCATCAACTGAACCAGAAACGTCGCTGACCCAATGGGGAATACGCCTAGGATAATTGACCGTCCTGCCTTTGCTGAGCAGCTTCACTTGCACGTAATGGCGAGGCTGTTTCGAAGTCTAGTCCGGATCGCCGTTAGCCGCTCCTACAGTGGCGCAAATCTGCTGGCGCTGGCGCTTGCCGTCGTTACCTTTGGATGTGACAAGGGGCCGATCCTCCCAGATCCATCGTCCGGTGAGTACAACAAAGTCGTCAAAGCCTTCTACGTTGGCCAAGCGGCCTTGCAGGTCGGGGACGACGCTCGCGCTGATGAAAGCTTCGCCGCCGTCACTCGGATTGCCTCCGCGGAGCCCGCCGGTTGGGCCAATTGGGGTGTGCTGGCACTGCGTCAGAGAAATTTCGATCTCGCGGCGCAGCGTCTCGAGCAAGCGCGCAAGCTCGCGCCCCAAAACGGGCACATCTACAATTTGCTGGGTACGTTGGACAGTGAGCAGGGGCGTTTCGATTCTGCGATCGCAAACTTCAACGAGGCCGCTCAGCTCAATCCCAAGGATGTGCGCAACATCTATGCACTCGCCCAGGAATACGAAAGGAAAGGCGGCTCGGGCAGCGAAGCGGAGTTCCAGAGACTGGTTGAGAATATACTCGCCCTCGAGCCGGATAATGTGGCTGCGCAGCTAGAACTTAGCCGGATTGCAGCAAAGCGCGGAGAGATCGAAACGCTGCGATCTTCTATCTCCCGACTAAGCGCGGTCGCATCGACGTGGCCGCCCGAAGCACAGGACCAGTTGCAAGCGTTGCGATCGGCCGCCGACAGCCCGGACTCGCGATCGGCCGCCATCAGAACCACGCTGCTGCGCAACGTGCTCTGGCGCGTTCCCGACTTTCGCAGAAGTTTCTCGAAACTCAAGAAGCCGGCCGGAGAGGAGCTGCAACCCTACACTCGATTTTTGCGTCTGGTTTCGCCGGAGTTCAAGCCAGCGGCGCACGACCCTGCGCTCAGATTCGACTTGAATCCCGTTGCCGAAGCAAGCCATGGTCGTTGGAATTGGATTGGGGCGATTCAGCTCGCGAGCACCGGCACACCCACGCTCGCCTGGGCGAACGCCAAAGAGCTTCGTCTCTCCAATGGAGAAACCTTATCGTTTCCCAGTGGCAACTCGGGGTCGCCTCCATCGCCCGAGGGTATCCTGCAGTTCGATTTTAATTACGACTTCAGGACGGATATCGCGCTCGCAGGGGAGGGGGGCGTACGGCTCTACCGTCAGGAAAGTGACGGGCACTTCGTCGACGCAACGGATCAGACTGGGCTGCCAAGAGCAGTGCTCGATGCCCGCTACCAGGGTGCCTGGGCTGCGGACATCGAATCGGACGGCGCTCTCGACATTGTACTTGGGCTAAGCGAGGGGAGCCCAGTTGTATTGGGAAACAATGGTGACGGCAAGTTCACGGCACTTTATCCCTTTTCAGGAATTTCGGGCCTGCGCCAGTTTGCTTGGGCGGATCTGGATGGGGACGGGCTCCCGGACGCAACGATCGTCGACAATGCCGGACGCCTCCACGTTTTTATCAACGAGCGTCAGGGCCATTTTCGCGAAAGGCAATTACCGACAAGTCTCGGACTGATCAGAGCAGTCGCGATCATCGACGCGAGGCGCGACGGACTATTTAGCGTTGCGGCGGTTAAGGAAGATGGCTCTCTGATTGGCATCTCGGACAACAACGAAGGCGAGAGCTGGAACGTAACTGAGATTGCCAGACTCGCCAACGCAGGAGAGTATCTCGCGGCCGAAATTCGCCTTCACGTCGACGACCTCGACAACAACGGAGCCATGGATATCTATCTTGCGCCGGTTGCTCCCGCCGCCGGAAAGGGGACCTATGGTGCGCTAATCTGGCTCGGCGACGCGAATGGCCAGTTCACTCTTCTAGGTGCGCCCGCGGGACCCGATTTCGTCTTCGCCTCAGCCGACTTGCAAGGCAACGGCAAATTGTCCTTGCTCGGCCTCTCTCGAGAGGGGCAAGCCTCACAGGCCGAAAATCACGGTACGAAAAACTATAATTGGCAGAGCGTCCGACCACGAGCAGCGAATGCGTTCGGAGATCAGCGCGTCAACCCTTTTGGCGTCGGCGGCGCGGTCGAGATTCGGGCCGGGCTGCTAGTGGAGAGGCAACCGATCAGCGGACCGCAGGTTCATTTTGGCTTGGGAGAGCAACTGAGCGCGGATGTCATCCGGGTCCTGTGGCCGAACGGAGTTGCCAGCGCCGAGTTCGATGCAAAAGCAGACCAGCAGATTCAGACCGAGCAACGCCTTAAAGGATCCTGTCCATTCCTTTTCGCCTATAATGGCAGCCAAATGGAATTTGTGAAGGACGCGGTTCCCTGGGGCTCGGCGATTGGATTGCGCATCAACACGCTTGGCTCGGCAAGTATCGCGGCAACGGAAGAATGGTTCAGGATAGGGCGAGACCAGCTTGCGCCTCGCGACGGTTTCTATGATTTGAGATTTACTGCGGAGCTATGGGAGGTCTACTACTACGATTATCTTGCGCTGATGACTGTCGATCACCCCGTCGGGACCGAGGTCTTCGTGGACGAGCGCTTTGTGATTCCGCCGGTGAAACCCGCCATCACTGTCGTGGAGCCTCCCCATGCTATCGCGCGAGCTCTCGATGATACGGGCCGAGACGTCACAGAGGTCGTGAGGAGCGTTGACGATTGGGTCGTCGACAGTTTCGGGCTTGGCCAATATCAGGGCGTGACCCGAACTCACTATCTTGAGATCGAGATTGGCGAAGACGCGCCGGATACCGGTCCGCTTTACCTGATAGGGCACGGGTCGATCTATCCGACCGATTCATCCATCAACGTGGCGATAAGCAAGGGCGACCGGTGGCGCGCTCGTGGCCTTACCCTGGAGGTGCCGGACGGGCATGGCGGATGGGCCGTCGCTGGTGACAATCTCGGCTTTCCCGCGGGTCGCAAGAAAACCGTACTGTTCGATCTTACCAATGTCTTCCGTCCAGGTACTCCGCATCGTATCCGACTGCGTACAAATCTCGAAATCTACTGGGATGCCATCCAGTGGGCGCGCGGACTGCCCCAAAGCAACCTGAAGACGGACCTTCTGCATCCTGCCATGGCGGATCTACGCTACCGCGGCTACTCAGTACTCAACCGCGGGCGGTCCGGCAGGGTAGAAGTACCGGACTATGCTCACCTCGCGGCGACAACGCAGCGCTGGCGAGATTTAATTGGATACTACACTCGGTATGGCGATGTGCGGGAGCTGTTGGCGGGAGCAGACGACCGCTACGTGATTATGAATTCCGGGGACGAGTTGCGGCTGAAGTTCAGCGAACCGCCATTGCCGCCCGCCGGATGGCTGCGCGATTTCGTTATTGTTGGCGACGGTTGGATCAAGGATGGAGACTACAATTCGACTTTCTCCAAGACGGTGCTGCCATTGCCCCATCATAGCCAGCGAGACTATGTCACTGCGCCGGGGAGGCTCGAGGATGAGTGGACGTATAGGCAACATCCGGAAGACTGGCAGACGTACCACACCCGGTACATCACTCCGGAGACTTTCAGCAACGCGCTGACCCGACAGGCGGAGCAATGACGGAAGCGTTGGTTGCCAGAAGGAGGGTTCTCCTCTCGATCTTCTTCGTCGGATTACTCGCCGCGCCCATTTTTCTCAAACAGCCGTCGGCATTTCGAGGTGTCGGCTCGGAAACCGATGCGAGATCTTCGGCATTGAGCCGCTATGGCTTCTTCTTGGAAGAGGTCGCTCACTCTGCGAACATCGACTTCGTTCACCACGCGCCTGTTCTAGATGCGAAGCTGGCCCCTATCATGCCAGAAATTGCCTCGATGGGCGCGTCTGTCTCGATCGTCGATTACGATCGCGACGGCTGGCCGGACATCTACGTAGTCGATAGCCGCGACGGAGGTAAGAACGCGCTCTACCACAATCTTCGTGACGGGACGTTCAAAGACGTAGCGGCGGAGTTGGGTATCGCGAACCTCAATCGATCCGGAAGCGGCGTGTCGACCGGCGCCGTCTGGGGAGACTACGACAACGATGGTTACGAGGACCTGCTACTCATCAAGTGGGGACGCCCTGAGCTTTACCATAACGACCAGGGCCGCGGTTTCACTCGCGCGACTGAGGAAGCTGGCTTACCGTCTTGGATCAACGCCAACACGGCAGTGTGGCTCGACTTCGACGGCGATGGCCTGCTCGACTTGTTCATCGGCGGTTATTACTCTGAAGATGTGGACTTGTGGCATGTGACCACGACAAAAATCATGCCGGAGAGTTTCGAATACGCCAAGAACGGAGGTCGAAAATATCTGTTCCGCAATCTGGGCCAAGGTCGTTTTGAAGAGGTCAGCGAAAAACTCGGCATCGATAGCCGTCGCTGGTCGCTTGCAGCGGGATCCGCGGACCTGCGCGGTAGTGGTCACCCGGATCTTTTCATTGCCAATGACTATGGCGTCTCGGAACTTTACGCGAACGACGGTACCCGCTTTCAAGAAGTCGGCGGGCAAACCGGAATTGGCTTCGCGCCCAAGAGCGGAATGAGCGTGGCATTCGGCGACATACTCAACAGCGGACGTTTTGCCATCTACGTCTCCAACATCTCGGAAGAAGGAATTCTCATTCAAGGCAATAACCTGTGGGTTCCCAAGGAGGGGAGTAGCGGCAAGGATTTGAAGTACGAGAACCTCGCTGGAGATTTCGGTGTCGAGCTAGGAGGCTGGAGCTTTGGGGCGCAATTCGGCGATCTGAACAACGATGGCAATCTAGATTTGTTTGTTACGAATGGTTTTGTCTCGTTGGATAAAAACAGGAGCTACTGGTACGACTTCGCGAAGGTTGCCGGAGGGCATAGCTCCATCATCGCTGATGTCAAGAACTGGCCCGCATTCGACAATCGGAGCCTGGGGGGATACCAGCCAAAGCGTCTATGGATAAACGACGGCGCAGGCAAGTTTGCCGAGGTGGCGCGCGCGGTCGGAGTAACGGAGACTTACGACGGGCGAGCTGTGGCTCTTGCTGACCTGTGGAATAGGGGCGTTCTTGATGTGATTGTCGCCAACCAGAACGGCCCGTTGCTGATATATAAAAACACCGTGGAGCCACAGAATGCGTGGATTGAGTTCGAGCTGGAAGGGGTGACGAGCAATCGAAGTGCGATCGGAGCGCAGGTCACGCTTTATTGGGGGGGACGGTTGCAAGTCCAAGAGGTTTCTGGCGGTAGCGGTTTCGCAGCGCAGAATCAACGACGCCTGCACTTCGGCTTAGGAAAAAGCGATCGCGTCGATAAGGCGGTTATTCGCTGGCCGTCGGGAAAAATTCAGATGATCGAGGAGCCGGCCGTACGGCAGTTGCACAAGCTTAAGGAGCCGGCATGAGCCAACCGGTGACAGCAACACCGTCGCCGAAGTTGGAGCGATGGAGGTCTGTGCTCAACTTCGATAACCGCTATCTCGCGCCGGTGCTTATCACTTGCATTCTAATAGTTGGGCACCTGTCGTTCGGGATCCTTGAAAGCTACGAGAAAACCGCGCTGGCAATCGCCGTTAGTATCTTTGCCGAAATCGCGCTCGGTAAAATCATCTACGGAACCTGGCCGCACCTCGCCAGCGCCTACATCACCGGCATCAGCGTCGGCATTTTGCTCCGTTCGCCTGCAGCGTGGCCGTTCGGATTGTGCAGCGCAATTTCCATCACTTCGAAATATGTCCTGCGCATCCGGGACCGCCATATTTGGAATCCTTCGAACTTCGGCATCTGTGCAATGCTGTTTCTGGCCGGTGATAAGGTGGCCAGTTTAAGCATTCAATGGGGAAATAATCTTTGGCCGATGATCCTCATCTGGCTCTTGGGATCCGTTATTGTCTGGCGGCTCAGACGCTTTCACATCACTGCTACCTATGTCGCGGCGTTTTTTCTTTTCGCTTTCTTGCGTAGCTCGATCACAGGGAGCCCCTTGCAGGCGGAAATCGCCCCGATCACCGGACCAATGTATCAGCTGTTTATCTTCTTCATGATCACCGATCCAAAGACGACCGTGCGCTCGAAACTAGGGCGCTGCATCGTCGTCATCATGGTGGCGATGGTCGAAACCGTTCTTCGATTAAACGAAGTCGTCTACGCGCCGTATTATGCGCTGTTCATTGTCGGACCCACGGCTCTGCTGCTCGAAAACTGGCTCGATTGGTACAAACAGCGCGGACATACTGGGGGGAGCGGAATTGGTAGCTAACGAGGTGTCGCTGGTTCTCGTTAGAGCTCAGGAAAAAGCCTCAGGAGGCCTAAGCTCAACAGCTGGAAGGACACACAAAGCTCTGACTGTAAGAGTGGCTAACGGCACATTTTGACAATATGACATTTTTAGCTTTGTTGCGTCGTGATCAAGACGAACATGGTGTTTTGGCCTGATGAGCCTACAAGAAGCGAGATTCACCACCTCACTTATCCCAAAGACTTAGACCAAAGTTCAAGACACAAATGCGTTAGGCTTAAGGTAGGGTTCCACGCCGTCAATAGTCTTATCAAGTCCATAAATAATATAAAACATCATAAGGGGAGGCGATATGCATCCGCTGACACGTACGTCGGTCATTCGCGTTGCGTTCTTCGGTACGGTGCTTACTGGAGTTGCGATGCTCAGTGGGTTGGGCTCACCCAACCAAGCGTTCGCCGGGGAAGCCTCGGCGCCATGGGTCGTTCCAAAGGCAAAATGCGGCCCGCACGATCACCCCGAGACTGGTCTGCAGGGTCAGGTGGCTGCGCCGCTGCGTGCTGCTGGTTTCAAGGGTTTTAACTGCAATCTGGAGCTTATCAGTCAAGATCAAATCGATGGCGCCAATTGGCAATCGGCCGAGTGGCGAGATCGCGGGCATCTCGGCAGAGGTGATGGGGATCGTGACGGAGATGACGATGATCGAGGATTAGCTCGAGGCCATCGCGGGCGTGTTTGCGCCTACCATGGCAGTGCTTCTCCAAAAGCCAGTCCGCCGACCCGCAATCCTGCCCACTACGGTGTCCCAGTCGTTGATGTCACCGACCCGGATCACCTGGTGACCACCGGCTTCCTCCAGACGACGTCAATGCTTGATCCCTGGGAATCGTTGAAGGTGAACGAGCGGCGCCAGCTGCTCGGCGCGGACAATGGCCAAAACGGCGGTGGCGGTCCCGAGATCGATATCTACGACCTTTCCCAGGATTGTCGTTTCCCTCAACTGCTGGCGTCGGCGCCCGTCGGTACGGGGACGGATGGTGGATTGGTGCATAAGGTCACCGGTCATGAGGGCACATGGGCGCCCGATGGGCTGACCTATTACGGCGGCGATTTGGGTGCGGGCCAGTATTATGCCGTCGACACGACCGATCCCAGGCGGCCCAAACTCATCGCAGCGTGGCATGTACCAGTCGCTGGAGCCCTGTCGCACGGAATGTCGATCAGTGAGGACGGCACGCGCGGCTATTTTTCCTCGTTAGGCTTTGGCGCTCCAGCGAGCATCACCGATCCCACAGTGCCGGCCACCAATGGCATGCTGATTTATGATCTCAGTCAGATTCAGAATCGCGTGCCGAACCCACAGCCTATATTGGTTGGTCAGCTGCTTTGGAAGGATGGGTCGGTTAATCAGCACGCCATTCCGGTCAAGATTGACGGCAAGCCCTATGTGATTTCCGTCGATGAAGGCGGAACGGGCGGCGGAACCAGTACGGCTCAATTAGCCGCGGCCTGTGCAGCGGGCATGTCACCATTCCCGATGCCACGCATTATCGACATCAGTGACGAGACGAATCCCAAGTTGGTCTCGCGGGTGGGACTGGAGACGCACGATCCCAAGAACTGCGCCCAAGTGGTGCCAGACCTCGTGGGCCTCTCTATCTTCACCTATGGCAGTCACTACTGCAGCGTAGACGACAAGCGCAACGCGACCACGTTGGCGTGTGGCTTTTTCAATTCGGGGATTCGAGTGTTCGACATTCGTAATCCAAAGCACCCGAGGGAGATTGCGTACTTCAATCCGCCGGGCGTGACGGTAGCATCGCCGGGTTCGAACCACTCAGGCTTTGGTCAGTGGCGTGCCGGTGGGCCCGATTGGTGCAGTGCGCAGGTTCACCTGAACGCCAGCAACGGAACCCTTTGGAGTACGTGCCAGGATAACGGCCTCTTGATGTTGAAGTTCGCAAAGCACGTCTGGCCGTTTGAAGATACCAAGACTCCGGCTGGTAGCAGCGAGGACTGACCGTAGGAGATTGATCTCATAAGCAGGCCAGGAATGCTTGCGGCACCTTCCCCATAGTTTCGGCCTATCGACCGAACATTGTGGGCAAGGAGCTGCAATCATCCTGGCCTTTTCGCATGTCGGCTTGCTCAGCAGCGCGAGCTCAATGCGCTACTCCAAGGCAACCTGGCGCCGTTCGGCTGGCATAGGGCAGTTTCGCGGAAGAAAGCGCTTCTCGCGAGGTGCGGGATCCTGCAGGCGGGCAGGCCGTCGGCAATTCCGTCAGCCGAGTGTCCCGGTAGGGGCTCACGTCTGCGGATTCAAGCTGCAGGGATCCCGTTTCCAACCCTCTCTCACGTGCCGTGTGGTGCTGTGGACAGCCACCCGAATTCTCTGCGCGTCGATGTTATTCGAGATTGTTGCTCAAGGTCCTTGGTGTTTGGCGCAGATGCAAGCACCAAAGGGGACGAGATCAGGCGATAGGCGACGACTGATTGAGGTGGCGGATTTCGACTACATGTCTATGACTTTCACGCGCACACTTGTGCTAGCGAAGCAGCGATAACTGAATTCGCGGCGATCCCGGCGGACTTTTAGGTTCGAGATGCATCAAGCACGTATCAAGCTGGCAGACTCTATCGTCAGTTGGAATTTTCCATGACTCGCGTCAGCCGTATTGTCGCTCTATCGATACTTCTTATTGCCGGCTGCGGCGGCGCGGAGGCGCACTCGTTCGGCGTCACCTACAACCTTCCGATTCCCGTCTGGATGTACGCGTTCGCCGCATCTGCAACGCTTGCTTTGTCATTTCTGATGCTCGGCTTCTTCATGAGCGGAGGAGGCTCCAAGCGCGTCTCGCGAGCGATCGAGATCGAGGCTGTTGTCCCGCGTATTCCTTGCACAATATTTCGCTATCTGAGTGTTTTCCTGCTCGCTCTGACGATATTGACTGGAATCTTTGGCACCCAGCTCCCGTTGAACAATTTCAGTCTCACCTTCTTCTGGGTCGGCTTTGTGCTCGGGTTCGCCTACCTCACGGCATTGATCGGCGATGTCTACGACTTCATTAATCCATGGCGCGTCATCTGCGACGCGATCGGGCGGTTCCATCCGAAGGCTTTCGAGGGATGTGTTCGGTATCCGGCTTGGCTCGCCTACTACCCGGCCCTTTTGCTCTACATGGGTTTCATTTGGTTGGAGCTGTTCGGGCATGCCACGCCGCGAACGCTGGGATTGACCCTGCTCGGGTACACCCTACTGAATTTCGCGGCGGCCGCATGCTTCGGTGCTGACGCATGGTTTCGCTACGGCGAATTCTTTGCCGTCTTTTTTCGTCTGCTCGGCAAGATCTCGCCGATCGCTTATGTACAGAGCGCGGGGCCCGAACCGAACGTCAAAGCTCGCATCGGTCGGCCATTCGCCGCCTTAACCGAAGATACGGCAGAGCATCCGAGCCTTCTGCTGTTCGTGTTGTTCATGCTTTCGTCGACAGCATTCGATGGCGCACACGAAACGTTGCCCTTTGTGCAAATGTTCTGGAAATACATCTTCCCCCCTTTGACCTGGGTCATTGCACAACCCTACAGTTTCTTCGTCACGCTCTATTACGTCTGGCAATGGATAATGCTCTGGCTCTCGCCCTTTATCTATCTAGCCATCTATCTCACGTTCGTTTGGATGATGACGGGCAGCGGCCTCTCCCTGCGCGAGCGCGCACTCACATTCTGCTATTCGCTAATACCGATCGCCTTTGTCTACAACGTTTGCCACTATTTTACATTACTCTTTACCGATGGGCCGCGGCTCTTGCAGCTTATTTCCGATCCATTTGGGGTTGGAGCGGATTTTTTCGGCACGGCGAAGCTCGCTCAGGCACAGATCATCCCGCCGGCAAGCTTCGTCTGGCATACTCAGGTGGGCCTTATCCTGCTCGGCCACCTCGTCAGCGTCTATCTCGCGCACGTCCAAGCACTGTGGATTTTTCCTGAAAAGCGCAAGGCGCTTTGGAGCCAGTTCCCCATGCTCATCCTCATGATCGCCTTTACGACCGTGGGCCTTTGGATCCTGTCCCTGCCTATCGGTGCCGGACAGGTTATGGATCCCTTACCAACGGGCTCGCTGTTACCTCCCGCAAAAGCGATAGGCGATGTCGCCGGTGGCTCGGGCACGACGCATCCCATCATGACCCGGCTTTGCATGAGAGAACTAAACCTCGGCAAAGAGCGGCACGGCAGCGTATTCTGCCTGCCGATGCCGGCTCTGCCCGCGACCTCCTGAGGTAAGAGCAATGACCATTTTCATTCGGCGTCCGTTCGCTCGCTACGGCGTATGGCTTCTGGTCGGGAGCATTGCGGCAATTGTCTTGGGAACAGTCGGATGGCGGTCGTCGCATCCGCGGTTCGACATGGTCAAGACGCTCGCTAGTCTCGTCGCCGAGGAGGGGAC
This sequence comes from Alphaproteobacteria bacterium, assembly GCA_005884765.1. GTDB lineage: Bacteria > Pseudomonadota > Alphaproteobacteria > Rhizobiales > Xanthobacteraceae > Bradyrhizobium. Next base: position 37,319 of record VAZV01000260.1, read on the forward strand.
TTGGGACAACCCCTGGGACTTGCAAGACAAGAAGACCGCAAGCCTGGAGGCTGACATTCAAGCGGAGCACAACCGGATCAAGCGTTTGATCCTTAGACGAGAACTCGCTCAACAATACGTGGGAGAGGGAGTGTCCGGAGCCGGCATCGCGATCCTAGAGCAACTGCTTTCCGAATACGGCTCTTCAATTCCCCCCGTCGACGTCGAAACTTTGAGGGCCGATTTGGCGTTCGCCTATTTCCGAATGGGCGAGCTGACGAACTGCTCGTGGAATCACAACGCCGACGTCTGCATCTTCCCAATACAGGGCGATGGCGTGCACAAACAGCAGCTCGGAGCTACTGAGGCTGCCCAACAGTACGCGGCCCTCTTGGCCGACCCAGCGACCAATCGAGAAAACGCGCTATTCTATCGGTGGATGCTGAACCTCTGCCATATGGTGCTTGGAACCTACCCCGACGGGGTGCCCGAAAGATGGTTGATCCCGCAGGAGGCGTTCGCCTCGGACTACGACATCGGCAAATTCCGCGACGTCGCCGCGGGGCGAGGACTTATCTCCTTCGGCAGAGCCGGTGGTATCATCGTTGAGGATTTTGCGAACAACGGTCGTCTCGACGTGATGATTTCGCATATGGGCCTAGAAGAGCAGGTTGATTATTTCCGCAACACCGGCGACCGGAGATTTACACTCGCCACCGAAGAGGCTGGAATAAAAGGCATTACCGGCGGTCTGAATATGGTCCAAGCGGACTACAATAATGACGGTTGCATCGACGTACTGATTACCAGGGGCGCGTGGTTGCACGACAAAGGGCAGCATCCCATGTCATTGCTGCGGAACAACTGCGACGGTACCTTCACGGACGTCACGGCTGCAGCAGGGATCCTCAACAACTATCCCACCCAAACGGCAGTTTGGGCCGATTACAATAACGACGGTTTGCTCGATCTATTCGTAGGCAACGAGATCGTGCGCGACAAGGTGGCATGGCCCGACAATACGCCGAACTTCCGGCTCTATATCAATAATGGAGATGGTACCTTCACGGACGTGGGTCCTGAAACGGGCATTGACGTAAGCGGAATGATCAAGGGGGCTGCAGCGGATGATTACAACAAAGATGGCTGGCAGGACTTGTTCGTGTCGGTCATGGGAAAACCAAATCGTCTTTTCCGCAACGTAGGAGCGAAGGGAAAAATTCCGAAGTTCGTCGACGTGTCGCAGCAGGCAGGTATTGAACAGCCTGTCATGAGCTTCACGTGCTGGTTCTTCGACTACAATAATGACGGCTGGCCGGATATTTTTGTTTCGGGATATTGGGCAGCAATGCCCAATATTGTGCGCGAGTATATTGGAGAGAAGGATCAGGCCAAGGGAGATCGGCCGCGTCTCTACCGCAACAACGGAGACGGCACGTTCACCGACGTTTCCCGCGAGATGCACCTCGACAAACTGCTGTTGACGATGGGCGCAAATTTCGGTGACCTGGACAATGATGGCTGGCTTGATTTTTATCTCGGCACAGGCGCAGCACCGTTGAACAATATCGTCCCCAATCGAATGTTTCGTAGCCATGAAGGAAAGTACTTCGATGACGTAACGACTTCTGGTGGATTCGGCCACCTACAGAAGGGGCATGGAGTGGCGTTTGCCGACATCGATAACGATGGTAACCAGGACGTTTTGGAAGTGATCGGTGGCGCCTTCACGGCCGACCGGTTTTGGCCCGTGTTTTTCAAGAACCCGGGTCACGGAAATCACTGGATAAAGCTCAGCCTTGTTGGCGTGCACGCAAATCGATTTGCGGTCGGTGCCATGATTCGTGTTCGGATCACTGAGGAAGGCAAGAGCCGTGACATCTATCGCACTGTCAATAGTGGAGGTAGTTTCGGTGCAACGACCTTGCGCCCGCATATCGGACTGGGTACGGCGACCGTGATCGATGAACTCGAGATACGGTGGCCTGGCAGCGGCCTGCGAGAGACCGTGAAAGGTCCCATTCTCGCCGACGCCTCCTACGAGTTACGAGAAGGCGAGGGAAGCCTAAAGTCACTCCGTGTGTCTTCGGCGCAATCCTCGACCACAACGCGGCCCTGATGGGAACGACCTAACGGCGGAGTTATGTGCGCTCGCGCCGCGGCCGCATCAGTGCACGGTATGGACCACGAGGTCATCGGTGCTTGCTCCAACGCTTCCGCGCAATTTCGAGCGCAGCTCTTCGGCGACATTATGGGCGTCGGTGCCGTCGCGGATGATCTGCGGACGAATGAAGATGATCAATTCCGTCCTGGTCCCCTTCTTGT
>VAZV01000261.1 GCA_005884765.1 Alphaproteobacteria bacterium
CCGTGGATGAAACGGTCCATGCGGCGACACTGGAATTTGTAGAGCGAGATCCATTCGAAATCGAACTTGTCGTGGCCGAGCATGCGCGCGAGGCGCGGACGCACATTCTCCGGCAATTTCTCGGCCGCAGGATCCGCATAGCGGTTGAGCTGCAGGTCGATGCGCCAGATATCGTCAGGTTGCTTGTGCAGCAGCGCCGACCGCCCGGCATGAAACGGCGGATCGAACCAGAACCAGCGCTCCGTCGGAAATTCCGCGACCATCCTGACGTCGGCGATCAGGAACTGGTCCTCGAACACCTGGCCGGCGAATTCCGCCCCCACCATCTGCCTCAATGACGAGCGGGCGCCGTCGCAGGCGACCACAAAGTTGGCGTGTAGGCGATAGGGGCCATCCGGCGTCGCGATCGTCAGCGCGACATAGTCGTTGCGCTGCTCGAGCCCGACTGCCTTGTTGCACCAGCGCAGATCGATTGCCGGCAACTCCTCGACCCGATCGACCAGATAGGCCTCGGCGTAGAATTGCTGCAGGTTGATGAAGGCAGGGCGCCGGTGGCCCTGTTCCGGCAATAGATTGAACTGATAGAGCTGTGAATTGCCGTGAAAGATCTTGCCGACGCTCCACACCACGCCCTTGTCGACCATGCGTTGGCCGACGCCGAGCCGATCCCAGAATTCCAGCGAGCGTTTGGAAAAACAGATCGCGCGCGACCCCTCGCCGATCCGGTCGGCATCATCGAGCAGGACGACGCCTTGGCCGCGCTGCGCCAGGTCGATCGCGAGCGACAGCCCCACCGGTCCGGCGCCGACCACCACGACCGGATATTCGGCGACATTGGCGCCCGCGCGATCCTGATCGGGATGACGGCGATAGCCGAACTGGGTTTTGGCCTGCGCCATGCGTTTAACCCTGGCTCTGGTCAGCGGATGTCGGTTCTGCTAAATTAGTCGCATCTGCAACTATCTTAAACGCCGTGCCGGCCCCGGCGTCAACTTAAATTGGAACGATTTTGCCAAGAGCGTCTCCACGCGAAAGCATGCCCCGGACGCGATCTGCGGCGGCTATCGGTCCGCGCGAAAGCGCGTCCAAAAAGAGCTCGAGACTTGATCTTTTCCGCTTTACGCCTTTCCGCCTGAACCGGCTGGCCGCCGAGGTCAGCATGGCGCTGTCGGGCGAGTACCAGGAGCGCTATGGGCTGGACATTCCGGAATGGCGGGTGCTGGCGACCCTTGGCTTCCGCAACGATGCCTGCAGCGCACAATATATCTCCGATTGCACCCGGACGCATAAATCGACCATCAGCCGCGCGGTCATGACACTGATGCAGCGGCAGATCGTGGAGCGCGTCGAGAATGCGCACGACCGCCGCGAATTTCGTCTGCGCCTGACGAAGGAGGGCAAGACGCTGTACCAAGAGCTGATCCCGCGTCTGTTGCGCAAAGAGCGGGAGATTCTTTCTTGCCTCACCGCGCAGGAGCGCAAGGAACTTGCTTGCCTGCTCGGCAAGATCGAGAAGAGCCTCGATCTCGTGCAGACCCGCCAGGAGGCGGATACGGAGCAGGCGTATTAGCGGGACTTCCCAATTCGTCATTCCGGGATGCGCCTCTTGGCGCAGGCTCGGAATCCATACTCAGGATGGTGGTTATGGATTCCGGGCTCGCGACTTCGTCGCGCCCCGGAATGACGAAAGATACGCTTTGCTACTTCGCGAACGAACGTGATGGCTGCAGATGCAGCGCGAATGCATCGACCTTGTCGCTGGCGCGCGGGTAGATCTCGCACACAATCGGATCGTGCCCGGGGATGAAGCGATCCGGATGGCCGGCAAGACGCTCGACGATTTCCCAGCCTCGCGCCATGTCGCCGACATTATAGACGATCGGAAACGGGCTCTTGCGATGCAGATTGGCATAATAATGCGCGGCGTCGGACGCCAGCACCACGGGGCCGCGCGCGGTCTCGACCCGCACCACCTGCAATCCGTCGGAGTGGCCGCCGACCCGATGCAGGGTCACGCCGGGTGCGACCTCGCCGTCGCCGGAATGAAAGGTAACGCGTTCGCCATAGACATGCCGCACCATCAGCGTGACATGCTCGACCGAGAACGGATGGCGCAACAGGCCGGTGCACATGCAGCGTCCGGTCGCATAGCTCATTTCGCGCTCCTGCAGATGAAACCGCGCGTTGGGAAAGCGATCGAGATTGCCGGCATGGTCGTAATGCAGATGCGTGACCACGATATCCCTGATGCCGTCGGCCGCAACACCGAAGCGCTCGAGCGCATCAACCGGATTGAGCGTCAGCTCGCGGGCGCGCAATTTCGCCTCTTCCGCATTGAAGCCGGTGTCGACCAGGATTTCGCGGCCTGCCCCGCGAATCAGCCAGACAAAATAATCGAGATCTTGCGCGCTCGTCTCGTGCGGATCGGGCATTAGAAAATTCATGTGGGGCGTGCGCGACATCGTCGCATAGCGGACGGCGTAGATTTCGTAGACGTTTCCCATTGGTTTCTCTTCTGGTTGGTCGGACCATCGGCAATGGGCGCAGCAAGCCATTGCCATCGGCAAAGGTCAAACGCGCGCGCTGCATTGTCAGGCGCGTGACATGACGACGTCTATAATGTGAGGCCTATCACATTATCGATCGCAGATACGCCCACGGGAACCCGCGGCCGAGCGCGGACCATCGATGGCCCATCGGCGGCGCGATTTATTCCCTCGTGATGGCAGACCGCGTCGCGGTTAATTGTCGCGATAATCGCTATTGCGCAAGTGGTTGACGGTGCTCGACCGCGGTTTGATAATGCCGTCCCTGTAGAGTAAGGTCGCCGAGGCGCAAGCTGGAATCGGCGCCTGTTGGGCTGCTGGATCGCCGTAGTATGAAAACCCGCCTTGCACTGCTTCTGACATTGATTTTCTCAGTCGCGTCGACCGTCCCATCATTTGCCGCGAGCGATCGCTTTGCCCTGGTGATCGGCAATGCGAAATACCCGGACGCCGAAGCGCCGCTCAAGGAGCCGATTAACGACGCCCGTGAGGTCGCCGACGAGCTCAAACGTGACGGCTTCAGTGTCGACATCGGCGAAAATCTCACGGGCGATACAATGCGCCGCGCCTTCGACCGCCTTTACGGCAAGATCAAGCCGGGTTCGGTCGTGCTCGTCTTTTTTAGCGGCTTTGGCGTCCAGTCCAGCCGGCAAAGCTTCATGATCCCGGTCGACGCGCAGATCTGGACCGAGGCGGACGTGCGGCGCGACGGTTTCAGTCTCGAGACCATCCTGGGCGAGATCAACAACCGCGGCGCGGGTGTCAAGATCGCCCTGATCGATGCTTCCAGGCGCAATCCGTTCGAACGCAGATTTCGCAGCTTCTCCGCAGGTCTTGCACCGGTGATTGCGCCGAACGGAACGCTGGTGATGTATTCGGCGGCGCTGTCATCCGTAATAAGCGACAATGGCGGCGACCACAGCCTGTTCGTGCAGGAATTGCTCAAGGAAATCCGCGTTCCCGACCTGATGGCGGAGGAAACGCTGAACCGCACCCGGGTCGGCGTCACCCGCGCCTCACGAAGCGAACAGGTGCCATGGATTTCGTCCTCCCTGGCGGAGGATTTTTCATTCATTCCGGGCTCCGGCGGTGGTGGCCCCCGCCCCTCCGGTCCGACGGTCGCGAACCTCCCGCCGCCGCTTCCGGATTCTCCGCAACCGCCGCAGGCGCCACGCTATAATCCGCCGCAACCGCCACCATTGGCCGACCTGCCGGCGCCCAAACCCCCAGCGGAGACGGTCGCGCCGCCGCTCGAACAGCCGTCGAATAATACCGGCAATAACAGCAGTTCGAGCCAGTTGGCGCTAGCCGACGACCCGACCATCAAGAGCTTGACCGCCAAGATCGCGGACAATCCCGACGACGTCAGCGCGCTCTACCGGCGCGGCCAGGTCTATGCCAGCAAGGGAGCTTACAGCCTTGCGATCAAGGACTTTGACGACACGATCCGGATCAACCCGCGCGACGTCGAAGCCCTCAACAACCGCTGCTGGGCCCGTACCGTGGTCGGCGACCTGCAGGCGGCGCTCAAGGATTGCAACGAGGCGCTTCGGCTGCGTCCGAACTTCGTCGACGCGCTGGACAGCCGCGGTCTGGTCAACCTGAAGAGCGGGGCGACCAGAAACGCCATCATCGACTTCGATGCCGCCCTGAAGATCAATCCCAGGCTGACCTCCTCACTCTACGGGCGCGGCCTCGCCAAGCAGCGGAATGGCTCGATTTCCGAGGGCAATTTGGATATATCCAACGCCAAGGCGATGGACCCGAATATCGTCCAGGAATTCGCAAGTTACGGGGTGCATTGACGTTGATTTGAGTTGAAAGGCTGGATTTGAGTTGAAAGGCCGGATTTGAGTTGAAAGGCCGGCGAGCCCTCGAACCCCCGGGCGGAGGCCGTAGACTAATGCGAAGGCGCCGCGACCCTCTGTCCTCGCGGCCATTTGGATAAATCATTTTGAACGCGCGGGCAGCGCAGGAGGACTGGCAATGTCGAGCATAGCTGGGTCGAGAATGGCCGGAAGGACTGTTGCCGCGATGCTTTCGATCGTGGCGGTTGGCGCCGTGCTTTCCTTTGGCGTCGGCAAGGCGCGCGCTGCCGACGATGTCACCGAGGATCAGATCGTCAAGGCCTTGGCGCCGAGCAAGAAGCCGCTGACGCGCGGCCTGTCGGCAGGCCCGCAGGCCGATCCGGCGGCGAGCGCCGCGGAGACCAAGTTTGTTTCGACCATCCGTGGCCGCACGACCCGTTCGCTCTCGGTCACCGAGCGCGAGGAAATCGCCACCCTCGCCAAGGACAAGCCGAATATCGATCTGGAAATCACTTTCGACTACAACTCGGCCGAGATCAGCCAGAAGTCGCTTCCCTCGGTGCAGGCGCTGGGACGCGCCCTCACCAATCCTGATCTGAAAGGCTCGACCTTCGTGGTTGCGGGCCACACCGACGCCGCCGGCGGCGACGGCTACAACCAGGATCTTTCGGAGCGGCGCGCCGATTCGATCAAGCGCTATCTGATGGACAAATACGGCATCGCCGCCGCAGACCTCGTGACCGTCGGATATGGCAAGAGCAAGCTCAAGGATCCGAACCAGCCGATGGCGGAGGTCAATCGCCGCGTGCAAGTCGTGAACATGGAAAACAAGACCACGGCGTCGAAGTGATGTGCTCAGCGTTCGCCGCTTGCTTCGTCATGCCCGGCCTTGTGCCGGGCATCCACATCTTGGCGGCGCTAAAAGCAAGACGTGGATGGCCGGGACGAAGCCTGGCCATGACAAAGAACCAAGATCATCTCCGTGCGACAAAAGGTCTGGGTTGATCCGGCGATGAATTTCTCCGAGTACCTCAAGCCTGCGCTCGGCGTGGTTTTGTTTACCGCCGCCGGGATCGGATATTACTGGTTCGAGCATCGCTCGCGTCCTGAAGAGAAGGAAACACCGGGTCAGGCGCTCGTGGTCGTCACGAAATCGACCAATGCCTGTTTCTCCGACCTGGTGCGGGTCACCGGCTTCGTGGTGCCGCGCCGGGAAGCCGTGGTCGGCGCCGATCAGGAAGGCTCCAAGGTCACCGACCTGTTCGTCCGCGAGGGCGACATGGTCACCGACAACCAGGAACTCGCGCGGCTGAGCGCGCCGCCGCAGCAACCGGGCGGGCAGCAGAGAGCAAGCCAGGCACCGGTATCGCTGCGTGCCCCCGCCGCCGGCCTGCTCACCGAGGTCAAGACCATCGTCGGCGCGCCGGCCTCGCCCCAGGCAGGCCCTATGTTCCGCATCTCTGTCAACAACGAGATCGAACTCGACGCGGAAGTGCCGGCCGTCCACATGCTCAAGCTCAATCCGGGTGCAACCGTGCGCATCAGCCGCGACAATGCCCCCGACCTGGTCGGACGGGTGCGCGTGGTGTCGCCGCAGATCGACCGCACCACCCAGCTCGGCCATGTCCGCATTTCCGTCACCAACAACCCGTCGCTGAAGGTCGGCATGTTCGCCCGCGCCAATATCGATGCCAAGCGAAGTTGCGGCGTGGCGGTTCCGCGCACCGCCATTGACCATCTCACCGTTCAGGTGGTCAAAGGAAATACGGTCGAGACGCGCAAGGTCCGGGTCGGACTGGTATCCGACACCAACATCGAAATCCTCGAAGGCCTCGACGTGGGCGAAACCGTCGTGGCCGACGCTGGCTCCTCGCTGCATGACGGCGACCAGATCAAGACCATGTTCGCAGACGAAATCGATCGACGGGTACGCTGATGGCTCTCAATATCTCGGCATGGTCGATCCGCAACCCGCTCCCATCCGTCGTCTTCTCGATCATCCTTTTGGTGCTGGGCTGGGTGTCCTTCACCAAGCTCGCGGTGACGCGGCTGCCCTCCGCCGACATCCCCGTGATCTCGGTTGCGGTATCGCAGTTCGGCGCCGCGCCGGCAGAACTTGAATCGCAGGTCACCAAGACGATCGAAGACGGCGTATCCGGCGTCGAAGGCGTGCGCCACATCTCCTCCTCGATCACCGACGGTTTGTCGCTGACGACGATCCAGTTCGCGCTCGAGACCAATACCGATCGGGCACTGAACGACATCAAGGATGCCGTCACGAGGGTGCGCGCCAACCTGCCGCAGAACGTCAACGAGCCGCTGATACAGCGCGTCGACGTGATTGGCCTGCCGATCGTCACTTATGCTGCGATCTCGCCCGGCAAGACGCCGGAACAACTGTCCTATTTCGTCGACGACGTCGTCAAACGCGCGCTGCAGGGCGTGCGCGGCGTCGCCCAGGTCGAGCGTATTGGCGGTGTCGAGCGCGAAATCCTGGTCTCGCTCGATCCCGACCGGCTGCAGGCCGCGGGGCTGACTGCCGTCAATGTCAGCCAGAGCCTGCGCGGCACCAATGTCGACCTCGCCGGCGGCCGCGCCGAAATCGGCAAGAACGACCAGGCGATCCGCACCCTTGCCGGCGCCAAGACGCTGAACCCGCTTCAACGGCGAGCCGGTGGTCGCGCTCGGCATCAAACGTTCCAAGGGCGCCTCCGACGTGGTGGTCGCGGGCCTGGTGCAGAAACGGATCGATGCGCTGAAAGTCGCCTATCCCGACGTCGACTTGAAACTGATCGACACCTCGGTTGAATTCACCAAGGGCAATTACGAGGCGGCGATCTCGACATTATTCGAAGGCGCCTTCCTTGCCGTCGTGATCGTGCTGCTATTCTTGCGCGACCTCCGTGCGACCATCATCGCCGCGATCTCGCTGCCGCTGTCGATCTTCCCGGCGTTCTGGGCGATGGACATTTTGGGCTTTTCGCTGAACCTCGTCTCGTTCCTCGCGATCACGCTGTCGACCGGTATCCTGGTCGACGACGCCATCGTCGAGATCGAGAACATCGTGCGCCACATGCGCATGGGCAAATCGCCCTACCGCGCGGCGCTGGAGGCCGCCGACGAAATCGGGCTTGCCGTGATCGCGATTTCACTCACGATCATTGCGATCTTTGCGCCCGCAAGCTTCATGTCCGGGATCGCCGGGCAATTCTTCAAGCAGTTCGGCATCACGGTTTCGGTGCAGGTGTTCTTCTCGCTATTGGCCGCGCGCTTCGTCACGCCGGTGCTGGCCGCCTATTTCCTCAAGGATCACTCCCATGACGATCCACCGCCCGGGCGGGCGCTGCAGGCCTACACCAGGCTCGTCACCTGGTCGGTACGGCACTATTTGATCACGGTCTTGATCGGCTTTGGCATCTTTGCGGCCTCGATCTGGAGCATCACGCTGTTGCCGCAAGGTTTCCTGCCGGCCCAGGACACCGCGCGCTCGCTGCTCGCCATGGAATTGCCGCCCGGCTCGCAGCTTGCCTTTACCGAGAAAGTCACCGAGGAGATCGTGGCGCGCCTGCGCAAGCGGCCGGAAGTACGAAGCGTATTCGTCGACGGCGGCAGGGTTCCGCCGGGAACGCTCGAGGTACGTCGCGCCGCGCTGATCATCAACTACACGCCCAAGACCGGGCGCAAGATCACCCAACGCCAGCTCGAGCTTGAGATCAGCAACGAGCTCGAGAACGTGCCCGACATCCGCTTCTGGTTCCTCGACGAAAACGGCCTGCGCGCGATCTCGCTGGTCGTCACCGGCGTCGACAGCAACATCGTCAGCAACGTCGCCAGCGAGCTGGCGACGCAGATGAAGCGGATTCCGATCATCTCCAACGTGATTTCGGAAACCTCGCTCGACCGGCCCGAACTGCGCATCCGGCCACGGGCGGATTTCGCGACACGGCTCGGCGTCTCCACCGAAAGCCTGTCGCAGACCATCCGCGTCGCCACCATCGGCGACGTCGGTCCGGCGCTCGCCAAATTCGATGCCGGCGACCGGCTGGTGCCGATCCGCGTCCAGCTCGAAGACGCCGCGCGCGGCGAGCTGAAGACGCTCGAGCAGTTGCGTGTGCCGCTCGGCGAGCACGGCGAGAAAGGCGGCGTGCCGCTCTCGGTCGTTGCCGACATCAAGCTCGACCAGGGCCCGACCAGCATCAACCGATACGACCGCGAGCGCCAGGCGACGGTTGCGGCTGACCTCGTCGGATCGGCGGCGCTGGGCGATGCCACCAAGAAGATTTCCGAACTGCCTGTCATGAAGAGCCTGCCGAAGGGCGTCAAGGTAAGCCCGTCGGGCGATGCCGAAAGCCTGAACGAATTGTCGGAAGGTTTTGCCACCGCCATCACCGCCGGCCTGATGATGGTCTATGCGGTGCTGGTGCTGTTGTTCGGAACATTCCTGCAACCGATCACCATCCTGTTCTCGCTGCCGCTTTCGATCGGCGGCGCGATCGCCGCATTGCTGCTGACCGGCAAGCAGCTCACCACGCCGGTGTGGATCGGCATCTTGATGCTGATGGGCATCGTCACCAAGAACGCGATCATGCTGGTGGAATTCGCCGTCGAATCGATCCGCGAAGGCAAGCCGCGCGATGAGGCGATCATCGATGCCGGCATGAAGCGGGCGCGGCCGATCGTGATGACCACGGTCGCGATGGCGGCCGGCATGATGCCGTCCGCGCTGGCGTTCGGCGCCGGTGGCGAATTCCGCTCGCCGATGGCGCTCGCCGTGATCGGCGGCCTGGTGTTCTCGACCATCCTGTCGCTGGTGTTCGTGCCGGCGATGTTCATGATGATGGACGACATCGGCGCGCTGTTCTGGCGCTTTGGCAAAAAGCTGCTCGTGTCCAGCGGCGACGCCGAACACGGCGAAGACCATCACAAGACGCCGGCACCCTCCGCCCAGCCGCGGCGGAAGGTGATCGCGCCTGCGGCGGAGTAGGCGTCAATCTTCCCGTTGCCGCCGCGCCGTGATGGCGACTGAGGATGCCGTGCGCTGCTCACGGCTTTTTGCCGGCAGCTTCGCGCGCCAGGCGCTCCGCCTTTAACCGTTCGCGGTTGTCATGAAACGCCTTCTGAGCGAGCAGATGCTCGCGCATCGCCTGCTCTGCGTCGGCGCGCCGTTCGGCTTCTCTGGCTTTGCGCTGATCCGCCGTCAGGGGCGGGCGCTCGCTCGAATCGTAAGTTGTCATGTCGGGTTCCAACGCGCGGAACCCGAAAGAGTTGCATCATTCGTGCGGTCGAAGAGCCTATTCGTTCCGCGCGATCGCGGTCAGCCGGCTCAGGTTCTGCAGCAGGATGCGGCCGCGCTGCAGGTCCAGGATACCGTCCTTGCGCCAGCTTTGGAGCTGGCGGTTGACGCTTTCGCGCGCAGCGCCGACGAACACCCCGAGCTGTTCCTGCGAGATATGCACTTCGGAGCCGAAATCGGCGGCGAGCGCGCAGAGCCGCCGTGCGAGCCGGATCGGCAGTGGCTGCAACACCGATTCCTCCATCCGCTCGCTTTGCCAGCGGATGCGCTGACACAACAGCTGGATGATCTTGATCGCGACCTTCGGCTCGCGCTCGAGATGGCCCAGGAAATCCTCACGCCGCAGCACGAACAATTCGGTCGGCTCGCCGGCGGTCGCGTCCGCCGTGCGGCTCTGGCCATCGAGCACTGCGACCTCGCCAAAGAGATCGCCGGGGCCCATGAAATTCAGCGTCAGCCGGCTGCCGTCGGGCGCGCCGGTCTCGATGCGGATCTGGCCGCGGCGAACCCCGAACAGGGCATCGCCGGCATCGCCCTTCTGGAACAAGACTTCGCCGAGCCCAAGGTGCTGGGTGTGGCAGAGATTGGAAATCCGCTGCAGTTCGTCGACGCCTAAGTCCGCGAACATTGGATTCATCTTCAAAATGACCGCAAATTCGGCCTGTTTGCTCATGGCAATGCCTTCCAAAGCGTCCAAGTCGCATTTACAGGAATTCGCCGCATGAGAAGTGTGTCATAGGTCACATATCTTTGCAGTACGTCCTGTTTATTTTTGGACGGTTTTGAGCGTTCTTCCCATTCCGGGATAAGCTCAAAAGGTCAGCTCGGGCCGGATCACGCCCAGCCGGACTCGCTGCCGTTTCGCCCGGGTTGGAACGTCGACATGAGAGCATTGAAAATCGCCGGCACGATCGCGGCCGCCGTCATCGTCATTGTTGTCCTGCTGCTGATCGTTGGGATTCCGTCGGAAATCTTGACCTCGCCGATCCAGGAGCGGGTCGAGCGTGCGACCGGATACCGGCTCGCGATCGCCGGCACCACCAAAATCAGCCTGTGGCCACAGCTCAACGTGACCTTGAACGAAATCACGCTGAGCGACCCGAAGGACCGCGACACGTCCAGCCGCCTCACGATTGAACGTGTGCAGGCCAAGATGACGTTGTCGAGCGCCTGGTCGGGTCACCCACAAATCAGCGAACTCACCATCACAAGGCCGGTGCTGTTTGTGCCGCTGTTGCGCGATCGCATCCGCGACAACGCGGCAGCATCCAAATCGGCGTTGTCGGGCGATATGGATGGGCCGGCGATCGATCGCGTCACCATTGCCGACGGGGCGCTGGTTTTTTCCAATCTACGCGACCGCGTCGAAAATCGCATCGACGGCATCAACGCCACCGCCGCGATCGGCGCCGATCGCAAGATCAGTCTGCGCGGCAGCGCGCGCGCCGGCGAACAGCCGCTCAAATTCGCCATTAACGCGGCCGTGCCCGCCCCGCCTATCGAACGCCAGAACATTCCGGTCGAGCTGACGCTCGATGCGCCCGCCATGCTGGCGGCGCCATTGTCGGGCAAGGCCGAGGTCCGGCTCAACGGTTCGGTGGTGATGATCAACGGCCTTACCGGCTCGCTTGGCGATGGGGCGTTCAACGGATGGGCATCGGTCGATATCGCCTCCAAGCCGCTGGTGAAGCTCGATCTCGATTTCCAGCGGCTCAATGAGGCGGTTTCGAATGCGTCCGCCTCGCCGGCCTCGCAAGGCTGGAGCAATGCCTCGATCGAGCTCAATGGGCTGAATTATGTCGACGCCCAGGCCAGGATTTCCGCAGCCGAAGTCAATTTCGGCGAAGCGCACTTCGCGCCGGCCGCGGTCGACCTGGCGCTCGCAGGCGGCGTGCTCAAGGCCTCTGTCGCCAATCTCGGCGCCTATGGCGGTGCGCTCAATGGCGAAGCCATCGTGGACGTATCGCGCAGCGACCAGACCTATGCGATGCGCGCCGACATCGTCGGCGTGCGCGCGCTGCCGCTGTTGCGCAGCCTCGCCGATTTCGACAAGCTCGACGGCAAGATGCAGGCAAAGATCGCGGTGCGCTCGAGCGGTCCAAGCCAGCGTGCCATCATGTCGAACATGAGTGGGACTGTGTTCGTCAATTTCCAGGACGGCGCGATCAAGGATCTCAACGTCGCCCAGATGATCCGGTCGCTGACATCGAGCACGCTGTCCGGATGGCAGGAGACCAAGGATCAGAACACCGATCTCAGCCAGCTCTCCGCCTCGTTCCGGATCGAGCGAGGCCAGGCGCAGACGACCGATCTCAATCTGGTCGGCCCGCTGGTACGGATGAACGGTGCCGGCACCATCGACCTCGGCACCAAATTGCTGGCGTTCCGGGTCGAGCCGAAACTCGTGATGACGACTCAGGGCCAGGGCCGCACCTCCGATCCCGTTGGTTTCGGCATCCCCGTGATGATCGAAGGCTCCTGGTCCGAGCCGCGGATCTATCCGGACATGCAAGGCATCCTCGACAATCCCGACGCAGCCTATGCCAAGCTCAAGCAGATGGGTGCGGGCCTGTTCGGGCCCAATGGTGGCGGCTTGGGCGGACTGCTCGGCGGCCTGGGCGGATCGAGCGGAGGCCAGGCGGGCGACAATTCGGGTACCGGCAGCACTTCGGGCACGGCACCGGCCGATCCCCTCGGCGGCAAGCTCGGCGAGACTTTGGGCAATTTGATCCAGCAGGGATTGGGCGGTGGCAGCCGTGGCCGCGGCATCGCGCCACCGGCCGCGGAGTCTGGTTCACTCAATCCGCAACGACAGCAGCAGCCTGCGGTCTCGCCGCCCGCCCAAACCGATCTACCGCCTCCGCCGCAGGCGCAACAAGACAGCCAGCCGATGAACGATGTGCTACGGCAATTGTTCAACCGCCAGTAGCGCCACCACGGGGCGCAAATCGCCTCAAATTGGCGTCGATCAGGGCTAACCAGGTCGGCATCCTCCCGGCGATACCCCTCAATCTGTGCTAAGACGTTCCAGCCGGGATGGCCATATTGACGCGGCAGCCGCCCGAAGCGGTGCCGCCGCGGCAATTCGTTGCGTATGCGCCCGAGGGGCAGATGATCGGGGTCAAGGACAAAGTCTGGTTCCTGCGCGAGGGCCTGTTCGCCAAATACGTCATCTCGCTGGTCGGCCTCGTCGTGTTCGTGCTCGCCGTCAACGGCTCCATGGAAACATGGATCAGCTACCGCGCCACCAAGACCACGCTCACCGACGCCATGTCGGAGAAGGCGGAGGCAACCTCGAAGCGGATCGAACAATCGATCGCCGAGCTGGAACGCCAGATCAGTTGGGTGACCCGCGCCAGCGCCCAGCGCCAAGACCCTGGCAAGTCGCTGGAGCAGCACCACGCCGACTATGTCCAGCTCTTGAACCAGGTGTCGCCGGTGAACCAGCTCGTGCTACTCGACCAGAACGGCCGCGAGCAGCTGCGGTTGTCGCGCACCAAGATCGTGGTCGGCAGCAAGTCCGACCTTTCTCGCGATTTCGGCCTGACCGAGACTCTAGCCAAGGGCGTCAGCTATGCCCCTGCGTTTTTCAGGGGTAGCAGCCCCTTCATGTCGATCGCGGTCTCGCATTCCGGCTCCGACCCTTCGGCCGCCGTCACCGTCGCCGAAATCGATCTTCGTTTCCTTTCCGACTTCCTGGGTGACGCGCAGGTCGGCAAGGCCGCCTTCGCCTATGTGGTCGACCAGCGCGGCCAGGTGCTGGCGTCTTCGACCAAGGGGCCGGAGATCGCGAGGGATCTCTCGACCTTGCCGCAGGTAGCAGCGCTGATGACGCCAAACGGCCAGGCACTGGCTTCCGGCACCGACACCGACGGCCATTCGGTTTTGACCGCGTCGAGCTCCGTGCCGAAGCTCGGCTGGGCCGTGCTGTTCGAGCAGCCGACGGCGCAGGCCTTGGCGCCGATCCGCGACCAGTTGGTGCGGGTCGCGCTCTTGATCGGACTTGGGCTTGTGGTTGCGATCCTTGCCGGTACGCTGTTGGCGCGCCGGATGCTGATTCCGATCACGGCGCTGCGCACCGGCGCGCGGCGGCTCGGCGCCGGCGATTTCAGTCACCGCATCGACGTCCACACCAAGGACGAGCTGGAAGAGCTCGCCGACCAATTCAACAGCATGGCGGGCCAGCTCAAGGAGACCTATTCCGTCCTCGAAACCAAGGTGGAAGAGCGCACCCGCGACCTCGCACAATCGATCAACGAGTTGAAGGTGCTCGAAGAGGTCGGACGTGCGGTCTCCTCCTCGCTTGATCTCAACGCTGTGCTGCCGACGGTCGCGGCCCGGGCGCTGGAAATCACCCGTGCCGATGCGGTGCTGATCTATAGCTACGACGCCGCCCAGCATCAGTTCAATCTGGTCGAAGCCAACGGCATCGACAAATCGGCCGAGGGGCGGCATCTTTCAATCGACGAAGAGACCAGCCTGCTCGGTCAGGCCGCGACCAAGGGCGAGCCGATCGCAATTGCCGACCTCAACCTCGCCGCGGATCATCTGTTGCGGGACGTCGCGATCGAGGCCGGCTTTCATTCGGTTCTGGTGGTGCCGCTGGTCGACCAGCAGGGCGTGTTGGGATCGCTGGTCGTGCTGCGGCGAAGTGCCGGCGAATTTTCGCCGAACCTGATCGGATTGATGCGGACCTTCGCGCACCAATCGGTGCTGGCGATGCGCAACGCGCGGCTGTTTACCGAAGTGGACCACAAGGGCCGCGAACTGGCGTCGGCCCACTCCACCGTGCAGCAGCAAGCGAGCAAGCTCGAGGCGCAGACCGAGCAGCTCAAGAACTGGAACAAGTCGCTGGAGGAGCGGGTTGAAACCCAGCTCGCCGAGATCGAGCGCATCAGACGGCTGGAGCGCTTCCTGGCACCGCAAGTTGCGCAACTGATCGCGTCCTCTGATGGACATGATGCGCTGCTCGACAGCCACCGCCGCGAAGTCACCGTCGTGTTCTGCGACCTGCGCGGCTTCACCGCGTTCACCGAGGCCACCGAGCCTGAGGAAGCCATGAATGTGCTGCGCGAATATCACGCGGCGCTCGGCGAGCTGATCTTCCGCTACGAAGGCACGCTCGACCGTTATGCCGGCGATGGCGTGATGATCCTGTTCAACGCGCCGATCCAGTTTCCGGATCACACCAAGCGCGCGGTCAAAATGGCGGTCGAGATGCGCGACACCATTGGGCTGTTGACCCAGAAGTGGCGCAACCGCGGCCATAGCCTCGGATTCGGTCTCGGCATCGCGGTCGGCTATGCAACGCTCGGCCAGATCGGGTTCGAACAGCGGCTCGAATACGCTGCGATCGGCAGCGTCACCAATTTGGCGTCACGGCTGTGCGACGAGGCCAAGGCCGGCCAGATCGTCGTCTCCAGGCGGGCCTTTGGCATGGTCGAGCCATGGGTCGAGGCCGCCCCGCTCGACGATCTCCACCTCAAGGGCTTCAACCATCCCGTGCTCGCGATGGAAATCCTGCGCTGGCGCGAGGAAGTCGACAATGTGGTCGACGCCACGCCAGCCGTTAGGCGGCGGAAGTAGTGATCTCAGCCATCGCCGGGCGCGTCAAAGCCTATTGCTCGACGAACGCGCGTTGCATTTGATCGGCTATCGGCTTCAGCAAATAACTCATCATGGTCCGGCTGCCCGTCTGCATGAAAACTTCCGCGGGCATGCCCGGAACGAGCTGCAGGCTGCCCAGCCGGCGGCGTTCTTCCTCTGCCAGCACTACCCTGACCGTGAAATAGGCCCCTTGGGTCCCTCCTTGGGCTGCTTGAGCCCCCTGGTCGTGACTGGTGGTGGCTGATACGTAGGACACCGTTCCGGCGAGCTGCGGGGTCGTGCGCTGGTTGAATGCAGAAAAACGCACGTACGCTTTTTGGCCGACCCGCACCTGGTCGATATCGTTGGGTTGCAGCCTGGTCTCGACCAGCAGTTCGTCCGAATCCGGCACGACTTCCATAATGGAATCGCCCGCACGAATGACGCCGCCAATGGTGTGCGTGGAGAGCTGATGGATCACCCCCGACGTCGGCGCGCGCAATTCGATCCGGTCGAGTTGATCCTGGGCCGCGACGCCGCGCTCCACTAATTCGGCTTCCTTGCCCTGGGTCTCGCCAAGCTCCTTGACAACATCGGTCCGAAAATCCTGATCGATACGGACGATCTGAAGCTGGGCCTCGCCGATCTTCGATTTCGTCTCGGCGATCGCGGATGTCAGTTGCCCGCGCTCGCCTTCGATCCGCGCTGCCTCGCGTTGCAGGGTTGTGAGCCGCGTCAGCGGCACCAAGTGCTTGTCGTAGAGGTCCTGGACGCCGTTAAGTTCGCCCGCGATCAACTCAAGCTGCTTCGCCTTGGAATCCACCTG
The DNA here is from genome assembly GCA_005884765.1 of Alphaproteobacteria bacterium. Taxonomy (GTDB): domain Bacteria; phylum Pseudomonadota; class Alphaproteobacteria; order Rhizobiales; family Xanthobacteraceae; genus Bradyrhizobium. The sequence continues at coordinate 16,060 of VAZV01000261.1, forward strand.
GGCGTCGAGGCCCGAAATCTCCTCGGTCAATTGCGCGACCCGGCTTTGCAACAGGTCCTTCTGGCTCTTGCGCGCGCTGTATCGTGCTTTGAACAGCGAATTTTCCGACGTCAGCAAGCTTCTGACATTGTCCTCACTCGACCGGGCCGCCAATTCGGCGGGAATTTCGGGCCGATCCAGGCCGTCGCGTTCGGCAACCAGGCGCGCGATCCGCGCGCGCAGTTCGTCGAGCTGCTTATTCACCATCTGAAGGTTGGCCTGGGTCTGGGTGGCGTCGAGACGAACCAGCAAGTCGCCGGCATTGATATGCATGCCGTCATGAACCTTGATCTCCGCGACGACACCGCCGGTCGGATGCTGAATGGACTTGACGTTGGATTGAACGACGAGGTTGCCGGGCACTACGACCGCGCCCGCCAGAGGCACCAGCGCGAGCCAGCCGCCTCCCAATACGCCGGCGATCAGAAGGATCCGAAGTCCGGTCCGCAACTCATGTTCATACGCCCATCCGGTCCGCGACATCAGACTGTCGCCGGCGGTAGCGTCGTACTCGGCAAGGCCCCCGCGGCCGACGATGAAGTTGGCGCCCGCGGTCAGGCCGGCGCGGCACCTTGTGATCCACTGCTGCCCAGCAGCTCTCTCAGTTTCCGAGGCGCGCGGAAGCGCCAATGGAGGGCTCTCGATCATCATCAACCGATCAGGTCCGGAACTATCCGGCCCGAGCTTCGGCAAATTCATCGCGAGGGGGTCGTCAGCCGTGACGACACGGCCTTGCCGGCGCAGCGGCGGGGTCGGAGGCTCGCTCTGCGTTTCGTTCCGGCGCGGCGGCGGGGCCGGAGGCTCGCTCTGCGTTTCGTTCCGGCGCGGCGGCGGGGCCGGAGGCTCGCCCTGCGTTTCATTCCGGCGCCCCGCCGGGTCGGCCGCCTTGAAGCCGAATTGCTCAAGACAGACGTCGATCGCCCGTTCCATCTTGCCTTTTTGTGGCCGCTTCGTTCGGTGGGATGGCGGACGGCGATCGCGTGCCGCGCCATCACGCGCCGGGCGCCGCGGCTTCGGCGCGCGCGGCTCTTGCGGGCTTTCGACTTCGAACCCGCGCCGAAGACGTTGCAGCTCGAGGATCAGCGCGGCGCCTTGCGGTCCCAATCTGTCACCGGGAGAATCTCCCGCCCACCGCCGCACCGGCCCGTCGAAATGCTGTGCATCTTCTCCACGCCGCATGGTCAAATACTCTCGGCAAGCGCTGCGCGGCGCGGTGCCTTGGCGGGAGACGCCGACGCAGCCGGTTTCGCCGGCATAGCCTGTGCCGTCGGCGCGCGCTGGCCGTTCGCCGCTCGAACGCGGGCGAAAATCTCCTCGCTTGAGCCGAACGCGATCGCCCTGCCCTCGTAGAGCACCAGCGCCATATTTAACGCGGCAAGGGCGCTCGGACGATGCGATATGACGATGACGATGCATTGGTTGCGACGCAGGATCTGGATGGCGCGACCGAGCGCGTTCTCGCCATCGGCATCGAGGTTCGCGTTCGGCTCATCGAGCACGACCAGGAACGGGTCACCGAAGACGGCGCGCGCGAGGCCAATTCGCTGTCGCTGACCTGCCGACAGCGACATGCCGCCGAGGCCGATCCGCGTCGCGTATCCTTCCGGCAGGCGTAAAATGATGTCGTGCACGCCCGCGATCTGCGCGGCCTTCAGGATCGCGTCGGAGGTCGCCTCGGAATCGAAGCGGCAGATATTTTCTGCAACAGTGCCGTCGAACAGCGCCACATCCTGGGGCAGATAACCGATATGGCGTCCAAGGTCTTCGTTGCTCCACTGATCGATGGTGGCGCCATCAAGCCTTATCGTACCCTGTTTAGCGGGCCAGATTCCGACCAGCGCCTTTGACAGCGACGTCTTGCCCGATGCGCTGGCACCGAGTAGCGCCAGTCCCGTGCCGGCCTTGAGCGAAAAGGAAACGCCCGACACGATCGGCGTCTGCGTACCCGGTGCCACGACGGCAAGATCCTGTACCGCGAGTTCGCGGCTCGGACGCGGCAACGCCACCGGCGGCGCCGGAGGTTTCGCTGTCGCTTTGCACATATCGCGCAGGCGTATGATCCCTTGGCGCGCGGCGACGAGTTGCTTCCAGCTTCCCAACGCGACCTCAACAGGGGCGAGAGCGCGGCCCATCATAATCGACGAGGCGATCATGATGCCGCCCGACGCCCTGTCGGCCACGACGAGGTAGGCGCCGATGCCGAGCATTCCCGACTGCAGCACGTAGCGCAGCACTTTCGCTCCCGAGCCGAGATTGGCAAACAGATCGCTGGCGCGGATGTTTTCGCGCAAGTACCGTTCATTGGCCTGGGACCAGCGCGCGGTAAATCGATCCACCATGCCAAGTGCCCGAATGACTTCGGCATTGCGCTGCGTGGCATCCGCCAGCACCTGGCGCTGGGCACTAGAGTCCATCGCGGCCTTGGCCGCACCACGCGACATGCGTTCGGTCAACCACGTCATGGCAACGATGGCAGCGGTCCCGAGCAGCGCCGTTATGCCGATCGCCGGATGAAACAGAAACAGGGCAATGAGAAAGATCGGTATCCAGGGCATGTCCAGAAATGCCGTCGGCCCCATGCTCGACATGAAGGCGCGGACCTGATCGAGGTCGCGCAGCGGCTGCTGCATCAGCATCGGCTTGACGCCGCGAAGCGGCAACGTCGCAAGCGCGGTATGGATCGATTCCTGCAAGCCGACGTCAAACAGG
>VAZV01000262.1 GCA_005884765.1 Alphaproteobacteria bacterium
CACGTCCGCGCGCTGGTGCGCCGGCTCGGTGGAACCATGTCGCTCTGGTCGGAACTGCACAACGGCAGTACATTCACGATAACACTGCCGATCGCCTGGACCGTCAGCAATCGAAGCGAGAATTCATGAAGAAGCCGGTTACCATCGTCATGGTTGAGGATGACGACGGGCATGCCCGCCTGATTGAGCGCAATATTCGAAGGTCCGGTGTCAACAATGAGATCGTGCCGTTCACCAACGGTACAGCGGCGGTCAACTACCTGTTCGGCAAGGACGGCAAAGGCGAGGCGCGCAAGGGCGAGGCGCTCGTGATCCTGCTCGATCTCAACCTGCCGGACATGACCGGCGCCGAGATCTTGCGGCAGATCAAAGAGCACAAATATTTGAAACGCGCGCCGGTGGTGGTGCTCACCACGACCGACGATTGCCAGGAAATCAAACGCTGCTACGAACTCGGCTGCAACCTCTACATCACCAAACCGGTCAACTACGAAAGCTTCGCCAACGCCATCCGCCAGCTCGGCCTGTTCTTCTCCGTCATCAAGGTACCGTCGGCTGCCACATGAAACCTGCGACGCCCACGCTGCTCTATATCGACGACGACGAGGTGCTGGCCCGCCTGGTCGATCGCGGTCTGAGCCGGCACGGCTTCAAGGTCGTGCACGCGGCGAGCGGGCCAGAGGGGCTCGATCGCCTCAAGCAGGGCGGCATCGACGTCATCGCGCTCGACCAATACATGCCCGGCCTCGATGGCCTCGAAACGCTCGAGCAGATCCTCGGCATTCCGGACGCACCACCCGTCGTGTTCGTCACGGGGTCGCAGGATTCAAGCATCGCCGTTACCGCGCTGAAGGCCGGGGCCGCCGATTATCTGGTCAAGGATGCCCAGGGCGATTTCATTCCGTTGCTGCAGGTTGCGGTCGACAGCGCGCTGCGCCAGGCCGCGCTGCAGAGGGCGCGCGACGAGGCCGAGGCCGAAATTCATGCCTCGCGCGATCGTTACGCCGCGCTCGCCGCCGAGCGCGAAGTGTTGCTGCGCGAGGTCAATCATCGCGTCGGCAACAGTCTGCAGATCATCGCCTCGCTGCTGCACCTGCAAGCCAATTCCGCAACCCAGGACGACGTCAAGGCCGCCCTTACCAACGCGATGGGACGGGTGGCCGCGGTGGCGCAGGTCCACCGCCGGCTTTACACGTCGCACGATCTCAAGAGCGTGATGCTAAACCAATATCTCGACGCGCTGCTCGAGGACCTCCGCCGCTCGGCTGAAGGCAACCGCATGTCGCGGCTGACATTGCGGGCCGAGCCGATCGAAATCGATCCCGACCGCGCGGTTGCGGTCGGGATCATCGTCAATGAGCTCGTGATGAACGCGGTGAAATACGCCTACCCTGACGGCGCCGGACCGATCCATGTCAACCTCTCGACGCAAGGCGATGATCTCGAGATTTCGATCGCCGACGACGGCGTCGGCCTCAACGCCAAATCCGATCCGCGTTCCACCGGCATGGGGCAACGCATCGTCTCCACCATGGCGGCGAAGCTCGAGGCAAGCGTCGAGCGCGATCCGGACCACGCCGGCACCAGGATCGTGCTGCGGTTTCGCCGCGCCAAGCCCGCGGCCAAGCCTGCGAACGCGGCCGCGAGTTGAGCGCGCGGACCCATCGCGCGCATCGCTCTATCCTGCTATCCTCTCCGCCGATGACCTCGCGCGACTCCGCCTCTTCAGAAATCACGCCCGAAGTGCTGCTGCGCGCCTATGCCTGCGGTATCTTCCCGATGGCCGAAAGCGCAGATGACCCGACGCTGTTCTGGGTCGAGCCGGAAATGCGCGGCGTCATACCGCTCGATCGCTTCCGGATTGCCTCGCGGCTCGCGCGCACCGTGCGATCGGATGCATTCGCCGTCACGGTCAATACCGCGTTCAAGGCGGTGATATCGGGTTGTGCCGCGCCGCAGGCCGGCCGGGAAGACACCTGGATCAACAAGCGCATTCGCGATCTCTATTGCGGACTGCATGAACTCGGCCACTGTCATAGCGTCGAAGTCTGGAGCGCGGACGACCTCGTCGGCGGGCTCTATGGGGTCAGCCTCGGCCGCGCCTTCTTCGGCGAGAGCATGTTTCACCACGCCCGTGACGCCTCGAAGGTGGCGCTGGTGCATCTGGTGGCGCGGCTGATTGCGGGCGGCTTCGAATTGCTCGATACGCAATATGTCACCGAACATTTGAAGAGTTTTGGCGCGGTCGAAATCTCGCGGCGGCGCTACACCGCACTGCTCGACAAGGCGATCAAGGGCGGGCCGGGTGATTTCGGAAAGCTTGCGCTCGATCGGCCGATCTCAGGCGCGGAAGCGCTTCGGATTATCGCCGAGCGCGCCTAGAGCAGCACCCTTCTCTAGTTCCCGAACAAGCCACCGAACAAGCCGCCGGGGCGCTGCTGCTGCGGGGGTGGCGGCGGAGGCGGCTGTTGTGCCTGCTGCTGCACCTGCGACGGCGGACGCGGTGCCGTCTGCTTTTGCTGCGGCGGACGTTTCTGCACCGCAGGCTGTGGTTGCGCCGGAGACTTTGGCGGATCGGGCGCAGCGGTCACGACCGTCTGGTCCGGGGCTTTGCAATCGGTCAGCCAGATATCGTAAATCGGATGCTCGACGCCGTGCAGGCCGGGGCTTGCCGCATACATCCAGCCGGAAAAAATCCGCTTCACCTCGCCCTGCAAGGTGATCTCGTCGACCTCGACAAAGGCGTCGGTGTTGGCGGCTTCCGTCGCGGGACGCGTGTAGCAGGCGTCGGTTTTGACGCGCAGAGCGCCGAATTGCACGGTCTCGCCGATATCCTCATCGAAATTGATGATGCGGCCGGTGACCTTGTCGAGCCCCGAGAAGCTCGCCTTCTTGTTGATGATCTTCTGCGCCGGCGGCTCGGTGACGACCTCATCGCCCGGCTGCAACGTCGCCGGCGATTGCGGTACGCCCTTCGGCTGACGCTGCCCCGGCGGCAATCCCGGCAATGCCGGATTGGTGCCGGGTGCCGGCGCCTGGCTTGGCTCCGGCGGCGCAATCGCCACCGTCGGCGGCGCGTTTTGCGGAACGACTGTGGTGCCGGGCGGCGGGGCTAGCGGCTGGGACTGCACAGAGCCGGGGGGCGGTACGCCCTGCCCCGGCAGCGGCCGGTTCGGCGTCGGCAGCAAGCGGCCCTGCGGCAGCGCCGGCACCTCCTCTTCGTCGTCGGAAGGTAGCTGCTGCTGATTGCCGCGCGGAATGTTGCTGGGCGGCCGGGGCGCGGGCTCGGAAAAGATATTGCCGATCTGCGCCCGCGCCGGTAGCGGCGCAAGCAACACTGTTGTGGCCATCACAAGGGCCACGGGACCGGTCAGGGCAATGGCTCGAAACATTTCGTGCGGCTTCAATGGGCGAATCGGGAATGGGCGAATCGGGCCTTTGACCATTGTACAGGGGTACATTGTTTATCCGCCGCTCGCAGGCCAACCCGTTAACACGCCGAATACGGCGGGGAAAGGGCGGTTTCCGACCCCTTCCCGGCCCCAACGACAAATGGAATAGTCCACCCCCTCGAAACATTGCGGGCCACGCGCTCAGCAGCTTCCGGGACAACCGGAGCAAAAGGGGGGAAACCAGATGCCTGATCGCATCCGCCTGGACGGCAAAGTCGCCGTTGTCACCGGCGCCGCCGGTGTCATTGGAACCGCAACGATCCGGCTTTTGGCCGAACGCGGTGCGCGCATCGTCGCCGTCGATCGCAGGGAAGCCGACCTTAGATCCGCCGTCAGGGATTTGCCGGCATCCGCCGAGCCATTGGCCGTCACCGCCGATGTCACGCAGGAAGATGAGGTGGCCGACTATGTCCGCGCCGCCACCGATAAGTTCGGCACCATCGACGTGTTCCACAACAATGCCGGCATCGAAGGTGAGATCAAGTCGATCCCCGACTATCCGCTCGAGACGTTTCGTAAGGTGCTCGATGTCAATGTCGTCGGTGTATTCCTGGGGATGAAGCACGTGCTGCCTGTCATGCTGAAACAGAACAGGGGCAGCATCATCAACACCGCATCGATTGCAGGCCTGATGGGATCGCCGCAGATCGCGGTTTACAGCGCGAGCAAGCATGCGGTGATCGGGCTCACGAAGAGCGCCGCATGGGAATGCGCCAATACGGCCGTGCGCATCAACTGCGTCTGCCCCGGCCTGATCGACAGCCGGATGCTGAGCACGATCATTGCCGGCCGCAATCCCGGCGGCGGCCCCGTGCCCAACGACAGGCTGGTCGAGCGGATTCCGGCGCGGCGGCTAGGCCACGCCTCCGAAGTCGCTTCCGTCGTGGCGTTCCTTGCTTCCGACGAGGCGAGCTACGTCTCCGGCTCCGCCTACACCGTGGACGGCGGACGCACCGCCGCTTAAACCGTCAATCCAACTCCGAGGTTTCTCAAGCATGCCCGTTGTTCTCGATGCCGATGCCGCCGCGGTCTACCAGGCGTTTCAGGAAGCGGGCCGTCCCGCCTATGAGACGCTGACCGCAGCGGAAGCCCGCGAGTTCTATCTGGCGGCGCGTCTCGTCACCAACCCGGAGCCGCCGGAACTTCAATCGGTGCAGCCGCTCTCGATTCCGGCTCCGCACGGCGCGATCCCGGCACGCCTCTACACGCCGAAAACGCTTCGAAAGACCAGCGGGCTTGCGCCATGCCTGGTGTTCTTTCACGGCGGCGGCTGGGTGATCGGCAATCTCGAAACCCATGACGTGGTGTGCCGCAAGCTCGCGCAGGAGGGCGAGCTGATCGTCATTTCCGTCGACTACCGGCTCGCGCCGGAACACAAATTTCCCGCCGCCGTCGATGACGCGATTACCTCAACGGGATGGATCGCCGCCAATGCCGGCAAGCTCGGTATCGATGCCTCACGATTGACGGTTGGCGGCGACAGCGCCGGCGGCAACCTGGCCGCGGTGGTTTCGCTTGCCGCGCGCGAGGCCAACGGCCCAAAGATCGCAGGCCAGGTGCTGATCTATCCCGCCACCGATTTCTCGCGAAAGCACCCTTCGCACCGCGAACCCGAGACCTCCATCCTGCTCACGCATTCGGTGGTTAGCTGGTTCATGAACCACTATATGGGCGATGCCGACATCAACGATTGGCGGGCCTCGCCCGCGCGCGTCAGTTCGCTTGCCGGATTGCCCCCGGCCTATGTGCTGACCGCGGGCGCCGACCCCTTGCGCGACGAAGGCGACGAATACGCAAAACGCCTCGGAGAGGCGGGCGTGCCCGTGACCTACCGTCACTTCCCCGGCCAATTCCACGGCTTCTTCACGATGGGCAAGCTTTTGCAACAGGCCAACCTCGCGGCCAGTGCGATCGGCGTCTGGTTCAAGGCACTGAATTAGGGGCACGCCTCCAAGACCATGTTGACCGCCGCTTCCGCGGGACGACAGACCTGACTGACGCCGCCTCCCTTGATCACCTCGGTAAGTTTCGCGAGTAAGGCGGCACCATCGAAAGAGCCGGTCGATGCGAGCCCGCGCGCTCAGAAATAGCGCCACCACACATAGATGTGACAGATCGTCAGCGAGACGACCATCATCGGAAAAGCATAGAGCGTATAGGTGACGAAGCTGAATGGCACCCCGTTGCGGTCGCCGATGCCGGCGACCGTCAAATTGGCTGACGCTCCGATCAGAGTGCCGTTGCCACCCAGGCAGGCCCCCAGCGACAGGCACCACCATAGCGGCTGGATGTGATCGGCACCTCCGAAATCTGGCGCCATGTTCTTGATCAATGGGATCATCGTGGCGACGAATGGAATGTTATCGACAATCGCCGATAGCACCGCCGATGACCACAGGACGGCGTAGCCGGCATGCGCCATATTGCCGCCGGTCGCGGCGACCAGTTGTTTGGCAAGCAGATTGAGGAGACCGCCAACGTCAACGCCATGCACCACGACGAAGAGGCCGATGAAGAAGAAGATAGTGATCCACTCCACATCGCCGAACGTCTGATGAATATTATGCGCAGCTTTCTCGGTGTGGTGAGCCCAGTTATCGAGCAGCATCAGCACGGCGGCGCCGAGCATGGCAATGGTGGCGGGCTCGAGATGCAGCGGGCGCGCCAGCACGAAGGCAATCATAACAAGCGTCAGAATCGCAAGCGATTGCCTGAGTAGCCTCCAGTCGAGGATCGAGTCGGCCGCATTCATCGCCATCACTCGGGCCTCGGCATCATGCGATGCCTTGAGATCGTTGCCCCAGAGGAAATGAATGATCATCGCTTGCGCCATCATGACGATGACGATTACCGGCGTCAGGTGAAAGACAAAATCGTTGAAGGTAAGGCCGACTTGCGAGCCGATTAGGATATTAGGCGGATCGCCAATCAGGGTTGCGGTACCGCCGATGTTCGAGGCGAAGATTTCCGCAAACAAATAAGGATAGGCCGGCACATGCAACGTTTTGCAGATCGCCAGCGTTACAGGAACAATCAGAAGCACGGTCGTGACGTTGTCGAGGAAAGCGGAGAGCACCGCAGTTGTGATCTGGAGAATGAAAAGAATACCCGCTGGATGTGCTTTCGCCGCCTTTGCCGACCATATCGCGATCTACTGGAACATGCCTGAGCGACGCGAGATGGATACCAAGATCATCATGCCCGTGAGTAGGCCGATGGTGTTCCAGTCGATGCCCTTAATCGCCTCGTCCTGGTCGAGCACACCGATCAGGATCATCACGGTGGCGCCGACTAGCGCCACGATGGAGCGGTTAACTTTCTCCGACATGATCGTCGCGTAAGTAATGGCCAGGACGCAGGTGGACACCCACATCGGATTAAGGCCGAAATAGACGTGAGATGCAGCCTGTCCGGTCATTACAGGAATCCCCCCAATCACGGGCACCTGGTGCTCCCATCGGCACCGGCCCGGCTTTCGCGAGAAAGCTCTGGGATGCCGGTTGCGGAGTCAAGGCCGCTGGGGATTGCGCGCGCAGCTGTGGCTCTTCTTCTGATCTCGCCGGCCGTCCTAACAAGGCCGACGTTGTTATTCTCCGAGGACGGTGCAGTAGCGCCGGTCCGGCAAATTAGCCAATCGTCGCACTTAGGCCCGCGTCGGCGACTAACATGGCCGTCATCACATGGCAGTGGCTTGGTCGCAAGGAGCCGCAGCTATCCGAAACGGGATTTTACAGGATATCGACTGTTAAGGCGTCCGACGGAATAGCGAAGCGGATATTCTACTTCGACGCTCGCTGGGACGACGCATCTTCTTCGGGCATCCCCGTAACTGGGCGGGCAGTGAGATACAAGTGTATTGGCTGTGACGAATCGCAATGCTGCTCCCGATGGAGCCCGGCGAAGCGCGCAAGCTCGACGAATTCGTCTCGACCACCGCATTCATCATGCGTCTATTCATCTTCATGCTGGTGGGGGCCCAGGTCGATTTCGGCCCGATGGGCCAATATCTGTGGGGCCAGGCGCCGACCACGGAGTGGTTGGGGCGCAAGCTGGGGCTGATGGCGCTGAGCGTTTTTCGCCGCGGAAGGTTCGGCAAAATCCTCAAAGGTGAGAAGCCGTTTCCCGCGCGGAACTTTGCTCTGGGTCTGAGCATTAGCACCGTTGCTTTGGTTGCTGGCAACTCCGGCAACGCGATCGGCGCCGCCGATTTTTTTCCCCGCATCGGACACGCATAAGGTCCGGTGCATGATCAAGCCAGCGATGATGATACCTGCAGCATTATCCGGATGGACCAGCGAACAGAAACACGTCGTCGCAGCAAGCTTTCTTGGTTGGTCGCTGGATGCTTTCGATTTCTTCCTTCTGGTGTTTGTATTGAAGGACATTGCCGCGGAATTCCACACTGACATTTCGAATGTCACGCTCGCCATTCTCTTGACCTTGGCGATGCGTCCGGTCGGCGCCTTCATTTTCGGGCGGGCCGCCGATCGCTGGGGACGCCGCCCCACACTGATGGCCGACATCCTCTTGTATTCGGTCCTGGAATTCGCATCGGGCTTCGCGCCAAGTTTGATCGCGCTGATCGTGCTGCGCGCCCTGTATGGCGTTGCGATGGGCGGCGAATGGGGGGTCGGCGCTTCGCTGACCATGGAATCCATCCCGCCCCGCGCCCGCGGTTTTGTCTCCGGACTGCTGCAATCGGGATATCCCGCAGGCTATTTCCTGGCCTCGATCGTTTATGGCGCGCTCTTCCCCTATATCGGGTGGCGCGGAATGTTCATGATCGGTGTCATACCCGCCCTGCTCGTCTTTTATATCCGTCGCAGTGTCCCGGAATCGCCGACCTGGAGCGGCCAGGCGGTGCTCGAGCGGGGCAGCACGTTGACCGTGTTGAAATCGCAGTGGCGCTTGGGTCTCTATGCCATCGTGCTGATGACCGCGTTCAACTTCTTCAGCCACGGCACCCAAGACCTCTACCCGACGTTCCTGCAACTGGAGCACAAATTATCCCCGCATGCCGTCGGCGCGATCGCGGTGATCTACAACATCGGCGCCATCTGCGGCGGCATTCTCTTTGGCGCGCTCTCGGAGAGTTTCGGCAGACGCCGATGCATCATCGTGGCGGCTCTGCTGTCGTTGCCGGTGATTCCGCTTTGGGCGTTTTCCAATACGGCCACGCTGCTCGCGATCGGCGCCTTCCTGATGCAGTTCATGGTCCAGGGTGCCTGGGGCGTCGTGCCGGTCCATCTCAACGAAATCTCGCCCGATACGGCAAGGGGAACGTTTCCCGGATTCGTCTATCAATTGGGCAACTTGATCGCGTCGGTGAACGCGACACTTCAGGCCGGCATCGCCTCACACCTCGGCGGAAACTACGGCCTCGCGCTTGCATCGGTCGCAGCCTCCGTGGCGATCATCATCGCGCTCCTCACCGCCGTCGGGACCGAGGCCAAAGGGGTGGTGTTCGGTCAACCGAGACCGGCCGTGCCGTAGGGCCGAGCTAGTCTAACCGCACAGAGTAGCTGAGATTCCGAGACCAAGAGGAGCCTTTGCGGATGTATGAAGTCGACCTAGCCCATCCGGGCGGCGCGGCGCAACGATTGCGGCGGCTGGCCGAAGGCACGGATGAAGGCGCGGCGCATCCGCTCGGGATCGCGAAAGCCGGTCGATTGCGCGACGTGCTCGATCGCCTCGCTTCCGGACTGCACGCGCGCGCGCGCCACTTCGATCCGCAACCGCTCGATCGCCTTCGAGGGCGTGGTGCCGGTTTCCGCGATGAAGGCGCGAGCGAAATGACGCGAGCTCATGGCGGCCCGCTCGGCGAGATCGTCAACCGTCAGCGGCGCGTCGAGATGCTCGCGCGCCCAGGTCAAGAGCGGTCCGAACCGCCCGGTCGGCGCCTTCAGTTCCAGAAGCGATGAAAACTGCGATTGTCCGCCGCTGCGCCTGTTATAAAGCACCAGCTGACGCGCGGTCTTCTGCGCGACCTCGTCGCCATAGTCCTCTGCCGCCATCGCGAGCGCGAGATCAATGCCCGCGGTGATGCCGGCCGAACTCCAGATGTTGCCGTCGCGCACGAAGATCTGGTCCGCCTCCAGCTTCACCTTGGGATAAGAGGCGAGAAAATGCCGGGTACGCGCCCAATGCGTGGTGGCGCGGCGGCCGTCGAGGAGCCCGGCTTCGGCGAGGACGTAGGCGCCGGAGCAGACGCTGGCGATGCGGATGCCGCGTTTTGCGATCCTTCGTACGAAAGCCAGCGTCTTCTCGCACGTCGCCGGCGTGCGCACCCCTCGGCCCCCGACCACAATCAAGGTGCTGATCGCGCCGGAAGGCTTGAGGCCGCGCGCGAGCATCTCGACGCCCGACGAGCTGCGAACCGGACCCGGCGTTGCCGCCAGCACCCGGATCGCGGGAGCGGCGGCGCCGGCATAACGGCCGGCAATCTCGAACACCGAAATCGGTCCGGAAGCGTCCAATAGCTGAAAATCGGGAAATATCAGAATGCCGATCATGACCGAGCTCTGTCCTGAAATGAGGGAAGAATGGCATTTCGGACACGAGGCCATCATGGCAGGATGGCTGGGTCAAGCTCAATTTGGAGACCTACCCTCATGTCGGCGCCCCTGCAGATCGGCCTTGTGATTTTCCCGCGCGTGACCCAGCTCGACCTCACCGGCCCGGTGCAGGTGTTTTCCAGCGTGCCCGGCGCCAAGGTGCATCTGATCTGGAAACGGATCGAGCCGGTCGCAAGCGATAGCGTGCTGACGCTGACGCCGACCACAACCTTCGCCGATTGCCCGCAGCTCGATGTCGTCTGCGTGCCCGGCGGGCTCGGCACCGACGACATGGTCCATGACGAGGAGATGCTCGCTTTCCTGCGCCGGCAGGCGTCGGGTGCGAAATACGTCACCTCGGTCTGCACGGGATCGCTGGTGCTCGGCGCGGCCGGCCTGCTCAAAGGCTATCGCGCGGCGACGCACTGGACCGCGATGGATTTTCTTGGAGAGTTCGGCGCGACGCCGACCAACACGCGCGTCTGCATCGACCGTAACCGCGTCACCGGCGGCGGCGTCACCGCGGGGATTGATTTCGCGCTGACGCTGGTGTCGCTGCTCGTCGACCGCAAGACGGCAGAAGCGATCCAGCTTCGGATCGAGTATAACCCTGCGCCGCCGTTCAATGCCGGCTCACCCGAGACCGCGCCGGCGGAAATCGTAGCCTCGATCCGGGAGCGGATTGCGCCTTCGCAGGCACGCCGCGGCGAGATGATAAAGCGCGCCGCAGCGCGGCTGGCGTCATAGGAGCCAGCACAGAAAAAGGATAGGAGCCAGCACAGAAAAAGGCCGCCCGGTTTCCCAGACGGCCTTTCCTGTCTCACGGCAGCCACACAATTCACGGGCGATTTCAGAACGTCTCCACCGGGGGCCTATCTCCCGGCCGTATTCTGATCGGTAGCCGCTGCATATCGGGGCAGTCGCGATTCTGTTGCCCGATCCGACGCGATGGCGTCCCATCTCCGTAAGATGACCCTATTGAGCCCCGATCACGCGAGAAGCACAAGGACGCCGTTGCCGATGTCCCCGCTGTTCCCGTTGTCCACAGGCTCTCACTTGGTTTCCCCGCGCACGCGCCTAGCGCTGCGCGCGCCGGAATGATGAATTTTGAAGCTTAGCTGCCCGGCGTCCAGGGCTGGTAGTCGCCGGTGGCTTTCGGCCTGCGGCCGCTGGCGAGCGTCGAGCCGGAGGGCCGATAGGCTTGCGGCGTGCCGGTCATGTTCGGCACATGCGGCTTCTCCCACTCCCGCGGCGTGTAGTCCTGCTCGGTCGGCGGCACGTCGACGGTATGATGCATCCAGCCGTGCCATGACGGCGGAATCCGGCTCGCCTCGGCATAGCCGTTGTAGATCACCCAGCGCCGCTCAAAATGCAGCGTCGGATCGATCTTGCCGCCCCGGGTGCGGTAGTAGCGATTGCCCTGCTCGTCGGTGCCGACCAACTCGCCAAACCGCCACGTCCACAATTGCGTGCCAAACGTCTGGCCGTTCCACCATGTGAATAGCTTGAGGAAGAACTGTTTCATGGAGCAAGGCCGGTTTGAGCGGAACTAGTGGCTCTGATGCCATCCGCGAGCCGGATTGTCCAGTAACGTCAGGCGGCGCGACTATCTGGAGCACCCCAGTGTGACCGACGCCAAATGCGGATTAATCACGGCCCTGGAACCCCTGCGGAGCCTGCGGGTTAGCCCCTATCCCCGCGAGATGGAGTTCACGACAATGACGAGCCTGAAGATTTTGAGTACCGCTACCGCGTTGGCCTTGCTGGTGGCAGCGCCGAGCGCAAGCTTTGCACAGCAAGGACATAGGGGCGGCCACGCTGCCGGCGGCGCCGCGATCGGTGGCGGCGGTGGTGCGCGTATGGGCGGCGGCGCGCCAGCCGCACGCTTCGGCGGTGGCGCTCCGCAAGCCAACGCGCGGATCGGTGGTGCCGCTCCGCAAACCAACGCGCGGATCGGTGGCGGCGCTCCGCAAGCAAACTTCGCAGCCAATGCACAGTCGGGATCGTTTGCCGCTGGGCGTCCTGCCGGAGGCGCGACATGGAACGGCGGCCGCACCACCTGGAACGGCAGTGACCGCGGCTGGCGCGGCGGCGATCGTCGTCGTGGCGGCTGGTGGCCCGGCGCAGTAGCCGCCGGAGCCGTGGTCGGCGGCGCGATCGCGGCCAACGATGCCTACGCTTATTATGGCGGGCCCGGATATTACGATGCGCCGGGATATTACGACGACCAGTATGCCGACCAAGGCGTGGTCGCCGAAGTTCCGGTGCCGGTCGGCGATGACAGCGCGTCCTACTGCGCGCAGCGCTATCGCTCCTACGATCCGGCGTCGGGAACCTACCTCGGCTTTGACGGGTTGCGGCATCCCTGCCCCTAACCCGTTGCTGGGATTTTAGATGAAGAAGGCGGCGTATCTGGCGTTAGCCGCGCCAGATACGCCTGTTTTCTGCTGCTCCGGCTTCGGCAATACGCTCCTTGCTTTTTGCTCCGGCCGATTTGCTATCCTGGCGCACACGTTTATCGTCATCGCGCCCCACACATCAGGTTGGTCACGATCGCGTCGCGAGCACGACGCCTAAAAGGGTGAACACCAGCGCGGCGATCTGGCCCGCACCGAGCGGTTCGTGCAGCGCGACCGCCGACGCCACGACGCCGATCACCGGCACCGCCATCGTGCCGATCGCCGCGACCGCGGCCGGCAACCGCGCGAGCGCTGCAAACCAGCTCACATAGGCGACGCAGAACTGGATCACCGTCGAATAGAACAGCAAGAACCAGCCGACCTCCGTGAGCGCTTCCAGATGCGTGGTCTCGATCAGGAGGCCGGCGATAGCGACCGGAAAGCAGCCGAGGCCGATCTGCCAGGCGGCGGCCGTGATCGGCGGCAATGTGATCGGGAGCTTCTTGGCAAGCACGGTGCCGCACGCAAATCCGACGGAGCCCGACAGCGCCATCAGTATGCCCGGCAGTTTGGCTTGGCTTGCGCCAAAGCCGTTGCCGCCCATGATCGCGGCGAGGCCTGCGAATGCCATGACGAGCGCGATCGTGCGCAGCAAGCTCGGCCGCTCACCAAGGACCGGCCAGGCCAGCAGCGAGGCCCACACCGGCATGGTGTAGGCAATCAACGCCGCTTCGCTCGCCGGCAACCAAAGCAGCGCCAGCCCCATCAGCACCATCCATCCCGTGACATTGAGCAGGCTGGCGAGCACGAGCCGCGGCCAGATCTTGCGATCGGCCCTCAGGCTCTGCCCTCGCGCGACCGCAAGCAGGGCCAGGATGAGCGCGCCGATCACGCCGGTCGTACCGCGGAGCGTCAGCGGCGGCAGTTCTCCCAGGAGATATTTGGTGACCGGCCAGTTGAACCCCCAGCCCAACGAGGTGATGGCGAG
The DNA here is from genome assembly GCA_005884765.1 of Alphaproteobacteria bacterium. GTDB lineage: Bacteria > Pseudomonadota > Alphaproteobacteria > Rhizobiales > Xanthobacteraceae > Bradyrhizobium. The sequence continues at coordinate 13,394 of VAZV01000262.1, forward strand.
GAACAGGAGGCCCGCGGGTGCGATGCGCGCACGCGCGTTGGTCGGGATCGGACTTGTCATGGAAGAAGACCGGCAAGAATCGGCGGGAGCAGCTCCTTTTGCCGCTGATCGGGACGGCGGACCATGGGTGTGCGGACATGCCAGCCCACACCTCTCCGGCGGCTTGCGTTGAGTCTCCAAAAGCGCAATGGCCGGCGGCGAATAAATACTTCTCCTGTGAACAGCGGGCGAAGGCTGGGGTCCACAGCGGTGGAGCGAATTTTTTTCGCTTGGGAATCCCTTAGGACTCACTGATACTTGGGCCGATCACAGGCGCGGCATCGACCCCTGTTTTCCCCCTCTTTCCACCATATTTAGTATTTGATTCAGGAACTCGTACTAGTTCTTGACGGGCGCAATGGGTTTGGCCTAGCCTTCTTCCTGTTCGGCGCGAGTGTATTCGGGTCCCGCCGGTCGCTTCCAAAGGGTGCCAGAATGACCACTCCGTCCGCCGGTCGAGGCAACGGGTGCGGGGCTTTTTTGCCCTGGTTCTGGAGGGATTGGGGGCGCCGATAACGGGCCCGTAAACGGGGTGAGAGTTGGGGCGTTGAATGCATGGCGGGGACGGAACGGCGGTTCCATCCCAGTCGTGGCGGGCACAAGACCGATGGGCGCATCGGTTTGTGCCGAAGAGAAACTGGGCCGGATCCACCGGCTTTAGCTTCGCGGATACCTCAGACCGTCGGTCGCAAGCCGCGGGTCCAACGGGTTCGCTCAAGGAACAACATCCGGTGCCGCCGCCAGCGGTCCGATCAAAAAGAGACGGGGCACAACTATGCGAATCGAACGGCGCAACACTACCCAAGGCCAGTCACCCTACGCTGGGATTGATTTCAGATTGACGACATCTGAAATCCGCAATCCCGACGGCTCGGTGGTGTTTCGGCTTGAAAACGTCGAGGTGCCGGCATTCTGGTCGCAGGTCGCCTCCGACGTCCTGGCACAAAAGTATTTCCGCAAAGCCGGCGTCGCCGCGCGCCTGAAGAAGGTCGAGGAAGAGACTGTGCCGTCCTGGCTGTGGCGCTCGGTGCCGGACGCCGCGGCGCTGGCCGACCTGCCGGAGAAAGAGCGCTATGTCAGCGAGCTCTCCGCCAAGCAGGTGTTCGATCGCCTCGCCGGCTGCTGGACCTATTGGGGCTGGAAGGGCGGCTACTTCACGTCGGAAGAAGATGCTTTAGCCTTCTTCGACGAGCTGCGCTACACGCTGGCCAAGCAGATGGTCGCGCCGAATTCGCCGCAATGGTTCAACACCGGCTTGCATTGGGCCTATGGCGTCGACGGCCCCGGCCAGGGCCACTATTATGTGGACTACAAGACCGGCAAGCTCACCAAGTCGAAATCGGCTTACGAGCATCCGCAGCCGCACGCCTGCTTCATCCAGGGCATCGCCGACGATCTCGTCAACGAGGGCGGCATCATGGACCTGTGGGTGCGTGAGGCGCGGCTGTTCAAATATGGCTCCGGCACCGGCTCGAACTTCTCGCGCCTGCGCGGCGAAGGCGAACGGCTGTCCGGCGGCGGCCGCTCCTCCGGCCTGATGAGCTTCCTCAAAATCGGCGACCGTGCCGCGGGCGCGATCAAGTCCGGCGGCACCACGCGCCGCGCGGCCAAGATGGTCGTGGTCGACGCCGATCATCCGGACATCGAGACCTATATCGACTGGAAGGTGAAGGAGGAGCAGAAGGTCGCAGCACTCGTAACCGGCTCCAAGATCAACCAGAAGCATTTGAAGGCGGTGCTGAAAGCCTGCGTCAATTGCGAAGGAAGCGGCGACGACTGCTTCGACCCCGAGAAGAACCCGGCGCTCCGCCGCGAGATCAAGCTCGCGCGCCGTGCGATGGTGCCCGACAATTTCATCAAGCGGGTGATCCAGTTTGCCAAGCAGGGCTACAAGGACATCGACTTTCCGGTCTACGATACCGACTGGGATTCGGAGGCCTATCTCACGGTCTCCGGCCAGAACTCCAACAATTCGGTGTCGCTGAAGGACGACTTCCTGCGCGCGGTGGAAACCGACGGCGATTGGAATCTGATCGGCCGCACCAACAAGAAGATCACCAAGACGCTCAAGGCGCGCGAGCTCTGGGAGAAGATCGGCTACGCCGCCTGGGCGTCCGCCGATCCCGGCCTGCACTTCAACACCACCATGAACGACTGGCACACCTGCAAGGCCTCCGGCGAGATCCGCGCGTCCAATCCGTGCTCGGAATACATGTTCCTGGACGACACCGCCTGTAACCTGGCGTCCGCCAATCTGCTCACCTTTTACACCCCCGCCAACGCGTCAACGCGCGGCCACTTCGACGTCGATGCCTACGAGCATCTCTGCCGCTTGTGGACCATCGTGCTCGAAATCTCCGTGATGATGGCGCAATTCCCGTCGAAGGCGATCGCCGAGCTTTCCTATGAGTTCCGCACGCTGGGTCTCGGCTTTGCCAATATCGGCGGCCTTCTGATGACCATGGGCCTGCCCTATGACTCCAAGGAAGGCCGTTCGCTGTGCGGCGCGCTGTCCGCGATCATGACCGGCATTGCCTACAAGACCTCGGCCGAGATGGCGGCCGAGCTCGGCACCTTCCCGGGCTACAAGAAGAACACCGCCCATATGCTGCGGGTGATCCGCAATCACCGCCGTGCCGCGCACGGCGAATCCCGCGGCTATGAAGCGCTCGCCGTCAATCCGGTGCCGCTCGATCACGCCTCCTGCCCGCAAGCCGACATCATCGCGCATGCCAAGGCGGCCTGGGACGATGCGCTTGGTCTCGGCGAGGTCAACGGCTATCGCAACGCGCAAGTCACGGTGGTGGCGCCGACCGGCACCATTGGGCTCGTGATGGATTGCGACACCACCGGCATCGAGCCGGATTTCGCGCTGGTGAAATTCAAGAAGCTCGCCGGCGGCGGCTACTGGAAGATCATCAACCGCGCGGTCCCCGAGGCGCTGCGCGCGCTCGGCTACCGCGAGAGCGAGATCGCAGAAATCGAGGCCTATGCGGTCGGCCACGGCTCGCTCTCCAACGCGCCCGGCATCAACGTCTCGACCCTGAAGGCCAAGGGCTTCACCGACGAGGCCATTGCGAAAGTGGAAAAGGCGCTGCCGACCGCGTTCGACATCAAGTTCGCCTTCAACAAGTGGACCTTTGGCGAGGATTTCATCCGCGACCAGCTCGGCATCGGCGCGGAAGCGATCGCCGCGCCCAGTTTCGACCTGCTCTCGGCGGTCGGCTTCACCAGGCGCGAGATCGAGGCCGCCAACGTGCACATCTGCGGCGCGATGACGGTGGAAGGCGCGCCGCATCTCAAGGCCGAGCACTATCCGGTGTTCGACTGCGCCAACCCCTGCGGCAAGGTCGGCAAGCGCTACCTTTCGGTCGAAAGCCACATCCGCATGATGGCGGCCTCCCAGCCCTTCATCTCGGGCGCGATCTCAAAAACCATCAACATGCCGAACGACGCCACGGTCGAGGACTGCAAGGCGGCCTACATGCTGTCCTGGAAGCTCGCGCTGAAAGCCAACGCGCTTTATCGCGACGGTTCGAAACTGTCGCAGCCGCTGAACTCCCAGCTCATCAGTGATGATGACGACGAGGACGATGCGGTGGAGGCGCTCTACGAGAAGCCTCTTGCCGCGCGTGCCGCGCAGCTTTCGGAACGGATCACGGAGCGGCTCGTCGAGCGCATTGTCGTGATGCGCGAACGCGAGAAGATGCCGGACCGCCGCAAGGGCTACACCCAGAAGGCCGTGGTCGGCGGCCACAAGGTTTACTTGCGAACCGGCGAATATGATGACGGCCGCCTCGGCGAGATCTTCATCGACATGCACAAGGAAGGCGCCGCACTTCGCTCCATCATCAACAATTTCGCCATCGCGATCTCGCTTGGCCTGCAATACGGCGTGCCGCTGGAGGAATATGTCGATGCTTTCACCTTCACCCGCTTCGAGCCGAATGGCCCGGTGCAGGGCAACGACTCGATCAAGTATGCGACCTCGATCATCGACTACGTGTTCCGCGAGCTCGCGGTGAGCTACATGGGCCGGTTCGATCTCGCCCATGTCGATCCAACCGAAACCAACTTCGACGCCATCGGCAAGGGCGTCGAGGAAGGCAAGGTGCCGGAAGGCAACAAGTACCTGTCGAGGGGCCTGACCCGTTCGCGCACCGATAATCTCGTCGTCATGCGCGGCGGCAGCGAGCCGCAAGGCGACACGCGCGGTCCCAGTAACGTCACCTCGATGTCCTCCCACGGCGCCACCGCGCGCTCGGCCGACACGGTGGAAGGTTCAGTCGCGCTGAAGCAGGAAACCCATCACGACCTCTCGCCGACCGAGAAGTTGGAGGCGTTGCAGTGGAGCAAGGCCGGCGCCGCAGCAGCCGCGGCACCCACCAAGGCCGAACGCCGGGCTGAGGCGAAAGCCAAAGGCTACGAAGGCGAGATGTGCGGCGAGTGCGGGAATTTTACGCTAGTGCGGAATGGCACGTGTATGAAATGCGATACGTGTGGCAGCACGACGGGGTGTTCGTAAGCCGCTAACTCACGCGGAAGCATACGAAGGCCGCTCGTACGAGCGGCCTTTTTCCACGAAGCACTACCAGCTTGCAGCGACATGACTTTTAAATTTTCGGTGCCCACCCCGTCCGGCCCTATCGACTTTCAGGTTGAGCCTGGAACATCGCTCTTATTTGTCGGCGCAAATGGCGGCGGCAAGACGCGGCTTGCCGTCAAAATCGAAAATGACCTTGGAGAAAATGCTCACCGAATTTCCGCGCATCGCGCCCTCACCCTCAACCCTTCGGTTCCTAAGATCAACGAGCGGGCAGCCCTTCTCGGTCTTAGGATGGGTCATGCTCATGAAGGCGCGGCGCTTCTTAATCGGATCGGGAGCCGCTGGCAAAACAACGCTGCGGTTTCGCTGCTGAACGATTACGATCACCTAGTGCAGGCACTTTTTGCCGATCAGGCAAATACTTCTCTTGAGACGCACAAGAATGCGCGCGCAGGCGTGGGCCAACCTGCCTCGCCTACAAAGTTCGAGCAACTCGTTGAGATTTGGGATCGGATCCTTCCACATCGAAAGCTGCATATCACTGGCGACGATATCCAGGTGTTGATCGGTGGAACCGACAAATATCGCGCGGCTGACATGAGCGATGGAGAGCGGGCAATTTTTTATCTCGTCGGCCAAACACTCACTGCAGCGCCCGCCAGCCTCATTATTTTTGATGAACCGGAACTGCATATCCACCGATCGATTATGTCGCGCCTCTGGGATGAACTCGAGGCCGTGCGGCCTGACTGCGGCATGGTCTTTATCTCCCACGATCTTGAATTTGTCGCATCGCGCGAAGGCCAAAAATACGTTCTAAGCGACTATAACCCGACTAGTGGGTGGACCATCGAAGCTGTCCCAGATAGCACCGGCTTCACCGAAGACATCACGACGCTCATCCTTGGAAGCCGCCGACCTGTCCTTTTTGTAGAAGGCGACGGCGGCAGCCTCGATCAGGCCATATACCGAGCCTGTTATCCGGATTGGACAATTATCCCTCGCGGGTCGTGCGAAGAGGTTATCCACGCAGTGATTACTATGCGGGCCAATGCCGCTCTTACGCGCGTGACCTGTGCTGGTATCGTCGACGCCGATGCCTACGACGCCTCGGATATCCAATTGCTACAGAGCAAAGGAATTGCCGCTCTGCCGGTGTCAGAGATCGAGAACCTTTTTCTTCTGCCAAGCGTGATCGAGGCAATCGCACGGGTCGAGGGTTTCGACGGCGCCACTCTTAAAGCTAAGCTCGCTCCGATTTTCGATGAGCTATTCATGCAAGCCGCTGATCCTAAGAATCAGCTTCCGATTGTGATGCGGTATTGTCGCCGGAGGATTGATCGCACACTGAAGAAGATCGACCTCAGTGCTGCAACTGACGTTGCAGCACTTGCCGGTGACTACATCAAGAAGACAGGAACTCTGGATGTGATAGCTCTTGCAAAAATGGCTGCCGACAGCATCCAGAAGGCTGTCGCCGATAAGAACGTTCCCGAATTGCTGAAATGGTACGACCACAAAGGTATTTTGGGTATTGCCTGCAAGGCGAAAGGCACGACGAAAATCCAGTTCGAGCAGTGGATCGTGCGGGCGTTGCGCAACAACACTGCGCCCGGTGTTTCTGGCGCAGTCCGAAAGGTTTTGCCCGCCATTGCGGCCCTCTGACGCGCGGGGGATCGAACCTGTTTGTCAGCGAGCGTAGCCCGGATGGAGCGCAGCGAAATCCGGGGCCGCCGTTGACGTCGCTATCCCGGATTGCGCTACGCTCCATCCGGGCTACAATTGGCTGCATGAGCATTTCGGGAGCCAGTGTCCGGTTTGACGAGCACACGATGTGGGTTGAGCTGAGCGACGGACGGACGCTTGGTGTTCCGCTCGCATGGTTTCCTCGGCTTTTGCGCGCAACGCCCGCAGAGCGGGCTCAGGTCGAATTGAGCCGCGTAGGGCTCCATTGGGAAGCCCTCGACGAGGATATCTCCATCGCAGGAATGCTAGCTGGTCGCGGCGACATCCACATGAGCAGACTCGACGCGCTTGCTGAAAAGGCAATTGTCGCGCACCGCGCCGGGCGTTCACGCGAGTTGTGAAACGTTTCGCATCGCCGAAAGCGCTCAACCCATCCTGCCGCAGGAAGCCGAAGATCCATGGCAACAGACTTCAAGCCAACTGCAGTCAAGCCAACGGTCTCGCTTGAAGACCTGGACAAGCTCGATATCCGAGTGGGGACTATTGAACGAGTCGAAGATGTCACTCGTTCCGAGAAGCTGGTACGGTTGCTGGTCGATTTCGGAGATCACAAGCGCACCATCCTGGTTGGAATGAAAAAGGAACGTTCGAACCCGGAAATCGAAATAGAAGGAAAGCAAGCGCTGTTCGTCGTCAATCTGCCTGTTCGCAAAATGGCAGGCGAGAAATCGGAGGGCATGATCTTTGACATCGGATTCTCCGATGGAATCTTACCGCGGTTGGCCATTCCTGAATCAGCCGTTCCGAACGGGGCTCGCGCGGGATAGTTATCGCTCCCTCCAATTCGCCGCCAACGCGATTTGCCGCAACACGCCTCGCGGCGTCCGACTATCCCGGATCACCGTTGCCTGACAAGATTTGCGCGGCGCCGCCGATGGCGCGTCGGAACGCTTCATCGAACGTGACACCGCGAAGCTGCCAGCGGTGCGGCCGGCCCTGCCACTCCATTTGCCACTCTGTGGCCCATCCGAGTTCGGAATCGTCCCATACCAGCCGCCCAACCAAAGCGACATCGCCGCCCTGCTCGGCTGCGCCAACGGCCAATATCGAGGACGGCACCTTCGTCAACCCAGCCCCATTGATGCCCGACTTCGCCAGTCCCGCAACGCTCGGCAACACAATGGTCATCCCGCGCTTGGCGGCTGCGGCGAGCAGCGATTCACGCGGCGCCGCGGACGGCTCGGCATCCGCGGTGACAACGTACTTTCTCGGCCCCTGCTCCATCTCGACAAAGACCGCAAGGACCGGACGGTGCGAAAGCCATGGTGTGATGCCAAGCGCGCCAAGAAGGTCGTCGATTTTCTTTTCATCGAAGTCGACAATCAGATCGTATGGCCGATCGCGCGTGCCCTGTTCGTCGCGCGTAGGCGTCCCGGACATCTGGTCGTGATAGCGATACGCCTTAACGAAATCTCCTGCGCTCGATCTATAGGCTGCCAGTCGAGGGTCGCCCGCAAGCTTCAACGCGCCGGACACCTTGACGAGAACATCCTCCAAACAAACGGCGAAGCCGATGATGCGGTTGGCCTCGCCCTGGCCTGTGACGACCGCCTGCGCCCGATATAGATCGTCCGCCGCGGCCGCCATTGTGGCGCTGCAACACGCTAACGCAGCTATCACCAACATCCTGATCATAACGGCCCCATAACAGCACGTAGGGTGGCTGGAGCCAACGGGTCCGCGAACGCGCGTCAGATGATAAGCAAGCATCCCGGATGGGCGTAACATGCTATGATCCGCCGCCATGCGTACCGCCGACGATTTCAATCGCTACTATGCCACGCCCGATCCGTGGGGCGTCTCGCGCGCGACCTTCAGGGACAGGGTCCTGCGCCGACACGTGACGCGGTCCATTCGCAATAAATCGGTTCTTGAGCTTGGTTGTGGCGAGGGCCACCTCACCCAGGCGATTTTTCACAAAGCACGATCGGTGATGGCCGCCGACATCAGCGATGTAGCGATTGCTCGCGCAAAATCGCTGGATTTGCGAAATGCCAGATTCGAGACCGCCGACCTCCTGGACATTTCATTCAGGGGTTACGACGTGATAGCGGCCATCGAATGTATCTATTATCTGTCCCACCAGGAGCAGGGAGCATTTCTGGAGAAGGTTGCGAGAGAACACTCAGGCAAGATGCTCCTGCTTTCGGGTCCAATCATCGATTATCAGAGATACTTCAGTCACAGGCGGTTGATGTTGGAATTCAAGGCCGTTGGATTCACTGTCGTCCGATTTCATAATCTGTCGGTCTATTGGCATCCGCTTTCAGTTCGAATTGTCGCCAATCTCCTCAAGTTGCCGCTAGGCTACAGACTGCTGGATTGGCTTCCCGAGCGGATGATCTACCAAAGACTGTACGCCCTTCGCGCACCGTAACATCGCTCGCGGCTTTCGCTTCGACTTACCCCGACGACCGCTGCGCTCAGGATATCTCGTAGACCGACACCTTGTCCGCGATGCCGGTCAACGCCACGCGTCTCGGCGTTGGCTTTAGCCCGTTGCTCTCAAGCAGCGCACGGGCTGGCGCGTTCCCCACCACCGATTCCGTCACCATGATCGAGCGCGAGGCAGCAAGGCCCTGAACGCGCGAGGCGATGTTCACGGTCTGGCCGAAATAGTCCTGCTGCTCATTGAGGATGACCGCGAGGCATGATCCTTCGTGGATGCCCATTTTCAGGTGCAGGCTCTGATGCTGACGCTCGGCGCCAAGATCGCTCATCGCCTCGCGCATGCGGATCGCAGCCGCAATGGCGCGCTCAGGCGTCTCGAAGGTCGCCATCACGGCATCGCCGATGGTCTTCACGACCGCCCCCCGTTCGGACGCGATAATCTCCTGCAGCAGCCTGAAATGCTCGTTGACGAGATCGAAGGCGACGAGGTCGCCGACGCGGTCATAGAGCCCAGTGGAGTCCTTGAGATCACTGAACAGGAAAGTCAGGCTCAAGATCTTGAGTCGCTGGCCGATGGCGAGGGTTTGGGTCCGGTAGATGTCGCGGAACGTCTGATTGGTGAGGAGACGCTTGGCAGAGAGATTGGGCTTGCGTCGCTTCAGCAGGTCGTCCAGCGCCTGGTTCGCCACCCATATCGCCGGCAACACGCGACCCTCGGTGCGGTTTTCCAACACGAGGCGCAGTGGCCCGGGGCGCAAGGCAACGCTGTCGACCGGAGCCGGGACCTTGTTGAAGATCACCGACAGGTTCTGCCTCTCGCTCGCCTCCTCGCCGCCGACATCCAGGAACTGGGCCGTATGCGTCACCGGATCGAACACGATCAACGCGCCCTTCGGCAATTGCAACGAAACGATGGCCCTTTCTCCTGGCGGCAACTCAACGCTTTCGAGCGTGACCTCGCCCAGCAGCCTCTCCAGATCGGCTGGAAGATCGATGGCCGAACTCCAGAAGATCTGGCGAAGATA